>DJAM01000148.1 GCA_002429595.1 Coxiellaceae bacterium UBA6002
GCGCGAAAATGACAGTCTGCGCGGGAATGACAGTCTGAGAGGATAACAGCCTCTTTACATTTTTCGTTGTTTTTTCTTCGCGTTCGATTCTATGTAAGTGATAATCATGCTAGCGACATCTTTTTGAGTTGCGTTTTCAATACCCTCAAGTCCAGGCGATGAATTAACTTCCATGACTAAAGGACCGCGATCGGAGCGTAGTAAATCGACACCCGCAACGCGTAAACCAACAGTTCTTGCAGCTAATAAAGCAGTCTGCCTTTCTAAAGCAGTTAGTTTAACTTCTTCAGCTTTGCCGCCGCGATGAAGATTACTTCGAAAACCACCTGGTTTGGAGCGGCGCAGCATTGAGGCCACAACTCGATCGCCAATGACAAAACAGCGAAGGTCGGCGCCTTGAGCTTCTTTGATGTACTCTTGAACCAAAATGTTCGCCTTCATACCTAAAAAGGCTTCGATAACACTTTCTGCAGCAACTTCAGTTTCAGCAAGGACGACTCCAATGCCTTGGGTGCCCTCCACTAATTTGATGACCAGTGGAGCCCCTCCAACCATTTTAATTAAGTCACCAATGTCGTCTGGAGAATGTGCGAAACCCGTTATGGGTAGGCCTATGCCACTTTGAGACAAAAGCTGCAGAGAACGTAGTTTGTCTCTTGCGTTGAGAATGCCGGTCGAGTTATTGACAGAATAAACTCCCATCATCTCAAACTGTCGAACAACTGCGGCACCATAGAATGTAATTGAGGAGCCAACTCGAGGAATAACTGCATCATATTGACGAAGTTCCTTTCCTCTGGAATGGATAATGGATTTATTAGGAGCAATATTCATGTAGCAACGCAAGGCATTGATAACATTCACTTCATGCCCGCGTTTTTCTGCGGCTTCGATCAAACGAGCCGTAGAGTAAAGCTTAGGTTTACTTGATAATATTGCAATCCTCATTAAAAACTCTCTTTTGTTCTAGGTATGAAATGATCGAGCCGGATCTATAATATAGTAGGTCTGCAACGCTTTTCTACCCAGTAGCATGCGAAAGTTCATTGAGCTTCGATCTGTTAAAGTGACATGGATCAGCCTAGAAAGACCACCCATAATTAATGTAGTTTCGATAACATAACGTAGCTCTCGATGTCCACCTGAATCACTAACATTTCTGAGATCAACCAGATTGGCGGCGCATTGAACAGTCACCTCATTGTTTCTTTGGATAGGATGAATTTTGAAAGCAACTTTATCAATGCCGTTTTCTTGAAACGGCTCGATATCAAATGCGTGTAGCGCCGACGTCCTGGCGCCGGTATCAATTTTAGCTTTGATGAGGTCAATACCTAAGGAAGGAAGGGAAACCCATTCACGCCAACCAATAACAACATAGGATTTGTTATGATATTTAAGAATGCTATGTTTATAAATTCTTTCCATGAACTAACCTTTTTGTACGATAATAAACTAAGAATATGATAAATGCGATCTATCAGGGGGTATAAATGTTAATATGGTCTTTATCTGCATCAGCTATCAAAGTCCTCGATGACATCAAAAAGCCATCAGAGCAAAGCTTTATCTGGATCGATGCCGATCCCCAAGAACTTTGCCAGGTGCTGGAGAAAACTCATAGCATTAATGGCATAACCCTTAACGAAGAACACATTCGGGACTGTCAAAATTTGCAGCACCCCAGTTTTTATGAAAAGACGATGTCTTACGATATATTGATTTTCCGTAGTTTGATCGCCAAGCTTGCGCCTAAAACAATACAAACAACAGCGATCACTTTTTTGATTTTTCCAAAAATACTGGTCACTTTTCATCAAAATGACGAAGCTATGAGTCGTATCAAAAAGAAGCTGCAAAATATCAAAAAAACCCTGCCTACAGAACCCAATAACCTGATGTTTATTATCCTTGACGAAATCGTGGATAACTTTTTACTTTTAAAAACACCTTTATTAGATGAATATAATGTCTGGGAGCAGCAGCTATTTGATAATACCTCTCGAGCTAGAAGTATTAACTGGAGAAAATATCTAAATTTTAAAACTGAGACCAGAAAACTGCGTATTTTAGGGGAAGAACAAATAGAGGTGATTTATCAATGGCGTCACGATAATGAATTAGGCCTGAATGAAGACTTGGCAATTCGATATAATGACTTATTAGATCATATTAAAAGGGTAATTCGATCAACCACACAATTAGAAAATGAGTTAGACACTCTGACGCAATTACATTATTCATTAATTGGTAATCGAACTAATGATACGATGCGTACTTTAACGGTTCTTTCCGGGATTTTTTTGCCGTTAAATCTCATTGCTGGTATTTTTGGGATGAATTTTGCACACATGAATATATTTCAATCATACTATGCACAAGACATCACCCTGTGGGGGATGTTAATATTGGCGGTCTTTTTGTTATTAGTTTTCAAATGGATAAAATGGATATAGAAAAAATCTGCTCTATAGCAGATTTAGGGGTGTCCCGACGATGTTGTCACCTCTGAGCTCTCTTATGTATACTTTGGTAGTTTGCGAAACACATTAGGCTTTTTACATTTAGTAAACATGCACACCGTGTCTCGAACTAACTCCCCATACCATTCTCATGTTAGTTCAGGGATAAACACCATACAGGACACTTAATAAAATAATAGTACAAAAAACAGTAGTTTTTCAACCTGTAGGCTAAGCTAATGGAGGCTTTAAGCCATTGATAATTAAAGAAAATTGTATCTTACAAGTCGCTTTAGCTACGCCCATTCGAAAAACGTTTGATTATCTGCCGCCTGAGCCTTTTAATCCACAAGCCCTAAAATCTGGCATTAGAATCAAAGTACCGTTTGGCCGGGGAGAGAAGGTGGGTGTCTTATTAAACATTAAAACAGAAAGTCATCTTCCTAAAGCCAAGCTGAAACATGCCATTAGCGTTTTAGATCCAGTTCCGCTGTTCGATCAGTCGATTATGATGCTTTACCAATTTGCAAGTCAGTATTATCAACATGCAATGGGTGAAATCATTTTCGCAAGTCTGCCTCCTTTGCTAAGAGATGGTCAGCCTGCCAGCTTACCTGAAGAAATTATTTTTATCTTAACTGAGTTAGGAGCAAAAACCTCCGAAGAGGCTTTTCGCCATGCGGTTCAACAACGAAAAATAATGACTTTATTAAATGCACACCCCAATGGTTTATCTCGAGATGAGATCCTCGCAAATGGGGGAGAACAAAAAGCCTTAACGGCGTTGCTCGCAAAAGGCTATCTGAAAAAATATGTCCTAAAACGCACCATGGTTACCGGTAAGGTTCAAAAGCATTTACCTTTGAATGAGTATCAACAAACAGCAGTTGCTGCGATTACGGGACAGAAAGGTTTTGCAACTTATTTGCTAGAAGGAGTGACGGGTAGCGGTAAAACCGAAGTTTATTTACAGTCTATTGAGGCCGTTCTAAAAAATAATAAACAAGCCTTAGTTCTCGTTCCTGAAATAGGACTTACGCCGCAAACTGTGGCTAGGTTTCAAGAACGTTTCAATTTACCGATCAGCATTTTGCATTCCGGCTTAAACGATAAAGAACGGAATAACGCGTGGTTATTAGCCTCAGATGGTACCGCTCGAATTATTATTGGCACTCGCTCCGCTGTGCTCACTCCTTTGCCGGCTTTGGGACTGATTATTCTTGATGAAGAACATGATGTTTCTTTCAAACAGCAATCTGGCTTTCGTTATTCGGCAAGAGATTTAGCAATTATGCGTGCCAAGCTAACAGATGTACCCGTTGTTTTGGGGACAGCAACACCGTGTTTAGAATCGTTGTTTAATGTAAAACAAAAACGCTTTTTGCATCTCAATTTACCAGTAAGAGCAGGGCAATCCATTGCCCCGAGTTTTCATCTCATCGATGTTCGTAGCACAAAGTTAGAAGAGGGATTTTCTCCTGCTATTCTCGAGCAAATGCAAAAACATTTGGGTAACGGTGGCCAGGTTTTAATTTTCTTAAATAGACGTGGCTATGCGCCAACTTTGTTGTGTCATCAGTGTGGTTGGATAGCGAGTTGTTCGCGTTGTGATGCACGGCTAACATACCATGCCGAGTTAGAATATTTAATTTGCCATCACTGTGCGACAAATTATCGAATTAACAAAAAATGTGGTGCTTGCCATAGTAGAGAATTATTGCTTCTAGGCGTGGGGACACAACGGGTAGAAAAATTTCTAACACATCATTTTCCTCTCGCTCACATCACTCGAATTGATCGTGATAGCACACGCAAGAAAGGAGCTATGGCAAAAATGCTCGCACATGTCCAAAGTGGTGAGAGCAATATTTTAATTGGGACTCAGATGTTGGCCAAAGGTCATCATTTTCCTGACGTAACGATGGTAGTCATTACCGATATCGATACTCAGCTATATAGCACCGATTTTAGAGCCTGTGAGCGCTTAGGACAGCTTATCGTCCAAGTGGCCGGTCGTGCAGGTCGCAGCGAAAAACCCGGCGAGGTTTATTTGCAAACACATAATCCAACGCATCCATTGCTACTGCAATTAATCAAAAGTGGTTACAGCCGTTTTGCAGAACAGTTATTAAAGGAAAGAAAATCAGCAGAATTGCCGCCTTTTTCGCATCTGGCATTATTTAGAGCACAAGGGACACATCAAAGTTTAGCGCAGGAATTTTTAACAGAAGTCCGCAAATTATTTTTAGACGATCAAAATATCAGCATTTTTGGTCCAATTCCGGCATTAATGGAAAAGAAGGCAGGCAAATTTCGAGCACAACTTTTGGTACAAGCAAAAAAACGCGTCTATTTACAAAAAATATTACAAGATAAAATGTCGATTATTGAAAATCTACCTTCTGCCCGCAAAGTTCGTTGGTCAATCGACATTGATCCAATTGATGTGCTCTCTTGAGGATTAAATGTATGACTGATCAGTACGCTGTATTTGGTAATCCGATATCACATAGTCTATCTCCGATTATTCATCAGCAATTTGCGCTTGAGACTCATCAAGATATTGCTTATCACAAAATTGAAGTGCCGAAAGACAAGCTCGAAGAATATATCCAGGATTTTCAGGATCGAGGCGGCAAGGGTCTCAATATTACACTTCCTTTTAAACGAGAAGCTTTTTCTCTCACGACAATTAATTCTACTGAAGCGACGATTGCTCAGGCCGTCAATACCCTAAGTTTCCAAAAAGATGGCACGATACTAGGATATAACACGGATGGCATTGGACTCATTAGAGATTTGATGCAGAACCTGCATTGCATGATAGTCGATAAACGTATTTTAATTTTAGGTGCTGGTGGTGCGGTACGAGGAATTTTATTTCCTTTACTAAACCAAGTGCCAAAGCAAATTGTCATTGCTAACCGTACCTTAGAGAGTGCTAAGGAGCTGGAAAGGAGTATGGGCAGCTATGGCAATATCACTGCCACACCTTTAGACGGCATAACTGGGGAATTTGATATTGTCATTAATGGTACCAGTTTGGGAGTCAGCTCCAATCAAATTTCGTTTGATCCGAAAATCATCACGAAAGAGACATTCTGTTACGATTTAATCTATGGACAGGAGCTCACGCCCTTCTTAAAATGGGCAGTTGCTCACGGAGCTAAGCGAGTAGCGGACGGAATGGGCATGCTCGTGGAGCAAGCGGCTGAGGCCTTTTTTATTTGGCGTGGTCAAAAACCTGACACAGGTAAAGTATTAAAACTCTTAAGAAAGAACGAATGACATGACGTCATCCCGCGATCTGTCATTCCCGCCTTCGCGGGAATGACAGATCACCGGACTGTTAGATTCCAATAAAATTAGGGAAGAATAATGAAAAAATGGATGTTAACGCTTATCTCTCTTGGTTATATCAGTCCCATTTTTGCTACAGCGCATGATTCTTTTCTGGTCACTGGCGAGACTCTAAATGAAGTCGCCAACTATGACCACGTTTTTGATATGCCGAATTTCTTTACGCGTGTTTTTCCGCAAAACTTAAACCCAAATCTAGTGATAGTACCTAGGACTAATAGTGGCTTCATATTCGGACTAACAGGTGCCTTGCTCCGGTCATTTGATAACCAGACCGACTATGTTATTCCCGATACAAGTCCACTGCCTTTCTTGCCAAGCCCTAATAGTAATATTCGTGAGATTAGTCCAGATTACAATTTTGGTTATGGCGGTTATCTCGGGTATGTCTATCCATATACTGGCAGAGATATTAAATTTAGTTTCTTCTTGTTTGATGAGAATGTGAATGACTCGATCACGGCGCCTACCGATGGCACCTTGTGGACGCCTCTTGCGCTTTATGATCAAACGACAGAAGCTGATGCAGCATTTGCGAAATACACGACCAATTTTTATTCCGCCAAATTAATGATGGGTCAAAATATTGTTGCCGGCACTCGCCTTCGAATTCACCCCTCACTAGGTTTGCAATATGCAGGTATCAATCGTGAGTTAAAAACAAACTATGGTGCGGCATCAGGTATTCTTGATGTGCTGCCATTTGGTGATTCTGTTGTTAAGCAGAAAAGTAACTTCAATGGTATCGGTCCTGCAATACAATTCGATTTAAGTTATTTCCTTGCGCCACATTTCGCATTAACCGGACATTTACTTAACTCGATTTTGGTCGGTACGATCACGAGCGAAATAAACTACGCAGAAGATCTTTTACTGACCACGCCACTTGATTCTGCTCCTGCCAACACGGTAATTAATCTTACATCAGCGAATCGTTGCGTTGCTAATTTAGATGGGAAGTTAGGTTTCTGCTTCGAATATCCATTCTGCGGAACTAACACCAAAATGGAGATCGAAATTGGCTACGAGTTTAATCACTTCTTTAATGCAATTGATACCTATCGAAGTGCTGGCGGCGCATTTTTTGTTGATGAAACCGATCCGCCAGTTTATGTTGACACACCATTGCACATCAAAAACCCCCATGATTTTACAATGGATGGCCCCTATTTAACTTTGGGGCTTTCTGGTATTTCTTGCCCAGATAATGTTGTGATAGATCCAGTCTGTGTGACTGTTCCGAAACTAGATGGTGGTTTTGTATTTAGTATAGGAGCTATTTATTATCGCATGAATCATAACCATACTGATTTTGCGATTTTAGATCCTACCCCGACACTGATTACCGATCCTCTAGTTGATCCAACTGTACCACCTGTCTTTGTGCCAAGCACTAAATCTACGCTTAAAAATATCGAAAGTGATAGCTCTTACGGCTTAATGTTTGATTTGGGTTATATATTCAGAAAAACTCCGTACGACATGACTTTCCACTTTGAAGGCTTGAACGGACAAGATAAAGAACGAGTGACAGCTCCAGCAGCAGGCACTGTGTGGCCTATACTGGTGACACCATTTTTTAATCCTACACAAACTGGTATGTTCGCAACGCGAGCACATGCAAATCTGAAAAATACATATTACGAGGCGCATCTTGATGTAGGTCAAGCTATTAGCGCCGACAATTTAGCCTGGTTTAGATTATTTGAAGGGATTGAGTACGCCCGTCTTTATTCTGATCTTCATGTTACTTACGATAATGTCACTACTAATCCATTCGCGCTTTTCGATGAAATCCCTGATCCGACGTTAACTTATCGAAGGGTTGATGCCGTTTCAAAGAGCCGTTTCAATGGCTACGGTCCTCGAGTTGGTATAGACATGGCGCTTCCGATGGGTTGGATCAATCTAATTGCCGAGCTAGCAGGTGGTTTCCTCTTTGGAAATATTGACTCAACTTATAGCAACACTTACGAATCAGGTGTTTTAACAGGCGCCGATCCTGATGTTGTGTTAGTGCCAGGAGGCAATTTAGGCGCTTCGTTAGACTCACAAAATCAGGTGGCCCCATTTTTAGATACAAAAGTTGCGATTGGTTATGGCTTCGATTTTTTTGCAAGAACCAAATGGACGGTTGAATTAGGGTTTAAAGCAGCTCATTACTTTAACGCAGCAACAACTTTCCGCCATGTTACTAATAATTCTGCTGATTTCGTTAAGCAAGTTGATGACATCACAGTCAATGGACCTTACTTAAATGTGTCGGTCTTTGGCTTTGGTGCTTGCCCACCAGACTGTTTACCACGGGATCCTTTCTGCGTCATTGTGCCTGAACTCAAAGGTGGCTTAGAGCTAGCGATTGAATATCTCTATTTGCGTCCCAATGTGGTTAACGTTGATTACGCTTTAGTTGATCCTGCACCAACATTTGTACCAAATTTGGTTGAACCACCTGTGTTTGCAGATGGTTTTGAATTTAATCCAAGTGCTAGATCAAGGGTTCAGTTCTTAACGCCGCAATTTGCTTCTGGCTATCGTGCACATGTAGGCTATATCTTTCCACTGACCTCTAATGACATTTCAGTTAACTTTGTACAATACGAAGCAAGTTCTTCTGATCATGCTTCAGCGCCTGCCTTTGGTTTGCTTTGGACTATTACTAATGGCAGTTTTGGCTCTGTCTCAAGTGTTGATCCAACTTTCTTCCCGATCGCAGCCGACCATGCCAACGTGAATGTAGATTTTAATTGGCAGACTGGCAATGTAGAGATGGGTAAACGAGTTAAATTTTATAACCTCATGCTGAGAGCTTTTGCAGGTCTGACATACGCTAAAGTGACTGAAAATATCAAGATTACTTATCTAGATGGTTTTTCAGTGGGTCCCGATACTCTTATTCCAATTGCCTCTGATGCTATTCACCAAGGCAATGACTTCTCCGGATTTGGTCCTCGCTTGGGTGTTGCTGGTGACTTCGGTTTTGGCTGTGGCTTTTCGCTGGTCGCACTGGTTGGTACTGACTTGCTAGTTGGCACATTCAATAGTAGTCTCGAAGAGCTTTCTTCAAGTGGTGATTCAGCAACCTTAAACCCAACGAAAAGAACTCGTTTGGCACCTGCCGTCGACGGCAAGATCGGAATCGCCTACACAATTGCTCTGAAAAACTGTGCTCAAATTAGTCTTGAAGGCGGTTATCAAATGAATCATTATTTTAATGCGAAAGATAGCTTGCGCTTCACCAGTAATTCCAATGCCTTCATCAAACAAGAACAAGATGTCAGTTTTGATGGTTGGTATGGCAGATTACAAATTAATTTCTAATAAAAAAATAGGAACTAAAACAACGTATGACAAATCCTTTACTACGTTCAAATTCTTTACCTGCGTTTAGTGAAATAAAACCAGAACATGTTGAGCCCGCGTTAGACACCATTTTAAAAGAAAATCGCGAAAGGGTGGCGGAACTTGTGTCTCAAAAAACTGCACACACCTGGAAAAATCTCATGGCACCGCTTGAAGATTTAGATGATCGTCTAGGACAAATGTGGTCAGTGGTTGGACATTTGAATGCAGTGATGTCTAATGATGAATTACGAGAAGCGTATGATAAGTGCTTAGCTAAGATCTCAAATTATGCTACTGAAATGGGTCAAAATAAGAATTTGTTCATTGCAATTAAGTCGTTGGTAGAAGGTCCTGAATATCAACTTTTAGATTTCGCACAAAAGAAAATATTAGAAAATGAACTTCGTGATTTTGAATTAGCAGGTGTTAATTTGCCACCAGAAGCAAAAAAAACCTATGGTCAATTGCAAGAACAACTCACCCTGCTTACTGCAAAATTTGAACATAATTTGATGGACGCAACGCAGAATTGGACAAAATTAATTACTGATGAAGCTGATTTAGCAGGCTTGCCAGAGCTAACTGTACAACTTGCCAAAGAGGCAGCACAGGCGAAGGGATTGGAAGGATATCTATTTACACTAGAACAACCTTCATATGTTGCAGTCGTTACCTATGCAAATTCAAGAGAGTTTCGACATGAAATGTACAACGCCTACGTTACACGAAGTTCAGATCAAGGTCCCAATGCGAAGAAATGGGACAATACTCCAGTTATGCATGACATTTTAATTGCTAGAAAAAAACTTGCTCAAGTACTTGGCTATGGGAATTATGCGGAGCTTTCGTTGGTCCAAAAAATGGCAAAAGATCCAGAAGAAGTTTTGCACTTTTTGAATTCGTTGGCACTTGCAAGTATCAAAAGTGCTCGAGAAGAATTTAAACAATTACAAAATTTTGCAAAAGAAAAATATGGCATTGATAAACTCGAAGCATGGGACATTGCTTATTTTAGCGAAAAGCTACGTGAGCATCGTTATGATATTTCGCAAGAAGCACTTCGACCTTATTTTCCAGAAGACCAAGTTGTCAGTGGTCTGTTTGCCATAGTTAAAAAATTATTTGGCATCACTATTGAAGAAATAAAAAATGTAGAAGTTTGGCATCCAGATGTTAAATTTTTTACCATTTATGATTCCCAAGGTGTGGTTCGAGGACAATTCTATTTAGACTTATATGCAAGATCTAATAAGAGAGGTGGCGCATGGATGGATGAATGTCGAGTAAGACGAAAAACAAATTCTCATTTGCAAATACCCATTGCTTATCTTACTTGCAATTTTAATCGTCCTGCTGGTGATAAGCCTGCACTGTTTAATCATGAAGAAGTACAAACTTTATTCCACGAATTTGGACATGGTCTGCATCATCTATTAACAAAAATTGATTATGCCGGAGTCTCAGGAATTAATGGAGTGCCTTGGGATGTAGTAGAGCTGCCCAGTCAGTTTCTTGAGAATTGGTGCTGGGAAAAAGAAGCATTTCAATATATTTCAAAGCATTATCAAACCGGCGAAACATTACCAGATGATCTCTTCGAAAAAATGTTAAAAGCTAAAAACTTTCAATCAGCAATGCAAATGGTTCGCCAATTAGAATTTGCGATGTTTGATTTCCACTTACACTTATACTTCAATGACCAAGATGATCATGCGCAAATACAACGGCTGTTAGATAAAACGCGAGAAGAAATTTGTGTGATTCCTGTGCCTGAATTCAATCGTTTTCAACATGGTTTTTCGCATATTTTTGCGGGTGGCTATGCTGCAGGTTATTATAGTTATAAATGGGCTGAAGTTCTTTCAAGCGATGCTTTTTCTCGCTTTGAAGAGGAAGGTATTTTCAATCGTGAAACAGGACAATTATTTTTAGATACAATTTTAGAACATGGTGGCGCAAAAGATCCTATGGAACTGTTTGTCGCATTTCGTGGCAGACCACCTTCAATTGATGCTTTATTACGCCATAGCGGAATTCAATAATTTCAACAGGACCGAACATGAATCAAGATCAGATGAAACAACAAGCAGCGCAAGAAGCATTGAAATATATTCCTGAAGAGGGAATCATTGGTGTTGGTACAGGCAGTACTGTGAACTATTTTATTCAAGCACTAGGTCCAATAAAAAATCGCATTGAAGGAACAGTTGCGAGCTCTAAGGCAACTGAAGCAGCTTTAAAGGCCTTAGGAATTCCTGTGTACGATTTAAATACAGTAAATCAAGTCTCCGTCTATGTGGATGGTGCTGATGAGGCTAATGATTACTGTTACTTAGTAAAGGGAAAGGGTGGCGCACTGACTCGCGAAAAGATTATCGCTGCGGTTGCTAAAAAGTTTGTTTGTATTATTGATGAATCTAAAAAAGTGACTGTCCTTGGTAACCAAGAGCCAGTTCCTGTTGAGGTCATACCGATGGCTAGGAGTTATGTTGCAAGACAAATTGTTAAGATCGGAGGTAACCCGGTTTATCGTGAAGGCTTTGTTACAGACAATGGCAATATCATTTTAGACGTCTACAATCTTGATATCTTAGAGCCAGTTAAAACTGAAGGACTTTTAAAATCATTTACTGGTGCCGTAGAGAATGGAATTTTCGCTAAACGTCCAGCTGATATTTTACTGATTGCTTCTTCTTCAGGTGTCTCCACCTTAAAGCGAACAGACTAATAAAGATAGTTAGCGACTGTACAAATAAATAAGTCTATAATTGTATTAAGTAGGTCCCTTTATTGAAGGAGGTTACTTACAATGCCAAATAATACAATAAAAGAATACCTTAATAATCATGATATTAACTATTCCTTAATTTCTCATTCGCCTGCTTATACAGCCCCCGAAATCGCTGCTATTTGCCATCTTTCTGGTAAACACCTTGCAAAAGTTGTCATTATCAAAGCTGATGGAAAATTCGCTATGGTGGTAGAACCTGCTCATCAAAAAGTTAATCTAAAAAGTTTCTCGGAGATGACTGGACTTAAAAACGTAGAACTTGCGAGTGAATCTGAATTTCAAGATAAGTTTCCAGATTGTGAGCTCGGCGCTATGCCGCCATTCGGTGATTTATACGATATGGATGTGTATGTCGCAGAGCCTTTAACCAAGGACGATCAAATTGCTTTTAATGCTGGAAGTCATGAAGAGTTAATCAAAATGTCTTTCAAGGATTTTGAGCGGTTAGTTCATCCTAATATTCTGAAGCACTAAGTTTCTTGCATTTCAATTTCAACTTAAAAGGGGTATCCGCATGTTGCCATTGGAAATCACTATTCGAGATATTGAGAACACTGCAGCAATTGATGCAAAAATAAGGAAAAAAGCAGAGAAGCTTGAACATATATATGATCGGATAACTTTTTGTCGAGTCGGTGTCGATGCTCAACAAAAAAATAAACATCAAGGAAAACTTTTTCAAGTCAATATTGAACTTGATCTCCCAGGAAAAGTATTAATGGTAAATAATAACAGTCATCGCAATGAAGATTTGTATGTCGCAATTCGCGATTCTTTTAATGCGATGAAACGTCAATTAGAAGATCATGCTCAAAAGATTCGAGGTGATCGTAAAAATCATCATTCACAACGTACCGGAAGAATCGTTCGTCTATTTGAAGACTATGGTTTCATCGAAGTACCTGATGGTACGGAATATTATTTCCATGAAAGTAATGTTCCAGCTAACTTCAAAGATCTACAAATAGGTCATACAGTGAGGTTTATCGAGATGACTGGCGGAGATGGCTTACAAGCTAATCACGTCATTCTTATATAATCATAAAAAAAGCCTGGATGAAGTTGTGCTTCATCCAGGCTTTTTATATTTTATGCAGCAAGACGACCAAAAAACTTCCCATTAAGATATTTAGGCAATTCATGTTCTTTGATTTTGGTATAGTCTTTATCAAGAGTATCAACGATTTTATCGATGACGAAATGTGAGCAGCATTTGTTTAGTAAGCCTTGAAAATGTGCTGGGGCTATCACTATTAAGTTTGCGTAAAGATTTTTAGTTCTTCCTTGCTCAAGTATATTAGCCAAGGTATGAGCGAATTTATCGGCCTCCATTTTTTTGGGAGTAAGAGACTCCTCAAAAGCACTTTTTGGTGCTACTGATTTTCGATAGCGTCCTGGCGCATCAGTAATTAAATTCATCGCTTTTTCTCTACTCTCAGGATGAAAAAATTCGTGTAATAAATGCATGTTTTGATAGTTCTTTTGTATCTTAAAAAGGCGGGCTTCACTAGCATTTGCTATAAGTACCCAAGTTGTTTTCATTGGACCTACCTCCTTACATTTATCGTTGATACCTTGCCATTAATTCAGCTGTTGCAAGGACATGATCTTTTAGGGATTGTTCGATTGCCTGTTTATTAAGACCACTTTGATTGGGAAGCATTTTGTTTACAGCATAGAGCTTAAAGAAATAGCGATGCTCTCTATCTGGAGGACACGGACCACCATAAGAGGTGTTATTCCAACTGTTTTTCCCTTGCGAGGCCCCTACAGGCAATGTAGTTAGGTTTTCTTCAAGTGAAGTAGTTGTAGGGGGTATATTATAAAGCACCCAATGATCCCAAGTCCCGGCCGGGGCATCAGGGTCTTCCATAATTAATACCAACGACTTAGTGCCTGCTGGTACATCCTTCCAAGATAATGGCGGAGAGATGTTATTGCCATCGCAGGTATAGACTTTAGGAATACTTTGCCCTTGTTTCAATTTGGTACTAAATAATTCTAACGCCATAGTGTTTTTTATCCCGAACAACATTGTTATTGCTATGATGAAAGAACGTTTACGTAAGATCATCTTAATTTCCCTTACTTAAGTATAGCATCGACCAATTTATGTCCTGGTTTCACCCAGGTTACATGATAATACTTTGCAGATTAGAGCTTAACAAGCTAACATTCTGCACTTCTTATTTATTACCTAAAATTGAGAGATTTTTATGGAATGCCCCTTAGACGCTGCTAATTATATCAAATCACAACTACCAGAAGGTTTTAAGCCTAAAGTAGGCATTATTTTAGGATCGGGCCTTAATGATTTTGCAAATCAAGTTGGAGATGCCACTATTCTTCCATATGCAGAAATTCCTGGCTTTCAAAAATGTAGTGTGCCAGGACATAAAGGAGTTCTAATATTAGGGTCATTAAACGGAGTACCTGTTGCGTGTATGCAAGGAAGAGCCCATTACTATGAAGGTTATCCCCATGCCGCGGTTTTTAATCCGATTAGAGCATTGAGATTGTTAGGAGTTGAAACGATGATCCTGACCAATGCTTCAGCTTCATTAAGGCCGGAGGTACAGCCTGGTAGCTTAGTGCTTATCAGTGATCACATTAATTTTACCGGTCAAAATCCGCTAGTTGGACCGAATGATGAATTCTTCGGACCTCGTTTTCCTTCCATGCAACGTGTCTATGATCAAGGCTTAGTCGAAATTACTTCTGCTGTCGCTTTAGAACTAGATATTAAACTGCATTCGGGTGTTTATTTAGCGGTATTGGGCCCTTCCTATGAAACACCCGCTGAAATTCGTGCCTTTAAAATTTTAGGAGCAGATTTGGTAGGAATGTCGACTGTGGCAGAAGCCATCATCGCAAGACATTGCAATTTAAAAGTGTTAGCAATCTCTACAGTAACAAATATGGCAAGTGGCATGAGCGAAGAATTTTTAACTCACGAAGCCGTTCTTAAGGTAGGCAAAATGGCAGCAGATGATTTAACTCGATTGGTTAAAGCAATAGTTAAAAGAATGTCTTAGTGATAACGTACACATTTAAGATTTTTTGTTTGCAAGGCAAATTCAAAAATAAGTAATGGTATTATCCAAGAAAACCAGCTTAGAAAAGTTACGATATTTTCTACGGTACTAACACGCAAAAAAACAAGAGCTTTTTGTGATAGCGGAAAGACTGTGAAAGAAACAATAGCTATATAGCTTCTAATCATCCACTTTTGATGCAAAGCTATCTGTTTTCTACGGATTGAATGATAGCCCATAACAGCGCTTGTAAAACAAACTACAGCTAATGTTCCAAGTCCAGTTGCATAAATAAAATGCTTTTGAGCTGCCCAAGCCAAAAAAAATGCAGCTATTGATCCTACTAATACAGCGACTAAATATATCTTTCCAATCGAGCGATGAATATTAATATTTTTAGTTCTTAAGAAATCTATAAATTGCAAAGGGCCGCAAATCATCGCAACAAGTCCGCATATGATATGCAAATATAGCCATGAGCGATGAGGCAAATAAACCGATCCTATAAAATATTTTGGGATTCGTCGCCAAATCGCATAACAGCTAGCTATGACTAAGAGTAACCATCCAACCTTAACTAGCACTTTTTGAGCAGTGTTAAATGGTTTAAATGAAACTCCAGCATTATCATATATCTTCATCAGGTTATTCTACCTACTAGAAGAAGGAGGTGTCTCAGTAAAAATTTAAATAAGTGGTCGTCGTTCAGGCTGTTGACCTCGCTCTGACAACCGTAAAAAATGCTGTAAAGTTGCATTAATATATGAATTTTGATTGATCTTTTACCTTTTTGTGACTGAATTGGTCGTTTAGTAAAATCCTCGACTGAATATGACGCTCCGGTCTGCTCAGAAATACTTTCAAAATTTAGTTCATTATCAGGATTGCTTTGTTGCTGCATCAACTAAGCTGGCTAAAAGTTCTTCAAATTGTTTTATTTTCTCCGGGAATTCAGTAACCCCATATTCGGAAAATAAATGGTCAATGTCATGATAAGCAACAACGGTCTTCTCATTTTCTTGCCAGGCAACGATTTTTAAAGGTAGCTCAATACCAATATCAGGCATTTGAACCATAAGCGGTGTCCCTGCTTTGGGATTCCCAAAAATAATAAGCTCTTCATCTTGCATCGTTAAGCCCGCATCTTGTGCGGCTTTGCTATGACTAATCCGAGCGAATATCTTAATATTTTTTTCTTTTAATATTCTTTCGACATTGTCGATAACGTCCGTAACAGAAAGATTTGAGATCGTCTTGATTAAGGGTGATTTTTTAGACATTTTTAATTCCTCCGTGTAATACAAGCTTAAGATTTGAAGTTTACACAATTGTTTGTCGCTGATGTTAATTTAGTCTGACATCATTTTCTAATCAATAGTTAATAGGTGATAATAAGTCGTTACTTACTTCTCTTGAAAACACAACACTAAGTGGTATAATAAATAAAAAGAAAGGGAATGAAAATCTTTAAAAACAAATTCTTTTCAAAATGGGCAAAGTCAGAAAAACTGTAAACGTGCGGGCAAACACATCTTCTAATCAATAAGTTTTTACTTCAATCTTCTTCTCACAATTAACAAAGGAGAATGAAGTGGATAAAGAAGAACAAGCATCGCGATATAAAAAATGGCGAGATTTCATCGACGAGCAAGAAGCAAGCGGGAACATTTTCACCCTTTACAATTAAACAACCACCTGCACTAGGACGCAAAAATTGGCTCTTCAGTGCTAGTCCTTCTGGAGCAAAAGCAGGTGCAATATTCTTCTCTTTAATTGAAACTTGCAAAGCAAATGATGTTGAACCATATCATTATTTTTGCGTGATGTTAAATCGCATTCGGGAATGTGTGACTGAAGATGATTACCCCAAGCTGCTCCCGCAGTTTATCCAGATTTAGCTATACGCAACAAGAAGATTTTTTTAATTTATTAGGTAACGAGGTTCATGTTTATGAATATATTATGTGAAATGGAGGTTTTTGAGTTTTTTAAGCTTTCATCCGGGGACATAGCATTAGCAGGGGAAATGAAGCCAAACAGTAATAAATTTATTTTTGAAAGTAAGGCGGATTTATATATCGATGGCAATCTTATTAAAAAAATTATTTTAATCGGAGAGGATATTTTCTCTGGCGGTGATAGAGAAAAACGTGCTAACAGGAGAGCTGTTAGAACTAAGGATGATATCCATGAGCTGTTGAGTAATTCTTTGAATAACATCAAACTTATTATTTATGATAAATAATTTAATAATTATGTTCAAAGCACTCAAGTGTTCTTAACCGCACGTGACTGACTCAGCTCTTTTAAAGGCCGCCGAAGAAATTGGGCAGGGCTTAATTGATGCCAATTTAGATGGAAATCTAATAAAAAAGCGAGTGGCACGAAAAGGTCAAGGGAAGAGTGGCGGATTTAGAACTATTGTGGCTTTTCAGCGTGGATATAGAATTATTTTTATTTATGGATTTACAAAAAATCAGCGCGACAACATAACAGAACAAGAAGAAAAAGCACTTAAAAAATTAGCTCAAATTTTGGTAGAGGCAACTGACAGTGAGTTAAAACAAATGATCATACATAGAGATTTATACGAGGTACTTCCATGAATAGAGCAAAAAAAAGCAAGCATCCAAGCATTTTAGAAGCTGTTCATGAAACAGCCAAAGGCTTATATGATGCTCAGATTATTAACCCTACTACAATGCGAGAGTTCAATGAACTTTGTTTGCCACCTGTAAAAGATCTTTCTGCTAACGAAATTAAAAAAATCCGTTTGCGCGAAAAGGTGAGTCAGGCTGTGTTTGCAAAGTTTTTAAATACAACCTTATCCACTGTAAGACAATGGGAACAAGGTGAAAAACATCCAAGAGGAACCTCTTTAAAGTTGCTTACTCTTGTTAAAGAAAAAGGGCTTAGCGTACTTTTACCTGTGACTCAAGTCACAGTGTAGAAGTAAATGATTTAGCGCCTTTAGTTTTAAGCAACCCTAAAAAAACTCTAAGATCTTACTGTGTGCAATCTCGATTGCTTGTCGTTGCTCCTAATTTAGTCTGACATAATTTTGCATTAACTAGCATTGCTTCTGTTATCGTCGAGCCATTTACGGTACTGTTTGCTAAATTTGCTTGGTTAAAATTAGTTTGTTTGAATGCTTGCTCTGGTGAATTATCGCATGGTGTTAATTCTGAATTGCTTAGATTTGCATTGGAGAAATTCGCTTTTGTGAAATCTGCATTAATTTTGCTGTTGCTGAGGTTTGCTTTAGAAAAATTACAGTGAGTAAAATCGGCGCCACAGCCACCCATTGGAGGGCGAACTGTAAGGTTTGTCATGTGAGCGTTCTGGAAATTTGAGTTGATGAACGAAGAGTGCTCAAGAAACGTTGCGCCGTTTAATTTGGCATTTTGAAAGTTGGTGCGGTTGGCGATGACGGCGTTGAAATGTGAGCCGCTTAAATTCGCGTTTTTGAATGATGCGCCTTTTAAAATCACCTTGCCTACTTGTGGTGATATTCCGGGTCCAAAATCTGCAGGGCTAAAATAAGCATTGGTTAGATTAGCGCCATCAAATTTCGCGCCAGTTAAATTACAAATTAACGTGCTTTGGCTGTTTTTGGTCACTAAAGTTTTACTGTCACCTAAAACAAAATTGGTTAAATTTGCATTCGTTAAATCGCAATGTGGACAGCTACACGTCGTTTTTAACTTATTAAGATCTTGTTGATTAAAACCGAAAGTGGTGCAGGTTATTCCTAATAATAAGACAAATAGTATATTTTTCATTTTGTACCTCGTTTAGTGAAGTTTAAAATGCGGTTTAATTTTTCGTGTTAAACGATTGGCAAGTGTTAACAGAAAAACACGCCAAGGGCCATGTAGAATTGCTTGATGTTTTTTGTATAACGATAAATAAAAAAGACGCGCTAACTTTCCTTCAATCAAGAAGCTGCCTGTAAATCTGCCCATGAGACTGCCAAAGGTATTTCGTTCGCTCGTCGAAATAAGTGAGCCGTAATCTTTATATTTAAAGTTAGCTAATCGTTTTCCTTCGAGATAACGTGGTATGGTTTTAGCCAAATAAGCCGCTTGTTGGCTTGCTACTTGCGCCCGTGGAGGTAAAGATTCTTTTTCATTTATTTTTAAATGGCCACAATCGCCCAGCGCAAAAATTGAATCATCAACAATGGTTTGTAATGTTGGTTTAATTTCGATTTGATTTAAATTGTTAAGAGGTAAGTCTCCTAATTCTTTGGTAATTTCATCGACTTTTACCCCTGCTGCCCAAACTATCATAGTGGCTGGAATTTTTTTGTCAGCTTTGGTTATGACAGTATCATTATCAATTTCCTTGACGAGCTCATTCACCAGAACGGTAATATTACGTTTTAGTAGCTCTTCAGTGACGACTTTAGAGATCCGTTCCGGAAGGTTTGCCAAAATTCTTGGTGCTGCTTCAATAAGCGTAATTTTGAATGCTTGTTTAGGATTGACTTGATCAAAGCCAAATTTCTTGACTTGGTCTAGCATGTAATTTAATTCAGCAGCAAGCTCAACACCTGTGGCGCCGCCTCCTACAATGACAATATTGAGTTCGTTGAGTAGATTATTTTGGATTCGCAGAATATTTTTTAATAAGACTTGTTGGAAAAGATCGGCTTCTTTGCGTTCGTCCAAGAAAAGACAATTCTCTTTGACACCTTTAACTCTTAAATCATTAGTAACACTACCAATTGCTAACACTAATACATCATAGGAGAGTTCGCGCTCTGGTAAAACTTCAACATTATTTTCGCTGTTGATTGCATCAAGATAAATTATTTTGCGCTGACGATCTAAGCCTTTAAGTTTACCAAGGTGGAAAGTGTAGTGGTTTCGACTGGCATGGACGAGATAACTGAGTTCATCTTCATTAGCATCAAGCGTGCCAGCTGCAACTTCATGCAACAAAGGCTTCCACAAATGAGTGGGGTTTTGATCAACTAAAATTATTTTTGCTTGTTCTTTTTTTCCTAATGTCTTACCCAACCGAGTAGCAAGTTCCAAACCACCGGCTCCGCCACCTACGATGACAACCTGTTTCATGGATTTTCTTCTTGAACTTTTGAGCGATCCTGCGACTGTGTATAACCACACTGCACACATTTAATCGTTTCTAAATTACCTTCTTTTCGATAAGAAAGCTTGTCAAATTGATGACAAGAAGGGCAAATGGCACCGGCTATGAATTTTAGATTATTCGTCATAATTAAGAATGCATCGTCATAATTAACAGCAGCGCACCGACCACTGCAAAATTAGCATAAAAAACAAAAGAAACATTCCTTCTTTGTAACCCTTCCATTGTCCAGTAGTTACAAATGATAAAGTTAACTGCAAGGGTGAAAATAATTAATGCTAGAGCCGCAAACATCGAATAAAAATTAAAGATGATTGCAAGACTGCCTAGTATCTCAGTAACAATGACTAAATATAAAACAATTCTAGGAAAAGGAATTTTTTTTGCTTTGATCAAGCCTAACAATTTGTCTTTGTTATAAGCGTTATTAATGCCTGCTTTAAGGAAATAAAAAGCAAGTAGAAAACGACCGAGTGTAGCTAGGTAGAAAGTCCAATCAGTCATGGGGGAATCTCAACGTAAACTGAAAGTTCTATATTACAAAAAAGTCTCGCAAATTGCGATTAAAGTCTTATAAAACCAGAGATATATTTTCTTTCCCGTACACGTTCCCGTTCACGAATCATATAGGCCACTTGGATAAAGAGTACGAGATGTAACTAAGTTCTTATTGGTCTGTATTATTATTCGGGAACGGGAACGTTAAAATAAAAAAGGGGGTGCTAAAGATAAACTCTAGCACCCCCTCCCAGGCAATCCTTGCCTGAAAACTCATCAAACAGTCCCTGTAGAACTCACTCCCTTAGAAATTGAATAACTTTCCATTTGGCACTTACCGAAACCGGCTTGTTGCAGACCCTTGCATTCACTCCTCCAAGTTCCTTGTCTTTACTTCCTTGCTAAGCCCTAAGCTCATCCATTAACCCCGAAGGCACTCTAATTGATATTTCAGCTCATACAAGTACTACAGGTATAAATCAGTTAATGTTAAGGTTTTGTTAAAATCTTAAGTTGAAAAAATTTTTTTAAAAACATGGAGTTGACAAATTTGAGGCCGAATTAAAAATCTTTTTGCCAGCACAACTATGGAAGATGTCTTACAAATTCATGGGAATTTTGATTACAAAAGACTAAGAAGGTTTTTAAGAAAATGGCTTAGTCTTTTTTTAAATCCAAAGAAGCAGAATTGATGCAATAGCGCAATCCGGTAGGGTTTGGACCATCTGAAAATACGTGACCTAGATGAGCTCCACATTTATTGCAGGTCACTTCGACTCTACGCATGTTGTGGCTGTTATCTTCCTCTTCAGAGGTTGCATTGCTGACTGGTTGATAAAAGCTTGGCCAACCCGTGCCAGAATCATATTTGGTTTCAGAAGAAAACAAAGGAGTACCGCAACATTTACAAACATACATCCCCTGCTCTTTGCAATTCCAATATTTTCCAGTAAAAGCAGGTTCAGTGCCTTTCAAGCGGCAAATGGCGTATTCTTCAGGGGTTAATTTCTTTTCCAAGGTGAACTCCTAATCAAAAGTTTCATTGAACAAAAATCTTGTGGTATTTTTGCAGTTTATCTAATTATAGGACACCCACATCGCTACGGGTATATAAGCACTAAATCCGAATAAGAGGGAAACATGGCTACTTACAGTACTAATGAATTTAAGAGTGGTTTAAAAGTGATGATTGACAATGATCCATGTTCAATCATCGAAAACGAATATGTTAAGCCTGGCAAAGGACAAGCTTTTAACCGGGTACGCTATCGCAATTTAAAAACTGGCAGGGTGCTCGAAAAAACGTTCAAATCAGGAGATTCTCTACCGGGAGCTGACGTCAGCGAATCGGAAATGCAATACCTCTACAATGATGGTGAATTTTGGCATTTCATGTCGCCAGAGACCTTTGAACAATACGCAGCCAATCCAGAAATAGTTGGAGAAGCACGTCAATGGTTAAAAGAACAAGATCAGTGTACGGTCACTATGTGGAATGGTAATCCGCTCATCGTCACAGCACCCAACTTTGTAACATTGAAAGTTATTCAGACAGATCCAGGTATCAAAGGTGATACCGTGAGTGGTGGCAACAAACCAGCTACCCTCGAAACGGGTGCGGTCATTCGCGTGCCATTATTTGTTGATATTGGCGATTTAATTAAAGTTGATACTCGTTCCGGTGAGTATGTGTCTCGTGTGAAAGAATAATGTTACTGGACTGGCAACCTACTTCAACGCTCGATAATTTACGCTTAAGGGCGAAAGTACTAAAAAAAATACGTACTTTTTTTGAAAACTTATCGGTGTTAGAAGTAGAAACGCCGTTGATCGGAAGCAGTACCGCGACCGACCCCTATATTCAAAGTTTTGAAACCAGATTGGATCTTTCGGGCACGAGTGTCGGTCGTTTCCTGCAAACATCCCCTGAATTTCCCATGAAACGACTGCTTTGTGCTGGATCGGGATCGATTTATCAAATCTGTAAAGCGTTTCGCAATGGCGAAATCAGCGCTAAGCACAACCCCGAATTTACCATTTTAGAGTGGTATCAAGTGGGTTATACTCATATTGAGCTGATGAAAGAGGTGGCTGAATTTTTACGGTGGATATTGGATTGCCCGCCTGCCCAATGGCTAACGTATAAGGAATTATTTAATATTTATTTTGGAATCAATCCGCATACCTGTGACATACAACAACTACAAGACATATCACAAAAATATCATTTAAGTTTGGCAAACACGGAAACTAATAAAGACGTCTGGCTCGATCTCTTATTAACTCATATTATTGAGCCTGAGTTAGGACTAAATGAGCCGATTTTTATTTACAATTATCCTGCGAGCCAAGCTGCATTAGCAAAAATTAGAAAAGAAGAAGATTATCAGGTTGGCGAAAGGTTCGAGGTGTACTATAAAAGTATAGAGCTTGCTAATGGTTACCATGAGCTTGGTGATCCGGAAGAACAACTACAAAGATTCAATCAAGATAATATAGTCAGAAAACGACAAGGTTTGCCGATCATACCGATTGATCACTACTTTTTGGATGCTTTAGGAAATCTTCCTGAATGTGCCGGTGTTGCATTAGGCATCGACCGGTTAGTTTGTTTAGCAGCAAATACTATGAATATTCAGGATGTGCTTACTTTTCCAAGTTCCTCTAGTTGATGAGGAGCTTATCAACCCAGGGAGATGGACTTCCATGATTCGAGCATTTTTAGCAATTAGTCTGGACGATGATGTCAAACATCAACTCTTTCGGGTTGGAACTTCGCTCAAAGAAAAATTAAATCTATCTGTCAAATGGGTGAAGGAAAACCATCTTCATTTAACATTACGTTTTTTAGGAAACTTAGAGCAACGCGATGTCGATGTACTCACTAATTCGCTTTCGGGCCTTGAAAGTTTATCGTCCTTTGATTTGAACTTCAGCCAAGTGATAGCCTTTCCCTTGCAAAAGCCACGGGTCATTGGTATGGCGATTAAACCATCCGAAAACTTAGGTGAATTAGTAAATTTTTTAAGCAATCGTTTGCTGCAATTAGGATTTGAGCCTGAAGAACGAACTTTCATGCCGCATATTACTCTAGGAAGAATTGCAAAGCCTCGACGAAAAGGTTTGCAGTTAACTGCTTGTGAATTCCCAAAAAAGCAAGCCGTTACAGCAGTGACTCTTTATCAAAGTCAAATAAGTCCAGAAGGAAGCATTTATTCAATTCTTCACCAATTTCCACTCAAGGCTACTGTTGAAGAGTCGACTATTTAGGTATTTTTTTCTACTTGGTATGGTTTGAGCCAATTGGGTTTGCGTCTAAGATAAATAATAACAGGCGAAATAGTCAGAAGTAATATTCCAAGAATTAAAATAGCTTCATAGGTGAAGATATTGCCGATACTAAGTTGAGTAGGTGGTATGAATCCTAAAATAATTGCTCCGATTGCGGACAAACTCCCAAGGAGGCAAACGATGATTAATCCAAATTTGCCGCCCGGCACTTTGAACTGGCGTTTAACCTCTGGGTGTTTAAAACGCAGCCAAACCGCTGCTGCGAATAACGCAATGTAGACAAACATGGCAAGCTGAGCTGTCATTGCTGTGAGAACCCAATAACTGCTGCTTACTGTCGGCATAAGCAAAAAGACAGCGCACAATATCGTAAAGATAGTTGCCTGAAAAATGAGCAAGGTGACAGGAACTTCTCTTTGATTTACAAGACCAAATATCGGCGGCACACTACCATCTTGTGCAGCAATTAGTAATCCTTTTGTTGGGCCGATAATCCAGGTAGCAACACTGCCAATACCACCGATGATGATTAATAAAGTAATAATCGGCCCCATCCAGTTCATGTTATAAGCGGAGAAGAAAATTTCAAACGCTTGGACTAATCCTGTTACCACATTTAATTCGCGATTCGGCACTACGATTGCAATAGCTAGTGAAGATAAAACCAGCGAGATGAAAATAATAGTGGTAGAAACAAGAATAGCTCTTGGATAAACCTTGCCAGGATTTTTTACTTCATCGGCGTGTACTGCCGACATTTCCATTCCGACTAGACCAAACAACACTGCAGTTAAGAATGACAAAGTTGCTGGATTGGTCCAAGTTGGCCAAAACTCTGCTTTGGTGAAATGAATTTGTACTGGATTGCCAAGCAGCAACCAAATGATGCCTAAGCAGATGATGAACACCATTGGAAAAAGAGTTCCTAGTAAAGCGCCTAAGGTACTGACAATACTTGAGGTGCGCATCCCATAGAAATTAATCAGCGTGGCGCTCCAGAAAATGACGATGACCACCAGCAACATATAAACTTTACTGTTGGCAAGCGCAGGATTAATTAAGTAAGCGAGAGCACCGCCAATGAATGATAAAATGGTGGGATACCAGACTATGTTGTAGACCCATTGCAACCAGATAATGATAAAACCGGCTAAATCTCCAAACGCTTCACGAACCCAAACATAGATGCCACCTTTATTCGGCCAACCCGTTGCTAATTCAGCGGAAACCAATGCAGTTGGAATGAAAAAAGTAAGAGAAGCGAGTAAATAATAAAACACCAGCGAGAAGCCATACGCCGCACTAAACGGTAAACTTCGAAGGCTATCGACCGCAATGACATTAATCATTACCAAACTGAAAACGCCTAAAGTTTTTCCGGGTTTAAAACTAGCCACTGCCATTCGATTATGCCTTTCTAACTATTTGTGCTCAGCTATTCCCGCTCAAGAGCGGGAGTAGCTTCCTTATAACATGCGTCGCGAAAAAATAAATTTTTCGCTAGCAATTAGGGGAGAATTTGCATTCTCCCCCTAATAACCCCCATCGCTTAATTGTTCAGCGGTTCCCGCTGATCTTTGCAATTTCTTCGCCCATTTTAATGGGTTGTTGTTCGTAAAAAGAATTTAATTCTACTTTTTGAGGTCCGAATAATACAATCACTGTCGAACCATATTTAAACCTGCCTAATTCGGCACCTTTGTCTAAGCGTATGTGTTGTCCTTGATATTCTTTGTTGATGATTCGTTTGGAGTCACAAGGTGCTTCGTGCTGTCCCCAGACGGTTTCAATTCCTGCAACTAACATAGCGCCGACTAAGATGACGGCAACTTCACCAATTTCGGTATCAAAAAAACAGACTAATCGTTCGTTGCGACAAAATAAATTAGCGACGTGTTGCACCGATTGATAATTAACAGAAAATAACTTCCCAGGAATATAAACAGTACTTTTTAACGTTCCTGTGATCGGCATGTGAACGCGATGATAATCTTTTGGTGATAAGTAAACTGTGAAGAAACTGCCTTCTTCATATTGCACGGCATGGCTTTCACTACTGAGTAATTCTTTTAATTTAAATTCAGTTGACTTAGCTTGAAGAAGTTTTCCAGCATTAATGGTGCCTGATTGTATAACAAAGCCGTCTGCGGGGCTCACAACACTATTGGAATTCGAGTCGATGGGTCTTGCTTCAGGCTTAAGTGCCCGAGTGAAAAAATCGTTGAAAGTCGCATAATCATTAAAATTGGCTGATTGTGCTTCATCAACGTTTATTTGGAAGGCTTTGATGAAGAGAGCTATTAAATTATTTTTGATCAGAGGCGATTGCGAATCCGCAAACTTAGCAACCAGGCGTGATAAAAGATGATGCGGCAATAAATGTTGCATCTGACAGGTAAATTTTTTAAAGACCATTAGAATTTGCCTAGTTAGCTATTTCAAGAAACATTCGATAGTATAACTTTATGGGGCAACTGGAAAGAGGATACTCCTTTGGAAATTTATTTGGTTGGTGGCGCTGTTAGGGACTTCCTGCTACTAAAAAAACGTCATCTATTTCTCACCTTACAAGAAGAGCAACACTATTGGTCAGTAGTCGAAAAAGACTGGGTGGTCGTAGGGGCAACGCCTGAGGAAATGCTGGCGCTAGGATATAAGCAAGTCGGTAAGAGTTTTCCAGTATTTTTGCACCCACATACTAATGAAGAATATGCTCTGGCGCGTACCGAGCGCAAAATTGGTAAGGGCTATACTGGCTTTGAGTGCTATTCGAGTCCTGATGTTACCCTAGAAGAAGATTTGCAGCGAAGAGATTTAACGATCAATGCGATCGCCATGAGAGTCGTTGCTGATCAATATTCTATCAGCAATATTATTGATCCTTTTGAGGGTAGTAAGGATCTCAACCTAGGAATATTTCGTCATGTTTCGGAAGCCTTTATAGAAGATCCCGTCAGAATTTTGCGAATCGCAAGATTTGCCAGTCGGTTTGAAGATTTTAATATTGCGCCAGAGACGCTAAGTCTTATGAAATCCATGGTCGCTATGGGAGAAGTTGATGCTTTAGTGCCAGAAAGAGTTTGGCAGGAGTGGTATCGGTCTTTAGAAGAAAAATCACCCTGGCGTTGGTTTGAAATCTTAGAGGATTGTGGCGCCAAGCAAGTTCTTTTTCCAACTCTTAACGATTTAGTATTGAAAAGAAAGACTTTGCAGTTAGCAGTTAGCAACAATATGAATGAATTAGCACGTTTTACGATTCAGTTATATGATCTGAAGCCAGAAGACCTTGTGCAATTAATAAAAAAGTATCGGATTCCGAACGACTATTCTGATTTGGCTTATTTGGTGAATAACTTTTATAGCGCTTATTTTGGCGATGAATGGTCGCCCGAAAATTTATTAAACCTCTTTGAAAAGGCCGATGCTTTTAGGAGGCGCGTACGTTTTTTGGAGTTTATAAAAATTTGCGAACTTTTAGCCCAAGCGCAAGAACGCACTGTTAACATTCCCGATGTTGAGCTGTTATTAGCCGAGTTATTAAAAATAGACAATGAAGCATTGCTAGCGGCTGGCTATAAAGGACCGTTGTTTGCAAAAGCGTTAAGGAAAGTTAGGCTTGATGTTCTAGCTAAAAAATTGAATTGGCAAGATTGGGATAAGAAGTCTAGAGAATTGTAAACAGGGAATCCTGTCATTACCCCGAAAGCGGGAATCCATGCTACGTGCAGTTAGATGAATGGATTCCCGCTTTCGCGGGAATGACAGGTTTGACCCAGGTACATGTATAAAACTAACTTGGATCTTTTCGTCGGACCCAAATAACAGGAGCTGCACTCAAAATCTCGCGATCATGTAATGCAAATTCTGCGACGGTGCAATCTGGGTTTAAGCAGATTAATGTATAAACACCTGGTTGTGAGCCTTGTTTTAATCGACGAAGGATAACCTCATTTTCTTTGGTTTCAATGATGCAATCCATGCCAAGAACGTTGTCGATTGCTTCGTTGTAGCGTCTTTTCCCAGCAACGTAGTCGCCTTTTTGGTAAAGAGGCTGCATACCATCATCAGGAACGATGAATTCAACGGCATCAGGATTGTGTTGTCGGAAGGCAAGTAATTCGTTAACAATCGCTCGCTCTTCGGTAATTTCAACGCGATCTTCAAAAGCTTCCTGCATTTGAATTTGCTGTTGGAATAGTTTATCACTTAATTGCGGGGGTAAGCCTATACCATAAAGCAACCAGTCAACGGTACAACGAATGCCTTCTTGTCGAAAGACTTCGATTGCTCGTTTGGCACCTTTCTCGGTTAAGCCACCTGCTTTGGCGTCTTCCCAAGATTGCATGGTACTAGCACTAACGTCGTACTTATCTTCGAGAGCTTTTCGAGATAAACCCGCCATCATCCTTAGGCTCTTGAGACGCTTTCCACGCGCTTCAGGAGTTGATTTCTGATCTAAAATATCAGCGACAGCCATCGTCTACACCTGTTTAGTTAAAAATTATTAAAAAACACAAATTATACATAAAATATTTCAATTTTCATAATTTTTTATAAAAATTGAACTGCATGGCATACCATGCTTAAATAACTATTAAAAAATTCGAATATCACCAAAAAATGACATACTAACATTACTTTTACAGGAGATGAACAGCAATGCTATGTTTTTTACATATAATACCACAGTTTTTTAGAATGTCTTATATGAAATTTCATATTTTCTTAAGCTTTGTTGCGATATCTGCTTAGAGTTTGTTAATGATTAAAGATTGGCCCCCAGAATTTGACGGTATTAAGATCGAGCAGAACAAAGTACTTGCTCGGGTAAAAGATACTGATATTTGGCTAGAGCTTGATATCAATGATTCAAAGTGGCTGGCTTATCTGGAGTCCGATCCACAGTTGGCGCCATTGTTAGCCTGGTTACAGGCATTTACTTAACGAGAGGATTGCCTTGTCATAACGCCTGCGCAAAATAACCCCAATTCATAGAGTAAGCACAAGGGTATAGCTAAAAAGATCTGTGAGAGTACATCGGGTGGCGAAAGCAGCATGGCTACGACAAACGCTAGGACTATCACATAACGCCTAGCTGCTCGCAATCGCTGTAACGAACAGAGATTGAACTTCACTAGTACCACAACAATAACTGGCACCTCAAAACACAGACCAAAAGCGAATAGCATTTGCAGTGCAAAGTCTAAATATTGACCGATATCAGGCAGCAGTGTCACTTCACTAGGAGCGGTATGGATAAAAAAATGGAAGATGAGAGGCAGCACTAAAAAATAAGCGAATAAAACCCCAATATAAAAAAGGATCACTGTTGGGAATAGCAATAACCAGATAGCATTTTTTTCGTTCTTATATAAAGCAGGCGAAACAAAAGACCAAATATGAAAGAAGAAATAAGGTATTAGTAAGAATAACGTTAAAATCAGTGTGAACTTCATCGGAACTAAAAATGTTGCCGTAATCTTAGTAGCAATTAGCTGTTGGGCGGGTAGATACAAAAGTAGTGGCTTGGTCAGTAAAGAATAAAGTTGATTGGCAAAACAACATAGAATTGCAAACACGACCGCTGTAAAGCTAATGCAGTAAATGAGCCGGAGTCGTAATTCCATTAAATAATTCATGGATTTACTGCGATTTCCTTTCGTTGTCGTTAGCCGGATCGGACGGTTTTTGTTCTTCTAATAAAGTTAATTCTTTTTGTACTTTAGATAGAGAGCCGCGAAGTAAACCTAACCATTTGCCAAGCGTATGAGCGGCTTTGGGTAATTGTTGCGGCCCTAAGACTATTAATGCAACCAATAAAACTAATAAGATTTTCCAAAAACTAATTGTTATCATCGCGATTTTGTTGCTCACTTTCCTTAAGGCCTTTACGAAAGTTTTTTAGGGCTTGCGCAAGATCCGTCCCAATATTTCGTAAGCGGTTGTTTCCAAGAAGGACATAGGCAAGGACTAATATAACTATTAAGGAAATGAATTTAGCGCTCATTATTAGTCTCCTTCCTTGATTAATGTGTTATTACAAGCGGATGTGGTGCAATCCATCCCATAAAGTAGCTAAATAACAACAATATAAATAGTAGTAGGGAAAGACTGATTCGCCAAGTTAGAGCTTTGGCCATGCTTTTAGAGCCAGTTTTATCGCGTAGCATAAAGAAAACAGCGCTTCCTAAGCAATAAACTATCGTAATGAGTAGCAAAATAATGATGACTTTTATTATCATGTCGTATTTCCTTAGACGGAAGTGAATCCTTGGAACAGTTTAAACTACCCTCTATTAGAGTACATCTATTTGGTTACTTTTTTTCACCCGGTTGGATTCCAACTGCGGTGACCTGTTTATTGTTACCTTTCTTGATCTCACTTGGATTTTGGCAATTGCATCGTGCCGACGAAAAACGTGCTATCGAGAAGGATTATCATCGACAAGGTCAAATTCTACTGCTAAGCGATCTACAAGGTCGGAAATTGCAAAATCTTCGCTATCAAAAACTTAAGCTAGCAGGTAGTTTCGATAACGAACGTATTTTCTATATCGATAATAAAAGCTATCAAGGTCGGCCGGGCTTTCAGGTTTTAATGCCATTTAAGCCATTGAATGAGTCTAAATGGGTGCTCATAAATAGAGGGTTTATCGAAGGGAGCGATCGTAAAAATTTGCCGAGTATTCAGGAAGTTTCGGGCCAGAAAGAAGTAGTGGGCTTCATCTTTTTTCCTGGTAAACCATTTTTATTAAAAAAGGAACAGTGGCAGGGTCAATGGCCAGTATTACTTCAAGGCGTCGATCTCAAAACGATTGCACAACAATTGAAAGTAGACGTGTATCCCTTTGTTTTATTACAAATAGAGCCTGCTGATCCTGCGTTTATTCGAGATTGGCATCCGGTCAGCATGCCTTCGTATCGCCATATTGGTTATGCCGTACAATGGTTTGCTTTAGCGCTGACCTTACTTATTATTTATATTCGGGTTAACACCCGTAGGATCAAATGAGGTTCATATGATGCAACGTAAAACCCTTACATTTTGGCTGATTACGCTTATTTTTTGCATTCCATTGCTAGCCGCCTGGTTTGCTTATTCAAATGGCCTGTTCTTAAGTGGCAGGACAACGAACCGTGGTACTTTGCTGATACCGCCGATTAGTATTCAAACGCTAGACTTAAAAGATAAAGAAAATCAGCAAGTGGCTTCTCTGCTTCGAGGTAAATGGTGGTTACTGTATCTCACCGCACAGCCATTAGATGCTGAAAGTCAGCGCAATCTTTACTATATGCGACAAATACGCCAAGCCACCGGCAAGAATCGAGATCGCGTCGCGCGTGCCATCGTGACGGTGCAAGAAAGTTCCAACACGTCTGCGCAATTGGCAAAACAGTTCCCTGGAACGGCATTCTTTATCATTTCCCCTGAAAAAATTGCAGGACTTGAAAAGGCCACTAAAAAACTTGCATTGGCAAGGGGTTCCCTTTATCTTGTAGATCCCCTTGGAAATATCATGATGTCATACGCTTTGGATGCGCCCCCGAAAGGAATTTTGAAAGACCTTGAACGTCTATTAAAGGTATCGCAAATTGGTTAAAAACAAGAATAGTACTTTCCACCGAATCGCATTTTTGGCCACAATACTTGCTTTCACAGTTGTCATTTTGGGTGCTTATACGCGCCTCAAAGGTGCAGGCCTTGGTTGTCCAGATTGGCCGGGTTGTTACGGTCAACTTAGCGTTCCCAAAACTGCCAATGCTATTGCGTTAGCTCAGAAACTGTATCCCAATCAACCCGTTGAAGCGACCAAAGCATGGCCTGAGATGGTGCACCGATATTTTGCCGGAACATTGGTGCTATTAATAGTCACACTTGCTGCTCTTGCTTTTGTAAAACGTAAGACATTGGGTTCTTCATATAAAGTCACCTGGCTGTTGTTAGGGTGCATTGTGTTCCAAGCATTATTGGGAATGTGGACTGTTACCTTAAAACTTCATCCCTTAGTTGTTATGGGGCATCTACTAGGTGGTATGACAATTGCGTCCTTGCTTTGGTGGTTGACACTGCGTTCTGGCAATTTGGTGACCAGCGCTAATCACAGCTTGAATTATTTAAAACCTTTTTTAGCGATTGGAATTGGAATTGTAGCGATTCAGATTTTCTTGGGTGGCTGGACGAGTGCCAATTATGCGTCCATCGTGTGTCCTGATTTTCCCTTCTGTCAAAATAGTTTGTTTCCAAAATTTGACTTCGCTCAAGCATTTAATTTTCTAAGACCTATTGGTTTGAATTATCAAGGCGGAGTGTTAGATGCCACTGCTCGAGTTACAATCCAAATGTGTCATCGTTATGGGGCCTTTATTACGTTTTCTTATATCATCCTATTAGGTTTCTATATTCTTTTCTCAGGTAAAACATCTGTACTTAAAAATACTGCTGGTATGGTGTTGTTGATATTAGGAACTCAAGTATTTTTAGGCATTTTAAATATTGCCACCTCTTTATACTTGCCGATTGCTGTTACTCATAATGCTGTTGCGTTATTACTTTTATTATCGATGATTACACTTCGATATCAATTAACGGCACAAGCATTTGAAAAAATTGCTGTTAGTAAAAAAGAAGCTTTCATTGTAGGAGAACTTTCAACATGAAATTTCCTTCAGCGTGGCGAAATTATTACGAGTTATGTAAACCAAGAGTCGTAGCGTTGATGCTGTTGACATCACTCGTTGGTATGCTATTGGCGACCGACGAAATACCTTGGCGCATCTTGTTATTAGGCACAATTGGAATTGGTTTATCTGCTGGCGCAGGTGGCGTTTTAAATCAACTCATTGATCGAAGAATTGATGGTGTCATGGGCAGAACGAAGCGCAGGCCGATACCCGCTGGTTCTATTTCTCCGAGAAAAGCAGCTATTTTTGCTTTTTGCTTAAGTTTGGTCGGTATGTCGGTATTGGTTTTATGTGTTAACGCGCTAACTGCGTTGTTAACTTTTATTACCTTAATTGGTTATGCATTTATTTATACAGTTTTTCTCAAAAGAGCGACCCCACAAAATATTGTTATTGGTGGTTTAGCTGGTGCAACACCTCCTCTGTTAGGATGGACTTCCGTCACTAACTCAGTTGACGGTTCTATTTTGCTCTTGGTCTTATTGATTTTTACCTGGACGCCACCACATTTTTGGGCGCTGGCTATCGCTCGATATGAGGAATATGAAAAAGCTGAAATACCCATGTTGCCAGTCACGCATGGTATTGCCTTTACTAAATTATGTATTGTTTTGTACACCATCTTGATGGTGCTAATTTCAGTTTTGCCATATGTCGTAAATTTAAGCGGTATAATTTATTTAAGTGGCGCGTTAGTTTTAGGGACAATTTTTATAATAAAAAGTGTTGCTTTATATAAAAGTGACAGTCGCGAGGTTGCGATGAATACCTTTTATTATTCAATTTTTTACCTAATGGTCATGTTCTTTATGCTATTGATTGATCATTATTACTTTATCTGCCAATAGGAGATGTATGAATGTCTAAGAATAATGCTAAACGCCAAATCTTATATGCTGGAATTGCTTTCGCATTAATTGCGCTGTTATTTGGCGCTTGGTCACAGTTTAATTTACATGATAAAGGGCCTAGAGAATTAGTGTTAAAAAATGGTACCGTTTTTCCACAGCCTCGTATCATTGAACAATTTGCTCTGCAAAATGCGCCTGATGGAACACCATTTACTAATGAGCAACTTAAAGGCCATTGGAGCATGATGTTTTTTGGTTTTACTCATTGCGCTAGTTTATGTCCAACCACATTAACAACACTTAATCGCTTTTATCAAAATCTCGAAGCTGCAAATTTTAAAGACTTGCCGCAAGTGATATTTATTTCTATCGATCCAGAAAGAGATGACCTCAACCGAGTTGGAACTTTTGTCACTTCTTTTAATAAGAATTTTCACGGAGCAACAGGTACAGAAGAAAAATTGGATAAATTAACCGATGAATTAAATATTCTATTTACCAAAGTTAATCCCAATAAAGAAGAAGATTATCAAATTGATCATAGTGGCACAGTGTTATTGTTCGACCCACAAGGACATTTGGCCGGATTATTTTCGCCACCGATCGAAGCAAACGATTTGACAGAAGATTACCAAGCGATAGTTAAAAGTAAATCATAGGGATTTTTACAACGAATGAGATGTAAGCTGATATGGATTAGTCTGCTACTAGTGATATTTTTAAGTGCATGTAAACCAGATGCAGTTGATATTTATGGCCAGCCAGTTCGAATCTCAAATTACAAAGGACGCTGGGTGGTCATAAATTACTGGGCAACATGGTGCACTCCCTGCATTAGTGAAATTGCAGAATTAATTAAGCTTCGAACGTATTATCCACAAGTCGTAATTTTTGGCGTGAACCCAGATAGTCTTGATAAGAGTGTTTTACAACAGTTAGCTCAAGAATACGGAGTTAACTATGGTTTCTTGATGGACTTTCCAATCGAAGATTGGGGTGGCAAGAAACCAACAGAGTTACCGGTCACTTTTATCATTTCCCCTAAAGGAAAACTTTACCAGACTCTCCAGGGCCCACAGACACTTAGCGGTTTCCAATCAGTCATGAATCTTCCCCCCATCACTTATCAATAGGAAAAAAATGGCAAGAGTGTGCAAACATTTTTACGTAAGTGGCAGAGTACAAGGCGTATTTTTTCGAGATTCAACTCGCAAAAAAGCCCAAGGATTATCGCTATGCGGTTGGGTAAAAAATATACCAGATAGCCGGGTAGAAGTCTTAGCATGTGGCGAAGAAGAAGATGTTAACGCACTCAAAGAATGGCTGTGGGAAGGGCCACCTGCTGCGAAAGTGAGTGAAGTGCTCGAAAGCGATCATGAGTTAATTGATCACAGTGAATTCTCTGTTCGATAAGTTGATTAGTTAAATTGTAATGCGTGAGTGTTGAAGTAAAGGAACAGTGCTAATTTGTTTCGTAGATTGTATTAATAAAAATATCATAGTTCATTGTGCTTTTATCATTCTTATGTATAATTGCGCCTATTGTTAGCATTCAATGGGTAATAATTATAATGATTGAATATATTTCTGCGCATATTCCTCTCTTCTCTCTAATCATTGCCTTTACAGTACTTACTTTGTTTATTCTATATAAAGCTATTTTCATCGTTGGAGGCCAACAAATTGCGGTGCTCGAACGTAGATGGTTTGGCAAACAAATGCCTGCTAATCGTGTTGTAGCCATGGCTAACGAGGTGGGTATACAAGCGCGCATATTAGGTCCCGGTCTTCATATTCTTATTCCATTAGTTTATAAAATAACTAAACATCCTATGATGATTATTAGTGAAGGAGAAGTTGGATTAGTCGAGGCAATTGATGGTCAAGCTGTTCCTCCTGGTCGTATTTATGCCAAAGCTCTTGGAAAGCACAATCTTTTTCAAGACGGAGAAGCCTTTTTGACATCGGAGAGTGAAAAAGGACCTCAAATCGAAATTTTGCCACCGGGTACTTATCGAATAAATCCTTATTTGTTTCACATTGAAAAACAAGCGTCTATTCAAATTGCCGAAAATGAAGTGGGTATTGTTGTAGCCAACGATGGCGATACCATCACATCAGGCCAGATATTAGGAAAACAAATTCAACAGCATAATCATTATCAAAATGGTGCCGCATTTTTAGAAAATGGTGGTCAGAAAGGACCACAAATTGAAATTTTACTACCTGGTACGTATCGAATTAATACCAAACTTTTTAATGTCAATTTAACAAGTGCCACAGTTATTCCCGCAGGAAAAGTTGGTCTGGTCACAGCAGAAACAGGAAGACCACTAGAAACTGCGGAGTATGTGGCAAGCTCTGTAAGTGGTCATCAAAATTATCAGGATGGCTCAGCATTTTTAGAGCATGGTGGTCAACGAGGTCCACAATACGACCTATTAAAACCTGGAACCTACTATGTCAATCCATTAATGTTTAAAGTTAATTTGGATGAAGTATTACATGTCGAACGTGGAGGCGTTGCTGTTATTGTTTCAAACGTAGGTAAAGAACCTAGTGTAGAAAAAGATGTGAACAATTCTGCAGAAAATAAAGGTATAGAAAGATATGTCGTTTCTTCAGGATGTCGAGGTATTCAACGCGAAGTATTAGGCCCTGGTATTTATTACCTAAATAAATTAGCACATACCCCTTACATTATTCCTACTACTAATATCACCATTGATTGGGCTAGTGATAAGTCACAAGAATCTAACCTTCAAACCAATCGTATTCCTCGCGTGCTAGATCCGTTGTCAATCGTTTCAAAAGATGGCTTTCAAATGACTGTTGAGGTTAAGGTCATCATTCGCATTTTACCGGAGCAAGCTCCGCATATGTTGGCACGTATCGGTACGGTTGATAATTTGATAGAGCATGTTATCCATCCATTAATCGATAGTTCATTTCGCAATCAAGCTTCTTCTTCAGAAGCGATGAAATTCATGCAAGATCGCCACATTGAACAAAGTAAAGCAGAAGAGCATGTTGCAGGTGAATTAGCAAAATATCATGTGGAATGTGTCAGTGTATTGATCTGCCAGATCAAATTACCAGACCGTCTAATGGAAACAATGACCAATAAAGTAGTCGCGTCGCAACAAATGGCGATGTATGACGCGCAACAAGAAGCTGAGGGTCGACGAAAGGAAATGGAAAAAACAAAAGCGCAAGCCGACTCCCAACCTAACTTGGTAAAAGCTGAGATCGACGTGCAGATTGCTTCACAACAAAAGCAACAACAAATCATTCTTGCAGAAGGTAAAAGTCAAGCAACGAAACTAGAGCAAGAAGGTGTCGCTGCAGGTATTGAAGCAGTAGGGCGAGCAGAAGCAGAAAAAACTAGAGCAATAGGTGAGGCAACTGCAGCAGCATATAATCACCAAGTTGAATCACTAGGTCAACAGTCCTTAGCGATAATTGAAGTGATGAAACAAGTTTCCAATGGTCAAATAAAAATTACGCCAGACATATTGGTGAATAGTGCAGCAGGAGGAAGTGAGAATGCGACTTCGAATATGCTAACTGCGTTTATAGCAAATATGCTCAAAAACAGTCAGAGTGAACCTCAACCTATTTTTACAACTAAGAAGTCTGATAAAAAAGTAAATCCGGTTGTAGAACCTGTTTAACGATATTAAAGGATGAAATCCTTAAGGAAAAAATAATTAATTATCTTGAGAAATAAGTAACAGTAATAAGATTTCGAAATGCTTATGTTTTCTGATGATAAAACTATTGATTTTTAATGTGTTCTAAGCTTTTGTAGTAGTGATATTACGCTACCTCGTATATTTTTTAAGTCCACTAAAAAGTCTTCTGGTAAAAAATACACACTTGAAAGTATACCATCATGAGGAATGTAAACTTTTAATATTAGTTTCTCTTTTATTTTGAGATATTTTTCATAAAATAAATCGAGATTATTTCTTGTTTCTTCGTTCTTCGTTCAAAGCTGTAAGGCTAAACATGGCCTGTTCAAATAATGGTGAAAGTGTTTGATATTCTTCATAGGTAGTTCTTTCACTTGTTATAATTTTATCTAAATACGTATTGAATTTACGAAGATTAAATTGCAATATTAAAAGAGATTCTCTGTCTTTATTATTTTTTTGGTTTTTTATTCGTGTCTCAATCCATATTTGATTCATCATAAATAAAGCAAATTAAAGCACTAATTGGATAATGGGAATTTAGCGATAAGGTAAAGCGGGTAATTACAGATGTCATTATCCTGTTTCAAGTTCAACAATGTTGCACGTGATACAAAAGGAAGTTGATATTTTTGTTGATAAACACGTAAGCTTTTCTGCTTTGTAGTTGTGTTTGCTTTGACCTCTAAAGGAAAAATTTGATCTTCTACAGGCACTAAAAAATCTATTTCTGCTGTTCCTTCGCTAGTCCAGTAATACAGTTTGTCGTCGTATTTTACTTGCAGTTCTTGTGCGACATAATTTTCGGTTAAAGCGCCTTTGAATTCAGTGAAAAGCTCGTTACCTTCAACAATAACTTTAGGGAGTAGCTGGCTCATAGCTCCAAGTAATCCTAAGTCGAGTAAAAAAACTTTAAAAACGTTTTTATTTGCATAACTATTCAGAGGTAATCTTGGTGTTGAGGTATGATATGATTTGTGTATTAATCCAGCATCTGTGAGCCATTGTAAAGCTGTCTCATACTCACGACCACGAGCCCCTTTACGTAAAGCTGAGAAAATAAATTTTTTATTCTCTTTAGCTAATTGACCTGGTATAGATTCCCAGATAGTTGTGATCTTCATGATTTCATTTGCTGGAGCGTGCTTAGCGAAATCTGCGATATACCCAGTTAAAATTTCTTGATGTACCGTGCGTACTAAAGAGAAATCGTTATTATCTATAAAAGCTTTTACAGCTTCTGGCATACCTCCTACAACAAAATAATATTTTAGAAAACCAATCAATTGTTCATGAATGGGTATAGGTAAAGGTTCAAAATGTATGAGACTTTCCAAAAGTTCTCTTAGTTTGTGTTTTTCAATTGCATCGAGAAACTCAAAAAAACTTAATGGATATAAATCTAAAAAATTTACTTTTCCTACAGGAAATCCTTTTGCTCCTGCTAACTTAACGCCTAACAGTGAGCCGGCACTCACAACAGCAAAATCATTTGCTTCTTCATTAAAATACTTAAGACTTGTTAATGCATTAGGGCATTCCTGAACTTCGTCAAATATAATTAAAGTGCTTTCCGGTTTAATTGGTTGATCTAAGTATATGCTAATGTTTTGAACGATAGTTTGTGGATTTAAATTGCCACTAAAGAATTCTCTTGCTGCTGGGTTTTCTTCAAAATTTAAATAACAATAATTTTCATACTCATTAGTAGCAAATTCTTTCAACAAATAGGTTTTACCTACTTGTCTTGCTCCTCGCATGACTAAAGGTTTGCGGCTGGGGGAAGTTTTCCAGGAGAGTAATTGTTTATAAGCATCACGTTTCATATGCTGTATCTTAGCAAAACGTGACATATATCACAATATTCCATCGTAAAATGTGATCAATTTCACAATATTCATTTGAATAATGTGATTTTCAACACGTTTTTAGTACGAATAACGTGAGAGGAAGATTAATATGCTGATTCTTTTAAAATCCCAGTCACTGCATGTGCTAGATTGGGATAAATGGGCACTTCTAAACTACCAAGTTCGTCAATAGTTTTGTGACCATTACCAGTTAGCACCAAAATAGGATTCGCCTTGACAGTTAGTGCAGCTTGTATATCGCGGAGAGAGTCACCAATGCAGATCGCTTGTTCAAGCGGTTCGTCGAAATGTTTGGCAATTTCTTTGAACATGCCTGCTTGGGGTTTTCTGCAGAGGCAGTTATCTTCGGGTAGATGGGGGCAGTAGAAAATTCCGTCTACCTTGGCGCCATGTTGGGCTAGCGCATTGGTCATTTTTGAATGGATTTGTTTTAGGGTTGCTTCGTCATACAGGCCTCTTGCAAGTCCTGATTGGTTTGTTGCTACTGCAACGGTAAAGCCTGCTTTTTTTAATTTGGCAATGGCTTCGAGGCTTCCTGGAATGGGTAACCATTCATCGGGTGTTTTAATATAGGCGTTGGATTCTTCATTGATGACGCCATCACGATCCAGAATAATTAACATACTCACTCACCCAATATGGTTTGTTTTGATTTAATTTGGTCACTCTTAGCATTGAGAAAATCTTTAACGCTAATGGGCTTGCCCCCTGGTATTTGGATTTTTTTTAGATAAAGACTTCCCCTTTGGGTGGCCACTTCAATGCTATCGTGGTTGATGCCGATGACTTGTCCTGGGATTTCGTCAACAAGGTCGGTGCTGGCAATTTCTGCTCCCCAGACTTTGAGCACTTGGCCATTTAAGTAAGTAAACGCACCGGGCCAGGGATTAAATGCTCGAATATGGCGATCTATTCTTTGCGTGCAATCATGCCAATTAATCCGCGCTTCTTCTTTGGTAATTTTGGCGGCATAGGTAGCAAGACTATTATCTTGGGCTATTGGAGTAATGCTTTCTTTTCTTAACTCTTCGAGTGTGGCTATCAGGCTTTTGGCGCCAAGCTCAGCTAGATTATCGTGAATAGTTTGAGCGTTATCTTCTGTTGTTATCTGGTAATTCTCTTTATGCAAAATCGCTCCGGTGTCTAATCCTTCATCAATCTGCATGATTGTCACACCAGTGACCTCATCGCCAGCTAGCAAAGCGCGTTGAATAGGAGCCGCTCCTCGCCATCGTGGCAGTAAAGACGCATGAACGTTGATGCAACCGTATTTAAAAAAAGGAAAAATTGCTTTGGGCAATATTAAGCCGTAAGCAATCACAATCATGACATCTGCATTGAAACTATTGAGTTGTCGTTGAGTATCGTCATCTTTAAAATTGACGGGTTGCAGAACGGGTATTTGCGGATAACGTTCGAGGCATAGTTTCTTGACAGCACTGGGCTGTAATTTCAAACCTCGGCCTGAGGGGCTGTCTGGTTTAGTGTACACAGCGCAAACAGTGTGTTTCGTCATTAAAGCCTCTAATGAAGGGCATGCAAACTCAGGAGTGCCTGCGAAAATTACCTTCATCAATCATCAGCCCATCGTTTTCGTTTAGAAAGCTTCTTGTCGATACGTTGTCTTTTAAGCTTCGAAAGTCGATCAATGAAAATAATCCCATTGAGATGATCAATTTCGTGTTGTAAGAGCTTAGCCATATAGCCTTCGCCCTCTATTTCAAACGGTTTGCCATGGCGATCAAATGCCTTAACAATGACCTTATAGGCACGAGTGTTAATCACTTCATAAATGCCACCAGGGACGGACATGCAGCCTTCTGGCTCTTCGAGTTGACCTTCTGAAAAGATGACTTCGGGATTGATCAAACAAAGTGCCGAGTCCTTAGGTGGATCCTGTTGTGCTAGGCGATAGTCATAAAGGACGGTGATTTTTTTAGGGTGTTGAAACGCGAGCTGTGTGGCGGCGAGGCCAGCACAATTTTCTGTATTGAGCAGTGTTTCCAACATGTCATCAACGACTTTTTGTAACTCTTCTCCAAAATCGGTTACATACTCTCCCTTCTTTCCTAATCCAGGGTCAGGATATTGTAAGATAGGTATAATTGGCATGTGCTTGTTTCTCAAAATTAAAAAAAGACTATTGAGAACTTAGGCTAAAAAAAACCTACAGTCAATCCCTAGCTTTTTTGTCATTCCCACCTAGCTGTTTGTCATTCCCGCGCAGGCGGGAACCCATCTTGGGAGGAGCTCCGGGAATGGGTTCCCGCCTGCGCGGGAAGTCACCTACTACCGGCATAGCCGGTAGTTTGAATTAAACCCCCTAGAAGGGGGTAATACTTGATACCTACCAAGTTGGTTTAACTTTAGTAGTTCATCAAATTTAATTGCCGTTCATCTTCAGCTCGATCGTGCTCTTCTTGGGTTCGTATGTAATCTAACACCTTCGCCTCTGCTAAACCCGTAGTACTTACACAGTACCCCCGCGACCAAAAATTTTGACCCTTCATATTCTTTTGACGTCCATACCTTTGGTGCAACAGAATCGTCGTTTTTCCTTTCAACTTTCCTATCACTTCCGATACTGAATATTTCGGCGGGATCTCCAGACACATATGTACGTGATCTCTCCTTACGTTCCCTTCAACTACTTTTATTTCGTATCGTTCACATACTTCCCGTAGGATCTGACCTATCACTTTTCGTAGGACTCCATACATTACTTTTTTGCGGTACTTTGGTACTATCACTACGTGGTAATGACAATACCACCTTACATGACTTTGATTTTTCCAATGTCTTAACATGCTCTTTCTCCTTGTGAAACTTGGTAGGTCTCACTTGGAGAAAGGCATACTCTTTAACTCTTTTCAATGCTTTTTCGGCAATGCCCTTGTTTTTCACACCGGCATAGCCGG
>DJAM01000121.1 GCA_002429595.1 Coxiellaceae bacterium UBA6002
CACGTTCCCGTTCCCGTTCCCGTTCACGAACCTTATAGACCATTAAGAAATTCGTTCCGTACGACACTTTCTGTCCAAGTGGCCTGTATGATTCGTGAACGTGAACGGGAACGGGAACGTGTACGGGAAGAAGGTAAAGATTTTTACCCCAACCACTTCCTTGCATTCTCAAACATCTTAATCCAAGGAGAATATTCTGGATGCCATTCCTGCGGATACCACGAAAACTGCACCGTCCTGAAAACTCGCTCAGGATGAGGCATCATCAAAGTAACCCGACCATCCCTGTTCGTTAACGCTGTAATGCCTTGAACGCTGCCATTAGGATTTGCAGGATATTGATCGGTGATATCGCCATAATTATTTACATATTGTAATGGCACCAAGTTTTCTTCAAGTAAGAGGTTTTGATCGTCATGCTTTTTGAACCAAACTTGGCCTTCGCCGTGAGAAACGACAATAGGGATAATAGATTCTTCCATCTCTTCGAAGAAAATAGAGGGTGATGGTCGCACTTTGACTAAGCTTAACCTTGCTTCAAATTGTTCCGATTGATTGCGAGTAAAAGTGGGCCAATGATCCGAGCCTGGAATTAACGATTGCAAATGCGACAACATTTGACAGCCATTGCAAACACCTAGCACAAATTTATTATCCATATTAAAAAATTTGAAGAATTGCTCGCGTGCTTCTGGATTAAATAAAATTGAATTAGCCCAGCCCCTTCCCGCTCCTAAAACATCACCATAAGAGAAACCGCCGCATGCAACTACACCTTGAAACTCCTCTAGATTAATTTGCTGATTTAAAATATCACTCATATGAATATCAACCGGCAAAAATCCTACGCGCTCAAATGCAGCTGCCATTTCATAGTGTCCATTTACTCCCTGCTCTCTTAATATAGCGATTTTTGGTTGTGCGGTTAACACTGCTGGAAAGGCAACAGGAATTTCAAAACTTAGTTGAGCATTTAAACCAGGATTGTTTGCATCTAACAGCGCATCATATTCTTGTTGAGCACAAATAGGATTATCACGTAAAGATTGTAAGTGGTAACTGGTTTGTGACCACAAACGGTGTAAAAAAATACGGGGTTCGTCGAGTAAATTATCACCATCAAATGTGATTTCAATTTTATCGTTATCATTCAGTTCGCCAATTACGAAAGAATAATCGCCAAGACCATTTTCCATCAATATTTTTAATACTTGATCCTCATTTGCAATGGTATATTGCACAACAGCACCTAATTCTTCGTTGAAAAGCGCTGAAATATAATCTTCGCCGAGTGATTTGATTTCCAATGAAACACCTAGATGAGAAGCAAAACTCATTTCACAGATGGTTGCAAACAATCCTCCGTCTGAACGATCGTGATACGCTAACAATAGTTGTTCACTTCGCAATTGCTGCATCGCTTTAAAAAAACTTTTGAGCAAAGTAGCATCATCAAGATCAGGTGGCACTTCACCGAGTTGTTGTGTCACTTGAGCAACTGCGCTACCCCCCATTCTATTTTTACCTTTTCCTAAGTCGAGTAGCAGCAAACGAGAGCTGACGTTTTGCAATTCTGGAGTTAAGGTTCTGCGGATGTCAGATACGGGTGCAAAAGCTGAGATAATTAGTGATAACGGAGCTGCGACTTGGTAGCTAAAATCCTCTGCTTGCCATTGCATTTGCATTGACAGCGAATCCTTCCCTACTGGAATACAAATTCCAAGATCAGGACAAAGTTCCATCGCAACCGCTTGAACAGCATTATATAAATTAGCGTCTTCGCCAGGATAATTAACTGCCGACATCCAATTAGCTGAGAGCTTGATGTCTGATAAAGAAGCGACATCTGCCGCAACAATATTGGTAATGGCTTCGCCTACTGCCATACGGGCTGACGCTGCTGCATTTAATAATGCTAATGGCGTGCGTTCACCAAGAGCCATTGCCTCCCCCGTTTCACTCGTGAAACTTGTGGCGGTGACGGCGACATCGGATACTGGCACCTGCCATGGTCCAATCATTTGGTCACGCGCTACCAACCCTGTGACGCTGCGATCTCCGATGGTAATTAAAAAACTTTTATCGGCGACACTCGGCAACTGTAATACGCGCTTGGCTAATTCACTTAAGGGCAAAATACCATGATATCGAGCTCTATCGACTGGCGGTGCAATGATATCTGATGATTTGTGCGGGAATGGTGCTTCATTATTTTTGATATCACGTTGCATCTTAGCTGCGGCACCAAAAAGTAAATCATTAGGAACTTGGACAGGAAATTCATTATATTGGTCATCAAAAACTTGGAGCACTTGGCTGTCATTGACCTCTCCAACCACGGCAAAAGGACAACGTTCCCGCTGCGCAATTTTTTCAAACTTAGCAAGATCATCTGGATTAATCGCAAGCACATAACGTTCTTGAGCTTCATTACACCAAATGGCCATTGCCGATAAACTTGAATCTGCTGCATGAATAGCACGAAGATTAAATAATGCACCTCGATTCGAATCATGCACTAGTTCAGGCAGGGCATTGGATAGACCACCAGCGCCAACGTCATGAATAGAAATAATCGGGTTTTCAGCCGCCATCGACCAACAGGTATTAATTACTTCTTGAGCACGACGTTGGATTTCAGGATTACTGCGTTGCACAGACGCAAAGTCGAGCTCTTCTAAACTCGCACCAGACGAAAGTGACGATGCAGCGCCACCGCCTAGCCCAATCAGCATCGCAGGACCACCTAAAACAATTAATTTTGCTCCTACCGGTAAATGTTTTTTCGTCACAGCATCTGCTCGAATTTGTCCCAAGCCACCTGCCAACATGATCGGCTTGTGGTAACCACGGACGAAAATCTTATTGCCATCATAATGACTAATTGCTTCAAAAGTTCGAAAATAGCCAGTTAGATTCGGTCGTCCGAATTCATTGTTAAATGAAGCCGCACCAATGGGAGCTTGGAGCATGATGTCCAATGCCGTTGCGATGTGACTGGGATAGCCAACAGATTTTTCCCAAGGCTGAGGCAACAAAGGTATCTGCAGATTTGACACAGTAAAGCCCACTAGTCCTGCTTTAGGCTTAGCACCCGTTCCAGTAGCACCTTCATCCCGAATTTCGCCACCCGCACCGGTTGCTGCACCTTCAAAAGGGGCAATCGCAGTCGGATGATTATGAGTCTCAACCTTAATGACTATATGTAGCGGTTCCACTTGATATTGGTAATGATGAGACGAGGGTTCAATAAAAAAATGTTCCGCCTTATGGCCAGCTAGCACTGCGCCGTTATCACGGTAGGCAGATAAAACATCATGCGACATTAATTCATGAGTATTACGAATCATGCCAAACAAACTGCGCTGTTGCGGCTTGCCATCGATCGTCCAGTCCGCATTAAATATTTTATGCCGACAATGCTCCGAATTAATTTGCGCAAACATCATTAACTCACTGATCGTCGGATTTCGTCCCAGTTGTTGATATTGTTCGATGAGGTAAGAAATGTCAGTCGAAGACAGCGCCAAGCCATGCTCAAGATTCGCAGCTGCTAATGCACGTTGACCTTCGGATAAGATATCGATAGTCAAGGATCGCTCTGAAGAATTACGACTAAATAAGCCATTTAATTGGGTTAAATCATAGCTGACCGTTTGTGTCATTCGATCGTGCAACAAAGGCAAAATGGCGTCGAATTCACCATCGGAATCAGGTTCGTCAAATTGAAAAAAAATCCCGCGCTCTACAGCTGTAATTTTAGTTAGACCACAAACATGCAAGATATCCAACGCCTTAGATGCCCAAGGTGAAATCGTTCCAAACCTTGGAGTTACACAGATTGGGTTGGTAACAGCATCTGGCTGTAATAACTTAGCCTGCGGATCAACTATCTCGATAAATTTTGCTTGGTCTACTTGGGTTTCTGTCTTAAGGAAATAGACATAATTCGCGGTGAAAGAACGAATCAAAGGACGTTTTTTTTGTATGTTCGATAGTAATTTTTTTTTTCGGAATGAGGAATAAGCATTTTTGCCAAGGTATATTTGCATTGGTTTTTACTCTTGAGAATGAGGCATGGCGGTATGATACTGAGTTTGTGGTTTGTGGTCTATATGGTTCGGGAACAGGAGCGGGAACGGGAACGAAAGAAAAGGGTGGCACTTCTTAGATCGTTCCCG
>DJAM01000024.1 GCA_002429595.1 Coxiellaceae bacterium UBA6002
TTATTTGGGTATGGGGGAAGGTCAGGCTAATAGATGGGTAGCTTTAGGTTTCTTAGCTGCTACAGGAATAGTTGAAGAGACATTATTTAATATAGCCTCACTTGGAATACGCTCAATTGGCTTTTTTAAGAAAGCTGAAAATTTTATTGAATCAAGTATTGAGATTATTGAAAGAGTGAGTAAGTCTCAAACGGAGAAAGATTTAGATGAATTATTAAAATTCCTATCAAAAAAGGAAAAAGATGCATATCTCAAAAATCCCAATAAGGGAAGTAGGTGGTTGGGTCAAGCGATACATCGTGGGACGGAAGAAGATTTAAATTTAGAATTTCCTAAGAGATTTGATTATCATACAAAAGGCCCCGATTTTTATGATAATCTTACGGAAGAGTGGGTCGAGTTAACTACCCGTGGCTGTTTAAGGGAGCATCAAAGGCGCTATCCTGATGTTCCTATTGTGATATATGATGCATCAAGATTTAGAGGATTTGCCAATGGTAAGTAAAGCGAGTTTGGCTACGAAAGCGTACTATGGAGATGATCGAGTTATATTAGAAAATGGAAATTTCAAAAAACAAAATTATGCCAACCGCAAATTAGCATCAATATGGTTAGTTAATGCCAAAGTTGAGGGCTGTATATTTGAAAATTTAAATGTCAATAATGTGGTATTAGGTGGTGGAAAAAAAGAATCGTTTTTAGAAAATTGTCGCTTTATAAATTCAAAATTGAATATTGTGTCTGGTTTTGCTACGCTAATTAACTGCTCATTTGAAAATGTCACTATTGGAGAAATGTTTGCTCTAAAAATGCAGTTTATAAACTGTAAATTTTCAGGTAAATTACAGAAAGTCGTTTTTGATGCTGAGGTTCCTAAAAGCTATCAAGCCCTTATAGGAAGAGATAAGAATATCTTCGAAGGAAACGATCTAAGCGAAGCCTTTTTTGATGATGTGGACTTTCGCGGCGGTATTGATTTTTCTAAACAAATAATGCCAAAAAACGATGATTATCTTTATATTTATAACCCAGAGATAATCAACCTGGCAAAAATTAGACTGCAGGAAGTCAATAATAAGAATTACGCTGATGAATTATTTGTTTGGATAAATGGGGCGGAGTATGACCTGAAAAGAGGTCAGAACCATTTTTTTATTAAACTTAGTGATTGGACAAAGAAACAGGAAGAGAAAGAAGAAATTCGAGCGATTTTTAGCTGAAATTATCCAATTGTAATATAAAAATGAACTTTTCAAGCATAAAGTATACACTTCCTTCAACTACCATGAAGATAAAGTAGTTAGTTTGGCTTAAATCGAATACATGCTTGAGCAGCATGTCATGATCATCGGATTTTCCAATAATCCCTGCAATTTTCGGGTCCTCTTTTTGTAGGAGATTCAACCTGGTGCCAATTCAACCAACTAGCGCATTCAAATGGCGCTTTAGAAACGGGTTTAAATGCTTGGAGCACTGGCATCAACTTAGCGAATACAGGCAATGCACTTTTCAATGGTCTTCGCACTGGTACGCTTTTGCAAGAAGGTTTAAAGCGTTATTTTCCAAGTGTGTATGCTCCGCAGTTGGGCGTAAACTTCACATGGACGAGTGTCAGTTCATTCAGTCAATCACTTGGCGAGGGCGGCATATTTGTTGGCTCGGCAGATTTTGAAGTTGAAGATATGGTAACGCTGAAAGGTGTTCTTGCTCAATCGCTGAATGATTTTATCGTCAATTGTAGAAATTTTACGCTGGAAGGTGAAAGACTGCACAGCGAAAGCAGTCAAAGAACTACGAATCTAAACTTTACGGTTTCTGCAAAGGGCGATCCTTATCAAGTGGGGATCAGTCATAGTGAAAGTCGAAGCGCCAGTGATGTTCAGGCAGGAGCGACATTACAAGTCGGGGGCAAACTTGTCGTTAATGCCGATACGATGATTGTGGACGGGTCGACAATTGATACCAAGCAAATTGCAGGTAATGTTAAAACATTGAATATTATTTCAAGGCAAGATGAAGCGCATTGCAGTAGCCAAGCAATATGTGTCAGTAGTGGTGGCGATTTTTGTGTTTCGGAACAAAGAGCGGAAAGTCGCGTAGTGAATAATCCTGCTGGCATACATGTACAGGATTCAATCAATGGCAGCGATAGGGAGTTTGTTGTTGGGACACTGAATTCGACCGGAGGTAAAATTACCAGTGATGGGATCAACAACTTTATCGCCGATAAAGTTAATGCTAAAGATGTAGAGGATTACCAAAAAACGAGTGGTTTTAGCGCTTGCGGCAATGTTAAGGATTTTAAACAAGATACACAAACTAATCACTTACTCCCGCCTGATAGACAAAGTGCTGTCATTACCACCACCAATCTTAATTTTAGTAATAGTGACTACGCTGCTAAGAATCATACAGTTATTCATGGTGCCGGCGGAACGCATCTGGATGTTAAGGAAACTTCTGGAAAAGTAATTACAAATAAAAGCGATGGTAAAGAGGTTACCAAAGATAGTTCTCATTCTTATAATGTTGTCATTCCTCATATGACTAAGGAGACCAAAGTTCAGTTTAGGAAGAATGGGAAGTGGGCGGCCGAGATGGTGGGGAGGGGTGAGAGGAAGGTGAGTGATTTTTTTGCACCACCTCGGCAACAAAAAGCTTTTAATGAGGAACAAGACTTTGGAAAACCATCACATGCCAGACCATCTCATCGTGCTAATTCAAATGGCGATAAATGGATGCAGTATGGAAAGCATAGTGGGGGCATTGATAGTAATGCTGGCGAAAATGTTCCGTTGAGTGCAAAAGAAGCCTATCAATTAGGTAAAAGAGTAGGCATTGGAGATGTTCCAGATTGTGTGAAGGATTGGCCAGAAGATATAAAAGCTCAATTTAACATAGGGATGCGAGAAGGACAGGCTAACTTCTATGGTTCAGCGGCTGGGGCGATAGTAGCTGGTGCGATAGCGTTAGGAGTTGAGATCTCTGTAGGCCTTGTCGTGTTAGGAGAAAGACTTATTCCTGGACTTGCAAAATCAGTGACGATTGGAGGTCGGGCCTATGGGTTTTTCAATGAAGTCAAAAATCTTTCGCACAATCCTGAGATAAATAAATTAATAGAGATGTTTGAGGAGTATTTGGGTGAAGGATTTAAAGTCATGAAGCCTAAGGAACCAGGGAAGTCTGATTTGATTTTAATGTCAGCTGATGGTACTAAGAAGATTCGATTTGATATTATTAATTCTCATGGGCAGGAGCCACATATTAACTTTGAAACTTTTAAACTGAGAAATGCTTATCCTGGGGATGATAAACTAGCTAGGATTGAGAATATCCATTTTTATCCCAGAAATGATTTTAAGCTTGAAGAGACTATTTTTCCTAAAATTACACCATAAGTGAGGTTGCAATGAGACGTTTAGACGAATTGGAACAATTAGGACTCGATTTGAAAAATTCAGGTCAAAGCCTTGAGGCGATTAAATTATTTGAGCAAATCATAATAGAGAATCCAAGTTATGAATGGGGGATATGTTATTGCTTGATTGCTGAATGTTGGGAAGATCTGGGGGAGTATGGTAAAGCGAATAAATATTATTTGAAATCGATTGAGTATGATAACGAAGACGAAATTAGATTAGGTAATTATGCTTCGTTTTTATATCTACATGGCGACCCTAAAGAGGCTTTCAAATGGTATCTTAGAACATACCACCTCAAAAGAAGTAGAAGTATGGATGTAAAAAGAACTGTTTTGGGGATCAATAACTTGGCAAAGAAAATTGGGCTATCGGATGAACAGGTGCAAAAATTGATTGATGATAAAGATGCAGCGAATATGTTTATAAAGAATGCTTAGCTTCAACTTTCACTGATCGATCCAATTTGCCATTTGGGGTTAATGGAAGTTTGTCAACTTTAGCAAAAGTCTTTGGTACCATATTACAAGTTGGTGGCTAATTAGTGGTTAATGCCGATACGATGAACGTGGACGGGTCGACAATTGATACCAAACAAATTGCAGGTAACGTCAAAACATTAAATATTATTTCAAGGCAAGATGAAGCGCATTGCAGTAGCCAAGCAGTCTGTGTCAGTAGTGGTGGAGATTTTTGTGTTTCGGAGCAAAAGGCTGAAAGTCGTGTAGTGAGTAATCCTGCTGGCATACACGTTCATGATTCAATCAATGGCAGTGGAAGGGAGTTTGTAGTTGGGACACTGAATTCGACCGGAGGGAAAATTACCAGTGATGGAGTCAACAACTTTGCTGCAGATAAAGTTAATGCCAAAGATGTGGAGGATTACCAAAAAACGAGTGGTTTTAGCGCTTGCGGCAATGTTAAGGATTTCAAACAAGATACACAAACTAATCACTTACTGCCGCCAGATAAACAAAGCGCTTTAATTACTACCACCAACCTTAATTTTAATAACAGTGACTACGCTGCTAAAAATCATACAACTATTTATGGTGCTGGTGGGACGCATTTGGATGTAAAAGAAACTTCAGGAAAAGTAATTATCGATAAAAGTGATGGCAAAGAGGTCACCAAGGATAGCTCTCATTCCTATAATGTTGTCATTCCTCATATGACTGAGGAGACCAAAGTTCAGTTTAGGAAGAATGGGAAATGGGCAGCGGAGATGGTGGGGAGAGCTGAGAGGAAGATGAGTGATTTTTTTAAGCCCGCATCAGGAAATTGTAATAGTTTGTCAAATGATTCATCGTCCTATAC
>DJAM01000023.1:0-2632 GCA_002429595.1 Coxiellaceae bacterium UBA6002
CCTTCCCCCATACCCAAATAAAACTGCCCCTGCAATTCCTCTGGCCAAGTATTGATATAATCAGGAACATGTCCAGACATTCCAGCTGATTTGCCTCGAGCATAAGCTTCTCCCGGCGAAACGGCTACTTGCTGCTCCTCAACTATGAGGTCACCTAAATAGTCTCCTTTTTCAGTCTTTGACGTTGAATTGGTAACTTGACCTTGCTTCTTAGAAAATTCATACGAATGTCGCTTACCAGAATTCGTATAGGACGATGAATCATTTGACACACTGTTACAATTTCCTGATGCGGGCTTGAAAAAGTCACTCACCTTCCTCTCAGCTCTCCCCACCATTTCTGCCGCCCATTTCACATTCTTCCTAAATTGAACCTTAGTCTCCTCCGTCATATGAGGAATGACAACATTATAAGAATGAGAACTATTTTGGTGAATTCCTTATCATCACTTTTATCTGTAATGACTTTCCCAGAAGTTTCCTCAACATCCAAATGCGTTCCGCCAGCACCATGAATAGTTGTATGATTCTTAGCAGCATAGTCACTGTTATTAAAATTAAGGTTGGTGGTGGTAATTAAAGCACTTTGTTTATCGGGTAGCAGTAACTGATTAGTTTGTGTATCTTGTTTGAAATCCTTAACATTGCCGCAAGCGCTAAAACCACTCGTTTTTTGGTAATCCTCTACATCTTTGGCATTAACTTTATCCGAAACAAAGTTGTTAACACCGTCACTGGTAATTTTCCCTCCGATCGAAGTAAGTGTTTCAACAACAAATTCCCTACCGCTGCCCGTTGATTGAATCCTGAACGTGTATGCCAGCAGGATTATCGCTGCGACTTTCAAATGATACATTCAGGCAAGGCTATTTTAGATAGAAAAAAATGATTATGCGTGCACTTTCCGCTTTTATAAATCTAAAAATTCTACGCAAATAGCGTGCACTTTTAGCTGTATGAATTTGCCATCAAATTCCTGCATATCTTCAAAATAGTCATCTTCTATTGATATTTCTCCTAGATCTAATCTTTTGCCATTGAGTTTACCGCTTAAAATATATTTACCGTATTCATCTACTTTTTCAATCTTATAGTACTCTTCATGAATTTCTTTTGGAAACTCACCGTCTAAGATATTCAAACTCAGTTCAACTGGGTAAAAGTTATTTACTTTGACATGATAACGACGAATAACTGCAAAACAGATTAAATCAATTCCGTTAATCTCTAAAGTTACCTCATATTCATCTAGATCATTTAATGATAATAATTTAGCTTTATACATTTTTTCTCCAAAAAATCTGGGTTAATTAAATAACCGAGGAATGTCCTCTAATTTAGGAAATTCATAAGGCTGTATATTTTTGTTAAAAGAATTGCCGTTTAATGTTTTCCAAAAACTTTTACCGCTTGAAATAAAGTAAGTTGTTATATTACCATCTTGATTTGTGCCAACAAATTCAAACTTTGCCCTACCTGGCAACATTAAATCATCAAATATAACCTTACCTTCAGATGTCCCCATAAATCTTATATATCCTATTCTCATTTCTTCATCATATTTATAAAAAACAGGTATACCATCGTTGATAACATCGCGTGCTCCATTCAAATATTCTTCTGCTGAATCATAAGCTCCTTTAAATTCACTTCCATGCTTGGTGAAGTGCCTCTCTAAAAATTCATCAGAAGCAAAATTATGCTCTACAGCCTCTATAATTTCATCAGAAACCTTAACAGCTTTTTTAAACAACCCAAAAGTACGCAATCCAACCACTACTAGATCCACAGCAACATCACAAGCTAAAATTCCAACCCCAGCAGCAAATAAAGGTGCCCATTTAGTCCCCTGACCTTCACCCATTCCCAAATAAAACTGCCCCTGCAATTCCTCTGGCCAAGTATTGACATAATCAGGAACACGTCCAGAAATCCCAGCTGATTTGCCTCGAGCATAAGCTTCTCCCGGCGAAACGGCTACTTGCTGCTCCTCAACTTTGAGATCACCTAAATAGTCTCCTTTTTCAGTCTTTGACGCTGAATTTGTAACTTGACCTTGCTTCTTAGAAGATTCATACGAATGTCGCTTACCAAAATTCGTATAGGACGATGAATCATTTGACACACTGTTACAATTTCCTGATGCGGGCTTGAAAAAATCACTCATCTTCCTCTCAGCTCTCCCCACCATCTCCGCCGCCCATTTACCATTCTTCCTAAACTGAACTTTGGTCTCCTCAGTCATATGCGGAATGACAACATTATAAGAATGAGAACTATCTTTGGTGACTTCCTTACCATCACTATTAGCGGTAATTACTTTTCCTGAAGTTTCTTTAACATCCAAATGCGTTCCGCCAGCACCATGAATAACCGTATGATTCTTAGCAGCGTAGTCACAGTTATTAAAATTAAGGTTGGTTGTAGTAATTAATGCACTTTGTCTATCAGGCGGGAGTAAGTGGTTGGTTTGGATATCTTGTTTGAAATCCTTCACATTGCCACAAGCGCTAAAACCACTCGTTTTTTGGTAATCCTCTACATCTTTGGCATTAACTTTATCCGCAACAAAGTTGTTGACTCCATCACTGGTAATTTTACCTCCGGTCGAATTCAGTGTCCCAACTACAAA
>DJAM01000023.1:2736-2889 GCA_002429595.1 Coxiellaceae bacterium UBA6002
ATTCAGTGTCCCAACTACAAATTCTTTATTGTTGCCGTTAATTGAATCCTGAACATGTATCCCGGCAGGATTATTCACTACGCGACTTTCAGCCCTTTGTTCCGATACACAAAAATCTCCACCACTACTGATACATATTGCTTGGCTACTGCA
>DJAM01000023.1:3090-11298 GCA_002429595.1 Coxiellaceae bacterium UBA6002
AATCATCGTATCGGCATTAACTACAAGCTTGCCACCGACTTGTAATGTCGCTCCTGCTTGAACATCATTAACGTTTTCGCATTCACTATGACTGATGCCTACTTGATAAGGATCTCCTTTAGCAGACACGGTAAAATTTAGATTAGTGGTTTTTTGACTACTTTCACTGCGCAGTCGTTCTCCCTCAAGCGTAAAATTTCTACAATTGACGATAAAATCATTCAGCGATTGAGCAAGAACACCTTTCAGCGTTACCATATCTTCAACTTCAAAATCTGCCGAGCCAACAAATATGCCGCCCTCGCCAAGTGATTGACTGGATGAACTGACACTCGTCCATGTGAAGTTTACGCCCAACTGCGGAGCATACACACTTGGAAAATAACGCTTTAAACCTTCTTGCAAAAGTGTATTGGTGCGAAGACCATTAAGAAGCGCATTGCCGGTATTCGCTAAGTTGATGCCAGTGCTCCAAGCATTTAAACCTATTTCCAACGCTCCGTTCGAATGCGCTAGTTGGTTGAATTGGCACCAAGTTGAATCTCCTACAAATAGTGGACTTGAAAAATTGCAAGGATTATTTGTTCGAAGAAACTCTTGATTACACAGTGTGGCGCTCATACCAAACGAACTACTTCTATAGCTATGCTCTAGTTTACTCACTGTCATTTCAAAGTTTTTGGCCTGAACGTAAAATTTTCCTGGTGTTATGATGTTAACACCACGCGCCTTAATATCGGATTCGCAGACTAAAGTTATTCCTGTTTGATCCATAATAACAGTTGGAGAACTAAACTCATCGTAACGTTCTTCATCACTGTGGAAGATACCAAGATTCTGCTTGCTACTTTTTTCTTCAACGTGACCAACTAAATCATAAAATTCTGCATTGTTGCGAGAGTGGATATAAGTGCCGTTTTGCGCGACAAAATCTGTGGCAGTTGCTGTCAGGGAGCCTTCTTCACTTGAGATCACATTTTCGCCCTGTTGGCTGATAATTCCAGAGCGACCAACAGTTGTTTCATAAACTTCCTTATGATCTTGATTTAATCCGAAAAAACTAGACTCATCATGACGATAACTACAATAAGTATTACTTCTGGCTAATATTTCAATATCGTCAGTTGCGACAATATAATTACTACCAATACTGGAGATATAAGAGGCATCTACGGTCACTTTTCCAGTAGCATTAATAGCTAAACCCACGCCTTGTGTGTCAACACCGCTGCCTCCACTCATAACAGAAAAGATATATTCAACGTGTCTCCCAAAAGATCCTGCAACAGTTCTAGTACCGCATTCATTAATGACATTTTTAGCTTCAATGCTAAGAAAGTGAGTTGCAGAAATGTAACCACCTTTGATATTAAATAAATCACTCGCCAACTTAAAAAAGCTAGTTTCAGTTTGGATAGTTTGCCCATAATTTTTAAAATTGTTTGCATTCACCATTAGATTAGGACCGACCAATGCCGACTTATAGGCCTGAACCATTTTAGCCCCCCAGGCACTGAGATATTTATAATTCACCTCTGCATCGATAACATCGCCTTTGATATTAATATTCAAAAAATCTTGGTAGAAAATATCTACGCCCAACAACGTAAGATTACCATTACTAACGCAATCTATCTGTGCTCCTGAGATTTGTGTTTTTTCAGGCAGGACTATTTTTTGATGATTGGAAAATCGGTGACTAGAAGTATAGTATGAAGGATCCGTCGCTGGCACATTAGTTTTAATATCGATGCCTTTCGTTCCATCAAGATAAACCTCACCTCCACCGGTAAGAGAACTCTCAATCGTTACTTTACCGCGGTCGGAAATCAAAACAATATTATTCGTAGCCGAAATTCTCTCATTTATTTTTACATCTCCTTCAGTACTCTCTAAGGATAATGAAGTAACAGACTGCGCAACATTACTTTGCACATTCTTACCAACTATAGTGACTTGATCTGCTGACGTAATACGTGTTGAGATATCAACCGATTGATCTGTGATTACTTCTAAATCATCAGTTTTAAGTTTGTTATCCGCTAATAGATTGTTGACTTGTTGCGATGATAAATGTCCTGCAAGCTGAACTTGATTAACATCTACTGAACCAGCTTTATTAATTGTATCGGCTTGTAATAACAGAGCACTATTCTCACCCCTTGCCACCGTACTTGTTTGGGTCAAGTCAACGCTGTTGCCTGCTTGAAGTAGCAGTCTATTCTGCACTAATGCGCCACCTGCCAAACTAATTTTTTGCGTAGCAGATAAATCGACATTATTGGCTGTCAAATGACTGCCTTGCTCTTGAATGATATTTTCAGCAACAAAAACACTGTTGCTACTCGTAGCCTGACTACCTTGTTGGAAAAGAATATCCTGGCCTGATGTGACATGACTGCCGCTAATGTCTGCACCTCCGGCAAATTCTAATGCTTGGGCTGAATCAACCCAGATACCATTCAGTTTCACTTTACCTAAAAAATTTCCACCATTTAGCTCTAGCTGTTGCTGGTATAAAATTTGACTTGCATCACGAATGACTTCTCCTTCTAAGGCTAAACTTGCAGACTTGGATTCATGAACTTCGCCCAGCTTTCCGGATGTGTTCTGAGCTGACAAAACTCCATCGACAGTGGTTGTTTTAAATTGAACGGCGCTCTCAATCAAGTTCACATTCGCTTTTTCCGCAACACGCAAATCTGTAGCTTTTAGATCACTTTGTCTAACCTCACTACCTTTATCACCAAAACGTATTACATCCCTTACTTCTATGACACTATTTGTCACATGGTTTTCACCTTCTAGATCTAGGCTTCCATCAATAACAACTGCACTTTGTACGACATCAACTTGTCCTGCTCCACGTACGTCCTGTGTCGAATGAATCACCGTGGATTCTAATCGAACTGCGCCACTTAGCTCCGCACCATCTACCTGAACTCCTGTAAAACCTTTCTCACCAGTTGGTCCTTCTATCTCTTTACCAATCACCTTCAAGTCACCAGATGCGCCTTGTTGCACTTTACCTAAAGTCCCCCAACTGCCACTTGCGTTCAAGGAACCATCTTCTACGGTTTTATTGAAAGCAACTTGGCTGTCTTCTAATCGAACTTGGCTCTGATTTGCTATCTCTAAAGTAGATCCTTCTAGAATACTGTCTTGAACGTCACTTTGGTCTGCTAAAACTATCCTATCTGCTGCTTTTACCAAACTATTATTTATATGTGTTTGGCCTTCTAATCTAATATTCTTGTCATTAGTAAGAACAGCATCTTTAACTTCTAAAAGGCCTGTACTATGAATCTCTTCTGTTGAAGTAATAACCGTAGAAACAAAATTTGTTTTACCTCGTAACTCTGCTCCACTTAACTGAAAACCTGTTAGAGTCTTATCACCTTCAAGACTGACTCCCTCGATACCGACTACATTTAATAGCCCAGTCACTTCTTGAACAACAGCGCCTAGTACACCACTACTTCCCGTCGCATTGAATGTGCCATTTAAAGTACTGTTAGCAAAGTTAACGTTGCTGGCATCAAGAGATAGTTCAGCTTTTTCTGCAACTTCAATTCTTGCACCTTCAAGGCTGCTACTTTGAACATCACTATGGCCCTCCCCAAAGCGTAAGCTTTCTGCAGCTTTAATGCTGCTATTAGCAACACGATTTTCACCCTCTAAACTAATTCCTGTTTCACTACAGATACCACTGCGATTCACTTCTAAAATACCTACGCTACTAATTTTTTCTTTTGAGTAGACAGCAGTAGATTCCAAAGTAATTTTGCCACGAAGCTCGGCACCATTAAGCCCAAAACCTATCATTTTTTTCTGACCATCAACTTCAACTTCTTTTCCGATGACGTGCAAATCTCCCGTCGTTGCTTGTTTTACATGGCCTAAGTCTCCACCGCAGCCATCAGTAAGAAGCGCGCCATTTTCATTCGTCATGGCCACATTAAAACTGGCATTTTTAAATCGAACATCGGCATTTTTTTGGATAGAAAGTTCATCGGCAGCAACGGAACCACTTCCAACGTCAACGTGACCGTTGAATTCGATTTTTTTCGTATTTAGGTAAGCTTGATCAGTATGTAAATTTTTATGTTGGCTCAATTGATCGGCAATGACTGTAATAGATCGAGCGGTGATGTCGGTATCAAGGTGGACTTCTGTAGCGTTAATCATTTCACTGTCTACAAGGTTGATGCCGTCATGCTGCCTGTAATACTCTGTCGAAATAGACTGCAAAGAAACTAACAGGCTATTACATTCTTCAACCGTAAATAAAGAATTCTCGATATTAACAGCGGCTAATTTTTGTGATAATGCAGATAAATGGACAGCATTCATACTACTAGACAAACCAGTCAGTGTATTAGACAGAAGATCAACTTCTAAAAGGCTTTGGTCACTCACACTGCCACCAAACAGTCCGACAACACTAGGTAGGACATTTAAGAGATTTTGATGATTAACTGGCATAGATTTTGGAATGTGCTGTAAAGCGCTAGGCAGGCCTTTACCCATCATGGCAGCATTACAGCCAGCTAATGCAATATTCTTAATATTAAGAATGAGTGGATAAAACTCACGCGGATGAATCGTAACGCCACTTTGATATTTCTCTACAAGTTTGACGATTTCTTGCTTAACACTGGCACCATTCAATCCAAGTTGAAGCAGAATATTTGCCGCTGACAGCAACATTTTGCCTACAAACCCGATTTGTGGAGCAAAGAAAATGATTAGCTGTGCCGCAATAGATGCAATTTGAAGAACATAAGATGCACAGTTCATTGCAAGCGCTTTACCATCTATTGCAGAGAACTGTTCTTGCATTAAAGCAGCCAATGTCTTTTCAGACGATACAGTACTGACAACTTCACGCATAAACTTCAACATACTTTTAATTTTTTCAATTGCAGTAATGTTAAATCCGAGATCCAGTTCCGCTAAGGTTGAACGACTGATGTTTTGGCCGTTGATTAAACCAACATACAGATTAAGAAAAGCATTGAGCTGGACATTATTGTCTGCTGTGATATCAGATAGCATGCCAAAGAAAAAAGCTGTGTTGATAGCGACTTGACTAGCTCTTAATTTTCCTAACAACTTTCCTTGCTTTAATTTTTCAGCCACATTGAAGTCACAAATTCCATTGATGAAGAAAATATCAAATGAGATATTTAAAGGCCCTTTAGCATCAACATCGCCTGAATTCCAACAACGACAGCCTTCGAGGTTCATATAACCATCTGACAAAACTTTACCGCTATCGTGGATTTCGCCACAGCCATTGATCTCAACGAATAAATTGGTTTCTGATTTTAAAAGTCCATAGTGAGTCAAATCTTTTGTTTTAACTTTTAAATTATCGACACAAACAATCTGTGCTCCGTCATCTACATATAATTTCTCATTGCAAGTAATTTTATTTTGTATTATCTCTTTACCTTGAGATTTTGCTTGACCGTTGAGTTTAGAACGAGCTGTAAAAAATAATTTATCCGCCGTTATATCTAACAGACTACTGGTTTCAATTTCACCATCAAATTTAATTGCCGAAGCATTTATCTGATACACACCTTGCGTTGTTTCTTTGTTATCTGGTCTCTTTATACTGGAAATTTGGCCGGCCATGGTTGCTTCACTAACCTGGAGAGTCAGACCATCGCACTGCAGGTCACCCAAGCACTTTGCTTTGGTACCACTTAGTAGCAATGAGTTTGCTGTGACCCCAGAGTTAGAATCTAATACGATGGTTTGATTAGCATGTAACTCAAGTTCTTCGTTACTTAGATCACCTTTTACAACAATATCATCGCTTATAACACTTAACTTTTTAGCCTCGATATTTGCTTGCGAACAAACCTTCACTCCTTTATCAGCTTCTATTGTACAAACATTACCGTTTATACTTCCTTTAACAATGACTTCTTCACCTGTGATCTTGGATTCTTCACACTTTAGACGGAAGTTTTCTGGCATCTTTAAACTTGCTTGTGACTCGATCTTCACATCATAAGCATCTACCCTGCCACCCAAGAGGCTAACACTTTGTGCTTTTAACGATACAGAGGATTTTTTGCTGGAATTTTCTGGCTGCGGCGCAACAAGGGTAGCTGTTGTTTCTAATGTGATTGAGCTTGAAATTATCTCAACTACACTGGAATCTAATTGGCCCGCAAGATTACATTTTTCCGTACTTTCCAAAGTGAATTTATCAGCCTTGACTTCTGCTTCCGAGTTTAATGTAAAATTCTGACAAAATATTTGGACATCTCCTGTAACCTCAAATTTACAGTCAACGACTATATTAGAGACGGGGGCATTAATAGTAAGCGATTGACACGTAAAATAATCTTTTAGACTTGAAAGCGAAAATAAACCGGGCTTTTTAACATCGACAATAACGCGTCCTTTGTGATTTAGGATGTGAACGAATAACTCTCCCTTCTCATCGTATAATACTCGCTGTATTTGATCGGGTTCATTATCGATTTTTTGTGGTAATCTTTTAGTCACGTTAAGGATTAAATTTGCTTTACCAGTTTTAGAGATCAACTTTTGTTGAATTAAACCGGTCAAAATCTTTGATGACGTCTCATGAACGGACTTATATTTCTTTCTTCTATTCTCACAAGAAAGTACTTCTTGGTCTTGCAAAACAGCAGCAGAAACAAGAGTTAAAGTCTTCTTATTTTTTGGATCAACGATTTCAACGTATACGGGTCTATTCTTTATTTTCCTTAAGGTATGAGACAAGAGTTTGAAATCACAATTTCGATGATGTTGTGAGAATCTAATTAGGAATTGTGATTTATCAGTGGCAGGAGTTTGTTGGTTTGCTTTTTCTAAGAGAGATTCAAGCTTTCTCATAGCCAGGTAGTCGATTGGTAACCCTTCCAGATCCAGTTGAGCAAGGGAATCAAAGGTTAAATAATAATCTAAGAGTGTATTCACATCTTGTTCTGTGAGCTTGTTTCCCCCGAACTCAACTGGCCAAGGATTTTTTTTAGTTTTTAAACTAGAAATAATCCGCTGAAAGTCTTTACTCTCAATTCCATAGCCTGACATATCAAGCTCTAAAGGCCCTTCCTGCTTTAAGGCTTCAAAAGGTCCTTCTTTCATTAATTCAGCTAGATTTAACGATCTCACCTCTTTCGGTAACAACTCCGATTTCAACTTAGGGTTATAAAATCGAAAATTATTACTAGCCTGTTTTAGATTGAATTTTTTTAGAAAAAGATAGGTCACCATAAAAGTGGCAGCATCACGCAGATGCGGATTGATTCCTCTTTCACTTAGGAATAAACCATACAGGGTACGAGCCTGTTCATATTTACCTTTTTCGAACGCGGACTGAGCTTTTTCGAAATTAATATTCATTATTGACCCCTAAAAAAGGTTGAATGCTAAATCCTGACGAAGAAAGAAAGTCCATTTGTGGGGAAAAGCGCTGTGTAGACGAAGAAAACTATACAGATTGCTAATATTTAGCAAATATACTAATGATGGGTTAACAAGTCTGTAAGACAATTGCTTAGTTTCTTGTGAGATATTTCTTATAAGAAAGGGATGTAGCCTAATATTACTCCTAATAAAACATAATATTCCCTAAATTATCATTGTTTAATCAATCATTACTTCCGAAGGAATTTTTGACAAAAAATTAGCAAAAAATGTCAATAGAAGGTAAGCGGTGCTACAAATTAACAATGATTTAATTTAATCGAGAAGGAGTTTTGTACATGGAGAGGATTGAAAGTTATTGAAAATATAGAGAGCACTAACAATTATTTGCAGAATAAAGGCTTCTAGCCTCTGACTCAAATCTCGGCTATGTTACTTTGCCTGCTGTAATTTTTTTAAAGATAAATGCTTCTTAAACATATAACGGACAGATTCAATGGTAAGAGGTTTGACTAGAAAATTATCAAAACCTGAGTTTTTAGATAGCTCTGATAAATCTTCGGTGGAATTAGCTGTAACGGCGATTAGAGGAATTCTGGCCTGTGTATGCTGCATAGATCTAACCATTCGAGCTAACTCATAACCATCAAAATCAGGTAATTGAATATCAGAAAAGACAATGTCAAATCTATTCAAAATAAGTTGATCTAAAGCTTTACTCGCATTTGTAACGATGTGAACGTCACAATCAAGCTCTTTAAAAATCTTAAAGGCTAAGGGGTCAAGTACTGA
>DJAM01000098.1 GCA_002429595.1 Coxiellaceae bacterium UBA6002
TGGATTCCCGCCTTCGCGGGAATGACAGAGTGGAAGGGAATGACAATACGTGCAGAAGTACGGTTATCTTTTGCGGTATTTTACTAGCAAGCCTGATGCTAAGCGGTTGCATTATCTCTCGAGAAACCTGTGCCCCTGTCATCAATGCTTGGCAAGATCCTGAGGCAATTAAAAGCCGGTACCGCGTACAAAAAGATGACAGTATTTATTCGATCGCTTTGGGCTTTGATATGGATTACCGTGACCTAGCTCGAGCGAATCACTTAGCACCACCCTATCATTTAAAGCCAGGGCAAACACTGACAATGTGTGTGACTCCATCGCAGACACGTGATTCCCCGGTAGAAGTTTTCCCAGTGAAAGACATTTGTTCACTGGAGTTACCTGCTCAAAGTGGCCATCAAACAATTATTCAAGAAGACCTGGTGCTGCCTGAGGCGAATTTAAGCTGCCGAAGTTGCTGTCAGGACGACTTTGCAAAAAATTTATGTCTACCCACTCCTTCAGAAAAGAGCTTTATGAAGGAGGAGGCGGTGATGCCTGCTAAAACAGGATGTTGGTGTTGGCCGGCTTGTGGTAAAGTAGTCAAAGAGTTCGCTTTACAGACAGGCGGCAATAAAGGGATTGATATTGCAGGCCAACTGGGAGAACCGGTACGGGCTATCGCGCCAGGTAAGGTTGTCTATAGCGGCAACGGGCTTCGCGGCTACGGCAATTTAATAATTATTAAACATTCTGATAATTATTTAAGCGCTTATGCCTATAATAAGAAGCTCTTAGTAAAAGAAGGGGATGTAGTGAGATTGGGTACTGAGATTGCGAAAATGGGACAAAACGAATTAGGAGAAGTTTTGTTACATTTTGAGATACGTCGCAATGGCAAACCGGTCAATCCACTACTATATTTGTAAATTTTAAATGGATTTAAAATTTAAGGAGGCACCTGTGGCTAGGAAACGTAAAGAAATTAGCGTTGAAGGTGAAAAGGATTTCACTGAAACACCAGCCGAATCGACAATCGAAGACGAGATTGAACTCGACGAAGATTTCGGTCGAATTGAATCCGATGAAGAAATTCCAGAAGAACCTGAAGAGCAAGAAAAGACAGAATTCAAAGAAATTATTAGTCGAAACCGCGCCAAGCCAAAGCAATTTGATCCCACTCAAATGTACCTCAACGAGATTGGCTTCACCGAACTTCTGACTGCCAAAGAAGAAATTAGCTTATCTAAGGCTGCCCATAAAGGGGATGAAGCTTCCCGGGCGAAAATGATTGAAAGTAATCTACGCCTCGTCGTTAAAATTGCTCGTCGGTATATTGGTAGGGGCTTAGCTTTTTTAGACTTAATCGAAGAAGGCAATTTAGGCTTAATGCATGCCGTTGAAAAATACGATCCAAATCGTGGTTTTCGATTCTCGACCTATGCCACTTGGTGGATTCGTCAAACGATTGAGCGCGCTATCATGAACCAAAGCCGAACCATTCGTTTACCAATTCACGTGGTAAAAGAATTAAATACCTACCTTCGTGCTGCTCGTTCCTTAACTCAAAAACTTGATCATGAACCATCTTCTGAAGAAATCGCAGAATTGGTCGACAAACCTCTCAGCGAAATTCAAAGAATGCTGGAACTTAATAAAGACGTTACCTCAATCGACGTGCCACTATCGCAGGAAACCGACAAGCCCTTAGTAGAAGTCATCGCAGATGAAACCAACCAAGATCCAGTCGATATCCTTCAAGATGCTGACTTACTTGATCAAATTGATCGCTGGATGAGTCACTTAAGTGATAAACAACAAGAAGTGTTATCACGCCGTTATGGTTTAAGAGGTTTCGATCGCGAAACTCTAGAAGATGTTGGCAAAGCAATTGGTCTGACTCGTGAACGGGTGAGACAGATTCAGTTCGAAGCATTACGAGAATTACGTGATATTTTGAAGCGGCATGGTATTGATAAAGAATTGATTAAGGAATAATTGTTCCTCGTTTCACCCAGGGTACTTAAAATGTAGTCTGGGTGAAATCCACCGAATTAGTTTATTTAGGCTGAATCCCATTATTAGTTGGCGGGGAAGGTGGACCTTTCTTTTGTCGTTTTTCACCAGGTGCCGAATGTTGGGGAGGTGGCAGTTTCCCATTTGGATTTTGCCCAACATCTGAATTTGGCACAAATTGATAGAACTTACTAAAGCCTAAAGGAAGAACTGGTTGAGTTCCAGTTGGCAAAGCTGGCGAGAGTTCTCGCGGTACAGATAGTGGTAGGCGTGGAAGAGCTAGCAGTGGCCGAGAATTTAGGCCAATTTTTTTCGCAAATTCTGGATAGTTGGCAATCAGTAACGGGCCAGGGAGCTGATGCATCGAATTTGATTCATAAAGTAGAGCTAGACATTGCTCTTTAGTAAGAGTTTCTGCTAGTAAGTCTAAAAATGGATTTAAAAAATCTGAGCTTCGGTTCCAAACAAGATGTATGCAATTATTCCTAAATCCATCCTTCCACAGAAAAAGATCTGAAATGACCTTAAGCAGACATTTTGTGATGGCAATTGTCATTGTGATCGGAAAGACGATTTTTAATACAGCAAAATAAATTGATACTAAACTTTCAAATGGCAGTGAAGGTAATGGCTTGGATACGGCAAATTGAAGTAAACCCTCCAAAAGTGTAGGATTATTCATTACCACACTAAGAAGTATATCTTGGGTTAATTGGATTCCAAGAGAATCTAAAGACTGCCAAATTGGTAGGGCAGAAGCGCCGTCTTTCACATAAGTTATGAATGCTGTGATGATTGCAGATATTTTGTGTGCAGAGTAATTCTGCGCTCTGAACCCCAATTCTTGTAGCTTCGAAAGATAGCAATCGCTTGGCATTGGGACGTTAGTCAATGTCGCTTGGCTCTTTAGGGCGGTATATTTCATTAACAAATGACAAATAAAATCAGCACCGCCTTCGCAATAATTGCTAATTAGTAAGATTAAATTTTTTCGTTTAACTTCGGTTAGATTAGAAAAAAGAGCATGAATGATCGCTAGCTCAAAGAGTGGATATCGAGGATCTAACAATATTGTAGTTACAAAAGCTGGGAGTGTAGATGCCGCGAGTTGCCTTCTAGCTGAAAATGAGTTGAGTTGCCCTACTTTCTGAGTAAGAAAACTAAAAATCTCTTGATCATAGAAATCTACAGCAATTTGGTAGATAAATCCTTGATGCAGTAGTGCTGCAATAACCTGAGCGTTATACATAGAGAAAAACGCTGTCACAAGATCCAGACGTTTCATCGCAATCGCTAACTCTAAAGCAGTGATATTGGCTTTTCGATTCTCGAGTTTATAACTAAAGCGCCTGCAAGTATATGTAGGATCGAAGCATCTTTGAACGCAATCGGTAATTGCTTGAGCATTCCCAGCCACAGTTGCTTTGAATAAGTTTATAGCCAGTCTTTCTTTATCGTATTCGGCTCTTTTTTCCTCATCTATAAGTACATCTCTTGCTTCGTTTACTTTTTTAAAAGCAGCGTTGGCCTCAGGAGTTCCGCCCTGCTTATCAGGATGGCTTTCTAAGGCTTTTTTTCTAAATGCTGCTTTGATTTCATCTAGAGTTGCTTGTGGACTAACGCCAAGAATGGCATAAAAATCATCTTCTTCAGCTGGTATCTGCATAGTACTCTCAAATATGTTTTATTTCTCTCAAGAGATTTATAAAAATTTAGTATTTTAATGGAAATTTCAAATTGTTCAAGTACTTCTAAACAGGAGGCTGTAAAGAGCTGATCAGGCGACCGATCCGAAAGCATAAATAGATAGCGGCCAGCCCAATCAATAAAAATAGAAGGTGTGCAAAAACGATGTTATCAGAGAATAGCCAGATAATGACATCAAGGTCAAAGACTCCAACTAGACCTAGATTTATACCACCAAGAATGAGCAGAATAAGAGCAATCATATCGAAAGTTCGCCACATTTAAACTTTCCTCTCTTTGCTTAACTCTAAAATGCCTTCTGGAGACTTCATGATCAAGGAGCTAATGTCAGCATGAAGTTGTCGGCTGACCTGAGATGCTGAAAATAAACCTTTAATCAGGTGCTTATCCTCTTTGGTCCGCTTGACCACCAATATATAGTTGACCGCGTGCTCTTTAAACGTATTCACAATATGACCTACTCGAGCGTTTTTAAGGTGAGCGATGTCGATAACTACGATTTTATTGTGTGGTTTCATTAACATTTCGACAGTTACTTCTTCCCGATCTAAGCTATTTTCCTGCATTAGCGTCAGGGGCTTCTCGCTTAGGAGATCCTCGTGGCTGACCAATCCGACAATTCTCCCTTTATCTTCTACCAATAACATAGGTAAATGGAGCACTTTAATATCGTGAATAGCCTCGTCAACGGTAGTTTGTGGCGAAATTGTAGCAGGTGCACTTTTGCTGAAATCAAAGAATATGCTCCTGGCTGTATCTTCAAAGTGCACGAGTTCAGGCAAGTCGGATGTTGGATCGACCGCATTTTGTGCTAGTAACGTCCTAGTTGGTATTGTTTCATATAAAGGCATAACAATTTCCTTCACACTTGAATTTTCTTATTTGACCCATATTATATTTTAGCTATTTTTCTGTAACTATGTGATTGATCCGATTAAAATTTAGAGTTATTTGCTTTCAGGTAGCAGTATATTTTTTGTTTATTTTTAATATTTCATCTCTTCTGTGTCATCACACTAGAAGAGGCTCATCGACGTTTCAGGAGTTTTTTTAATGAGTAACAAATCCCAAGAGACCATGGCTTTTCAGGCAGAAGTCAATCAGGTACTACACCTCGTCACCCATTCTTTATATAGCAATAAAGAAATCTTTTTAAGAGAGTTAATTTCAAATGCATCTGATGCTGCCGATAAATTACGTTTTGAAGCGTTGACAGATCCTGCTCTATTTGAAAATGATCCTGATCTTAAAATTTGGATTAATGTTGATAAAGAAGCGCGTACGATTACGATTCGTGATAATGGTATTGGAATGAGTCGTGAAGAAGTCATTCAAAATTTAGGAACGATTGCGAAATCGGGTACTAAAGAATTTTTAAATAAGTTAACTGCAGCGCAAAGTAAAGATGCTCATTTAATTGGACAATTCGGTGTTGGCTTTTATTCTGCTTTTGTCGTAGCAGATAAAGTGACTGTAAAAACTCGTCGTGCTGGTATGCAGAAAGACCAGGGTGTTTTTTGGGAATCGGAAGGGCAGAATAATTTTATCGTTGAAAATATTGATAAAGCAGATCGTGGCACTGAAATCACGTTGCATCTTAAAAAAGAGGAAGATGAATTTTTAGAAGATTATCGTCTTCGCAACATCATTACCAAATATTCGGATCATATTTTGCTGCCTATCATGATGAAAGAACATGTGCCAGAAAAGGCAAAAGAAAATGAAGAACCGCCAATAGAAGAGGTGACTGTCAACAAAGCCACCGCATTATGGACACTCCCAAAAAGTCAAATTAAGGATGAAGATTATATTGCATTATATAAGCACATTGCGCATGACTTTGAAGAGCCATTGACATGGTCGCATAATAAAGTGGAAGGTAATTTAGAATATACAAGCTTGTTATTTATTCCAGGACGAGCGCCATTTGATATGTGGAATCGCGAACATTATAAAGGCTTAAAATTATATGTCCGCCGTGTTTTTATCATGGATGATGCAGAGCAATTAATGCCTGCTTATTTACGTTTCGTTCGTGGTGTAGTGGATTCTGGTGATTTACCTCTAAACGTGTCTCGTGAATTATTGCAGAGCAATCAAGTAATTGAATCGATTCGTACGGCAAGCACTCGTCGTGTTTTAGATATGTTAGATAAACTATCCAAAGACGAACCTGAAAAATTCAAAAAATTTATCACCGCGTTTGGTCCAGTGTTAAAAGAAGGACCTGCAGAAGATCATACTAATCGTGAAAAAATTGCTAAATTATTCCGATTTTCTTCAACCCATGATGATAATCCCGATCAAAATGTTTCTCTAGATGATTACATTTCAAGAATGAAAAGCGATCAGGATAAAATCTATTATGTCATTGCAGACGGTTTCTTTGCTGCAAAAAACAGCCCCCATCTAGAAATCTTCCGCAAGAAAGGCATTGAAGTTTTACTGCTAAGCGAGAAAATCGATGAGTGGTGGGTTGCACATTTAAATACTTATGCAGATAAAAAACTTCAGTCTGTTACAAAGGGTGATCTTGACATAGACAAAGAGACACCTGAAGATGCGAAAAAGATTGAAGAGCAGTATTCGGATGTGATTAAACGTATTAAAGATGCCTTAGGTGAAAAAGTGAAAGAGGTTCGTACGACCAATCGACTGACTGATTCACCCGCCTGTTTAGTCACGGAAGAAGATGAAATGAGCGCCCATTTGCAGCGATTACTCCAAGCATCCGGCCAGCCATTTCATGGCTCACAACCTATTCTAGAAATTAATCCAGACCATCCTTTGATCCAACATTTAAAAAACACCAATGATAGTGAATTCAAAAATTGGAGTGAAATTTTGTTTGATCAGGCGTTGCTTGCGGAAGGTGGACAGTTGGAAGATCCAGGTAGTTTTGTGAAGCGAATGAATCAGTTATTAATCAAACAGATTTAATCTAAACATGTAGCCTGACTGAAACCCAGGAAAATCTTTGTCATTCCCGCGCAGACGGGAATCTATGCTTCTAGTTGCGCAGGGGATGGATTCCCGCCTGCGCGGGAATGACAGAAGTTTCCTGGGTTGCACCGAGGCTACATTTTGGATCAATTCCTGTTTCAGTTTCTTTGTTGTTTGCGATTGCCTCCGCAATAATTCGATGCCAACGCCGATAAAAAGCCAAAGCCGCAGGCGGCTCAAATGTAGAAGACAAACCTTCCTCAAGCTTAACTTGAATCTCCTGTAGCGCCCGCAAATACATCTGTTCAGTTTCAAGAAATGGTTTTTTAAGAGTTATTTCAGGAAGATCTTTGGTAATATTTACTATTGCAGCCATTACCCAAGTCACTTCGATACTAATGACGTTAGGTTTTTCTTCAGGTTCATCTGTAACAGTTAAATAATCACAAGGATTTTTAACAGTATTGACATATAACCTTCCTCTAATCTTTCTTAAAAGAACAAATGAAGGTGAGAACCACTTCTGTAGTTTTCCTTTGTTGTCAAAAAGAATTTCACTGGTTAATTTATCAACAGTATTTTTACATGGAAAGCTTAATACTTTATTCCAAAAAGAGGTTGAGTTATTTCTTGGCGTCACGTTCATTAAGTATTTGGCATTGTCGTGACGGATAACTTTAGTGCACATTCCTACGTTCAGTGAGATCTTGTTTTTAGTTTCTTCATCCGGTAACAATTTTTTTTCTTCAACCACTTGCCGCACGAAAAATAAATTATTATGGCGACTAAAATAAATTAGATCCTTTTGTCCAAACTGGATAGTAGGAAAGTTAGGTAAAATCTTCAACGTGGCGAATTTTGAGCGCAGAAGATGTTCTCGCGTAGTTTGATCGGCAGGAGGTGGCCTGTGATTAAGAATAAAGGTCAGTAGGTTTGTTAAACCTAATTCTGCTGCGATATCCAAATCATTTTTGGTTGAGTTCTGCCGTTTACATACTTCCCTCTGATATCTTACCATCCTTAAAGAGCCAGATTGAATTGCTGTGAACGGATATATATCATCATTGAGAGTTTTCTCTTCGGCATGCTCTCTGACATACTTTGCAACGACTAATGAACCCGACCGTACAGCCGCCAACATGGTTTGATGAGTGAATTTTATCCGTCGAACTTCCCTCATATATTGAACTATACTGATTTTGCCTCTAGATGCAGCCCGATCAAGTTTAAAGATTTCATAAAGCTGATCTTTTAATTGTTGATCAAAACGTTGGCGAAATGGGCAAGATGGATCTTCATATAAGTACTTTAATAAAATTAGCGAACCGGAGTCAATGGCATGACGAAGAACAGTGTCAAGATCCGGAAACCGATCTTGGGTTGAATCCATTTTTTTGATTGCTGCTATCGACCCGGTTAATGCTAGAGTTTTATAAGACATAAAAGAGGATATTTTATTCCAGTGACGGAATAACTGTCCAAGATCTGGTGGCAATTCGAGGCAGTAGTTGCAGTAGTCAGAATTACGACTTGTATCATATAATCCCCATTGCTCGATAAAATATAATAACAAAGGAATTGAGCCCGACATCTTTGCCGGTTCGATTGCTAATATAAAAGACCGATTACAATCTTCAATTAAATATTTTACTACAGATAGATTTCCTAAGTACGCGACATCAGCAAGATCTGGAATAGTATTGTTTCGAAAAAATTCTGCGAGTTGTTGTTTATCTTCCACGTCTAGGCAAATACAGAAACTAGTTAGACCGTATTTTGCAATAAAATAAGCATAATTATCATATCTATCAGATATGGCCTGGCTAATTTTGCGGTAAACCATGTTAGGATGAGGGAGCATTCTCGCAATATCTGGATCGACCTCGAAATCCTGAAAGAGTAACTCTCGCCATCGCGGCAAGGTGGCTCTATGCCAATCCTTGTTAATCAACATGGGTATCAGCAATTTGTTGATTTCAAGATATGACACAATTAGAACGAGTATGTCTAGAGGTAAATCTGCTTTATGTAAAGTTAATCTTTGAGTTTCTTGCATCTGTAAGGCCTCACCATTCTAAATGTAATATACTATTTTAAAGTCTTTCACGTGATCCAAAATGTAGCCTGAGTGAAACCCAGGAAACCAGTGTCATTCCCGCGCAGGCGCAGAACCCATTCTCGGTGAAGCTGAAACCATAGATTCCCACTTGCGTGGGAATGACAAAGATTTCCTGGGTTTCACTCAGGCTACATTTTGGGTCAATTCCTGTTTTCAATCTCACCTTTGTTGTGATCGTGAAATTTCGTCTTTCTGAGACTCGTCTAGCGTACTACATTCAAAAATTATTTTTTCAATAAACCCTTGCCAACGTTTATAAAATGCAAGCGCTTTGGGGTCATCACTTTGGTCATTCAAAGCTTTTTCTAAAGCTATTTGTATCTTTTTTAAGGCCGTGAAATATATTTGTTCTTGCTTGACGAAATTATCGGGATAAGCAGTGAGTTGTGCAGATTTGGCAATTTCCAAAATATTATTCATTGTAAGAGTAATTTCAAGGAGTTTAGACTGCATGTCTTGGCTTTGATCTTTGCTAAGTTCAGTAAAATACCTACGAGTGAACATACGAATTAGCGGTGGCTTTGACCACCATTGTTGCGGTTGTTGTTGCTGATCAAAACGGATTTGATGTTCGATGCTGTTCACCGCATTTTTACATTTTGTGCTCAATACAACAGTCCAAAAACTACTAGTTCGACCTTTGTTAAGATGAATAGTTTTTAAATAGCGTGCAGAAAAATAACTTTGATAATTTAATTTTTCTATTGTCTCATCATTTGGCTGTATATTTCGCTGTTCAACTAAGTATCTTAGTGAATCAAAGGATCCAGATTTTAGCTGCGTCAATATTTCCGGGTTTATTTGGATATTCATAACAGTGACTAGATGTTGCATTACAGAGCCGAAAACTGCTCCCATCGCTAATTTAAATATAAATTGTGCATCACCATCTGCAATCTCGACGAACAAAAACTTAAAAATCGCTACTAAACCTACTCTAGCAGCATTTTTTAAGTTTTGGGTGTGAGAGGCCTTTATGGAAATTAAATTGTTATCACACGCATGTTTCAAGGTGCGGATGGATCCAGATCTAATGGTATTTTCAGTATACAAAGCAAGTTGAGATACTGTAGGTTTAGGTACGCCAGCCTCCAAGTAAGGTTGCAAAAATTTTAATATTGCGAGTGACCCAGATCTAAATGCGTTACATTTGGTTGAGTCGCTGGAAAGTGCAGATGCCATATTCTTGGTTTCAAAGAGATACTGCACAACTGCTAAAGAGCTACATTGAACTGCCGATGTTAAAAGCTGACCATCTGTTAAAGTTCCAGAATCTTTGAGCACAGGAGAATCATCATCTTCAAATAAGTATTTAATGAGGTTTAAAGAGCGCGATCGTAAGCCATTCATGAGAACTTTTTTGCTGTCAAAAAAAATATCATGACGGTGCAATTTAGAGTAGCGTTGAGGTCTTCTTTTGTTGAATAACTCAACCGATCCTGTTAGCGCCAAATTCACATAGGTAAGTAAAGGAAATAAAAGATCCCAGTTACCAAGAACCTCACTGATATTTGGTGGGTACAACCAATTATAATCAAGACTTGTATCATCAATACTTGGCTGTAGCACTTTAAAATTACAATCTACCATGAAGTATTTAACCAATGGTACTGAGCCAGATGCGCAGGCTTTACTGAAAGTTTTTTGATTAGGTATTCTATTTAGGCTTTCAATAAAATATTTTACCAATCCTACATTTCCTAAAATTACAACATCATCAAGTGCAGGAATAACATTAGTTTTAAAAAACTCTTCCAATTTTTGATAATCACTAATATCTGAGCAAAAACAAAAACTATCGATCCCATATTTTTCAGCAAACTTTTTAAAGCGAGAAAAAATGACATTATCGCTAAGCAAGGTATAAACGATTTTATGATAGACTCGATGAGGATTTGGAAGGTGTTTTGCTACTTCTGGATTGACACCAAAATCACTCACGAGTAAGGCTCGCCAGCGTACTAGACTTGCTCTGTACCATGTTTTGCTCAATAACATTGCTCGAAGCAATTGGTCAATCGTAAGATGTGAAATAACAATAGCGACTAGATCTGAAGGTAGATTTGAACGTCGTAGTAGAGCTAATGTTTCTTTAATGACGTCTGCGGCAAGAGCTTTAGTTTCAGGGTGATTCAACAAATGTGCGATTTGCTGTAAACTTTTGTCTTCAGTTGGCTTAATAAAAGCACTTGGATCTTGTAATAAAGCTATTAGTTTCTGAGAGACGACAGCAACCGTGCCCGGGATAGCATCTAGCAATCTTCTGATGATGTAACGTGTTTGATTGTTGGAATTTAGGGGTTCTTGCATTCAACTTCCTATCTATTTAAATAACTGCGTTTTTGGTTTAAGGCCCGGTTCTTGTTGGGTTTTAAGTTTTTCTTGATCTAATAATTCGGATGTTTCTAAGATTACTTTGTCAGGAACCTCTCAATAGCGCCAATCTTTCTTTAATAGTCGCTGTAGCAATGTCTTTAGTTTCGGGATTCTCGAGTAAAAATCCGATTTGTTGTAAGCTTTTGTCTTCTCCCGCATTGCTATGTTGCAATAAAGCTGACAGTTTTTGCGAGACCTCAGCAGCTGTGCCTGGCACTATATCCAGCATTTTTCTGATTAAATATCGCGTTTGTAGGGTCAAAGCTTGAGTTTCTTGCAATGTGATAGGCTCATTTTTAGGAATCAAAAAATTTTAACATACGTTTCTTAATGTCTTCTTAAGAGAGGACAGTGAGTTTCCAGCTGCTAATTATGTTAAAATTCAGTTTTTTAGCAAATTAAATTTAGGTATGTAATGAGTAGTGAAAAAAACGTCTTTGAAAAAGTAGTTCAATTGAGCCACTTAGAGGAATTAGAACGACAAAGAAGAGAAGTAAGTGGTCATAGGGATCACGATGCGGATAATGCAGCAATTAATGCAGAGCTTCCAACTACTGGCCTGTTAACTATTGGCACTAATGAAGATAGTTTAGAACCTATCCAGCAAGTAGTTCCTTTTAATGAGGATGTGGATTCAATTGTAAGCACTCAATGTCCTGATGACGATACTGGCTGGGTAGAAAGTTATGAAGCGATTGACTTCTTGAACTCACAATTCAAAGTATTAGGACTGGGAGTTCGTCCTAATGATGTTTTAGAATATGTGAACAAGATGTTCATCAATAAACTTTCAGATGCGAAAATGCTTTTGCTACTTGATCCAGTTGCACGAAGAAAATATCTAATCAAAATATTGTTTGAATTTAAACATGATCGTTTGCTTGAGCAGGTTGCGCAGAACCAGCGAGATATTCGTGTAGATTCGGATGGTCTACACCTACCAGAAGAACCCTTGTTATCTGAAGTAATAGTAAATCACCTTCGCGATATTGAAACTATTTCTCAAGCTACGGGGAGTAACTATCTTGAGCGATTAGCTCAGGTAAATCAACTATCATTGGCTGATATGAATAATTATAAAGAATTCGTAAGAAATATCAGCAGAGAAGAGTCTAAATTTGTACCGGTCGTCTTATTGTTAACTGGCTCTTCGGTAATTGGTAATTTAGTTCGATGTGCAAGAATTGATTATTCTTTAGTAGATAACTTCACGCACGCTTTTAATGAAAGAATTTTGTCGATTTTGTCTTCTTTAAATATTTCAGCATTAGCTAGACAGCCTGCGTCAATAGCCGAAATAGACGAAATGGGTAATTTTAGGAGGCGCTGTCAAACTGAGGCGCAGACGTTGGGCTCTTGTGCTTCAATTTTTGGTTCGCATTTTCCGAGTGCCAACCTTATTGAAGCGGAACGGACTGAGTCTATTAATAACGCTGAAAACATTTATTTGGATTCGACTCGACTCAAAGAATGCTTAGAAGAAAGCCATGTTATTATACCTCTGATAAATAGATTGCTGGCAGAGCAGCCCAGCCTCAAAAGATCTGCACAACAGTGCGAGGTCATAGCCGAAAAATTGGCATTAGAATTGGCAAAAAATATTCCGTTTGATTCAATTGACGTTGATAAAAAAATAATCAGAGCTAAACTATTTTCTGTGATATACGATTTTTATGGAAAGGCTTTAGCGGAAAGACGTTTGCTAGATATGCTTACAGGTGACAACCGAGCACAACATCTCCTGGAAGAGCTATACCATTTCCATTTTAATGCTTTCGCAGCTCATGGAAATAATTATCAGTTATTCTTTTTGGTTGTAGCAACATACACGCTCAAAATTATACGTCAGCAAGATTGGTTTTTTAGAACTATGGAAAATGTTGAAAATAATTTGGTTTACAAGAGTAAAAAATATATAGGTTCTCTTCGAAAGGAAATTGATGCATTGAGACATCAACTTAAAACTGAAGAAGGTTTGGTTTATAAACAGTATCGTGATAGCCCTTTGCCAGCATTGTTGAATTATCGACGTTCTGATTCAAAACAGGAATTGCTGGCGATTATAAAAGATCTTGAGAGCCAGAAGCATCGATTGGAATCAAGATTAAAGGGTTTGCAAGATTTGACTAGTAAGTCGGAAGCCCGCCCTCGCTTATAAGCTGTAATTGATTTGACATTTACTAAGAGCTGTCATCCCGGCGTCTGTTGTCATTCCCGTGCGCTCTGTCCGTTTGCTTGTCATTCCCGCGAAGGCGGGAATCCATCTCTCCCAGCCACATTAATGATAGATTCCCGCTTTCGCGGGAATGACATTTATTTTTTCTTATCAGCCACAGTTTTTTTACCTGTATTGCGCTAAGATCCAACCCATTTAAAATAACTTTTTATTTCAGGATAAGCAACATGAGAGGGTTTACGCTTTTAGAGGCTACTCTTGCATTGATGTTAATTTCAATGTCCCTAATCCTTTTTTTGCAACAAGAGTATAGAGCAAGATGGCAATTAGAAGCGCTCTTTCACAAAACCTCTGCGCTGTATCAAGTTTTGGCACTGAAAGAACGTCTACTTTCAAATGAAGATGGTGCGTTCCAAAAGAGAGAGTTAGCTATTTGGAAATCAGAACTTGCAGAAAGTTTACCGAATGGGGCAGGGGAGTTGCACGCCACAGCCAACTTATACGACATTCTGATCACTTGGAAAGACAGAAAATTCAATCAACTAAGGCTGAGAATACCAAAATGAATGCAGGTTATACGTTGTTAGAATTGTTAGTTGCTATGTCGCTTAGCAGCTTGATTATGATTCTGCTATTTAATTCCTACGCGCTAATTGCAAAGGATTACAGTCAAGTCAAACAATATTCAGATGCTATCACTAATAGCCAATACGTCTTATATTTTCTGAAACAGTATTTTAACAATCATCCTAAAGTGAGTCTCTTTCCAATTTGGCAAGCACAGTATCCAAGTTTAAGATTAAATTCGAATTCGGAAGGTTTTGGCCTGATAGATAATGATTCAGCCTGCCGAGTCTATTTATATACCAGTAAGAATGCTGATAATCATCCGGGCTTATACTTCAAAGAAAATCAAAAGCCTAGAATTTTAATCGCTTCAAAAATCTCAAGTATGCAAGTTATCTATGCGATTAAATGCCCGGATTCAAAAAATATCTGTAGTTATAGCCATTCAGAACAAATAACAGATTGGCGGAGTGTCAAAGGAGTGGCTCTGTCTTTTAGGGTTCAAATTGCTCCGAGTATCCAGAAACAATTAAGGAGCTATTTTGCGATCCATGAAAAATGATTGCTCGGGGAATGTATTGTTCACGACCCTAATTATCTTGTCATTAATTTCGCTAATGGTTCTTCAGTCACAACATTATTGTTGGCTACAGAAATGCTTGCTGCGCAATTATTTACATTTATACGAAAGTAACGCTAAGTAGGATTATTTTGTATACCAAGATGTTTTAAGAACATTTCTTGGGTCACCACTATATTCAAAGGCTTTTGTAAGAAATCATCAAAGCCCGCTTTTCTGCCTTCTTCTTTAATTCCTTCAGTGAGATTGTGCGATGTTAAGACTATGAGTGGCGTTCTTTTGCCTGTTTCCAGCTGGCGGATAACTTTAGCAAGAGCAAAGCCATTCATATCAGGCAATTGGAGATCCACAAAAATTATGTCAAAGTCTTCTTTTAAGATTTCCTCTAAGCCTTTGACTGCAATAGGAACTATTTGAAAATAACAGTTAAGTTTTTTAAAGACATTAGCCGCTGCCGTCTGCGCCAATTGCATATCTTCAATGAGTAGGACTTTAATTTGTTTCTCTGACACGGCGTTTATCTCAAAATGAATTATTAAAAATTCTAGCAGATAAATAGAAATAGGAAGGAGGTAACTCTTTGTAAGCAATTTCTTACATATGTTATAGGTTAATACCTCTTATAAATTATTAATTTTTCGTGCAATATCATGGTATTCGCTAATATATAGTTAATCTATAAGCGAAAGCGTAGCCACCCAGAAAAACAAAAATCGAATGCTATAGTTAAGAGAGAGTATCTTCGTTGCGAAACCCCGTAGGTAGTTATGAGCAAACAGCCAAACAACCATTATATAAAAACAGAAAAGCGAATAATAAGCTTAAATCTAGAAGAGCTAAATCTTCTGCAGTCCATAATTTTATTAATCCCAACCCCAGATATCGCCCTAAAAATAAAAAAACAATTCGGCATCCCATTCACAGTAACAGAAATAGTCAGCGAAATGCGAAATATCAACTCGCCACTATACAGATACCTAAAAGCCTTACAAATGTCGATAGTAGCCCGCTGCCTAATGCTACGCGATGAAAATTTCAAAGAGATGCTTAAACAATTAAGAACACAATCAGAACAAGAACTCGCGTTTATAGAACGAAAAAATCTAAAACGAAAACTACGGGCAATGCTTCATAAATACGTATTCAGAAAATACATAGAGCTCTTAAACGAAGTAGCAGTAGAAAGCATGCAGACAATCCCATTACCATTAAAGATTGAAGCCAGAGAATATTTGATAGAAGCGCATAAGAGTAATTTACTGCGCTTTTATTTGAAGCATGCGCCTCCGAATATGATTGCTTTGATATTAGAGATTGTTGAAACACAAGTACGGATGATTCGTCGGAATTATGAGTTGTTGGATAGTATACGTAACCAGCCTGATTTGACTCCTAAGCAGAAGGAGGATTTGGATGAGTGGGAACAGGATTATGCTAATTATCTGTCTACTGATCCTGAGAAAAAAGAAAGAATTTTATCGCATATAAATTTTGATGATCCAATAGTTCTACAACAATCTGCAAATAAAGATGGTGTAAATTTATTGGTTCGTGGAAAACGTTTGGAGACTATTGGTGGACTCAATGGGGAGAAACCTAAAAATCTTAATGAAAGCGAAATTGTTGAGCCACATGACGAACCAGGCGAAATACAAAAACATGAGTTGCCTAAGATAAACTATCAACTTATAAAGGATGATTTAAATGATTGTTTATCAAAGATCGTAGATCTAAATAAAGACACTCTTATTTTAGGTTTAGAAGAAATACAGTCGTTGGTTGAGCTTCTCTCAAGAGATATTTTTAGTGAAAGATTTCGCAAAACAAATAATGCAAATATATTCAAAGCTGCTGATAAATTAGTGAAAAAACTTTCCGCTATTGAAGAAATTGATTACTCAGAATTGATAGATTATCTAGTGGAAAAATTTTCTCTAAAACCGATTAGATCAGCAAAAATTATCACAGATTCAAAAATAGAACTAAAAAAAGATATTCAAAAGTCCATTCTTGGTGAGCGGGATCTCTCACAATTTGCATCTCTCATCCCGGAAAGTCAGCAAAAAGCAATTTCTTTTGTAGCAGAGCTTGTTCATAACAGTAGTAGTTCAATATCGAAAAATACAGAGGGCAACGAGCTTTTAAATCTTTTAAGCAAACCGTTTAGTCCAGAAAATGCCACTACTATTATGGATCTTTTAAATGAAATCCGATTGAAATATCCAGAAGCTGAAGGCTTAGATGATTTATTTCTTAAAGTCACGTCTTATTTAGAAGAGCAAATCCTATTAGCAAACCAGCTTTGATGTTTGTTTGTCATCTTGGCTCACTTTGAATTCCCTGGCTGTTACATCAAGGAGTTTGCTGGTGAGCGGCTCAGGACGATGTGGAAGTGAGGCTCTTTCACGAACAGCAGGAAAAAAGTGACTATCTATCTTGCGGAAATTTTTACTAAATTCTTGTCCTATATCAAACGACTTTAGCATCAGTATATATCTGCGCATTTCTGGCATGCCTAGTGGAACGCTGGAAAAGCAGGTGATCACCATTGGTTGTTGTATTGCATCTTGATAATCATGTTGAAGGCTATTTAAATCAATGCCTGAGCGAGTTATTGCGGGTCCATAATCACAGTCTTTCATTCTAAGTTTATTAACTGTACTCATGGTTTTATGGTAAAGCTTTTCTGATGTATAAACTTGCTTTGGGTCAATTATTACTTCCCAACTAATTGCAGCACCACTTCGTACTAAAGCCTTCACCACATCTAATGAGTTAGAACCTATCGCATCATACATCGGAGGAAATCCTTCAGCGTCTTTGATGTTAGGATTTGCACGTCCAACCTTAATCAGCATTTCCGTGATGTAGTAAGCTACCGTGGGTGAATCCATTGAACAATCAGTTAGTTGAGGTACATTTTCTGGAAAGTTTTTGACGGGTCTTTGGGCGATAAAATGTAAAATTGTATATCCTCGACGATCTTGCAGGTTAACATTTAATCGAGGAATTAGTGTTAATAAAAATTCAATTACATCTACATGTCCATTTAAGCAAGCGCCAAGCAAACCCCATTTTTCTTTAGTTTCTCTGGTCGATTCTTTACCTCGTATAGCTACATGATACTTCCCGTTAACGTCCACTTGCTCCTCGGTCACCATTTTAGTCACCAAATCTGAGTCACCTTCATAACATGCTTGTACAAAAGTGGGTACCTTTAAAAACTCCATCACAGCCTTAGCTCGAGCAATCTTTTCAGGCGTTCTTTGCAAAGCAGATTTTTCTTTAGCAGTGCGAAAAGCAGTTTTGCATGAGGTAGTTTTGACCAGCGGATTAATATACTTCACAAGCAACTGACAAGCTTCTAGCTGATCGAATCCTGCAGCAACATGCAAAGCTGTTCGGCCATTCCTGCCTGTAGTCGCTTCTAAATCAGTTTTCTTATTTCTTACTAAAAGATCTAAAATTTCTAGCTGACCCATTGCGGCGGCGATGTGCAGAATTGTGACTTTTCCTGTCCAGATATCACCTACGTCGTGATAAGCATTAATATCTTCAGCAGTAGCGCGAGTCAAAAGCTCTTTTAATCTTCGCACTTTGACATCCATTTTTTCTTCAGATGCAATGACATTAAAAAGCTCTTTACTCATCGACATAGCTAATCTCCAGAGGGCGTGTAACTTGAATGGGTCGAATTTTCGTGGATTTGCTGGGTAAATGCAAGGTTTTTTAATGTAGCTTTAAGCTATTGGTGGGGTTTTTTTCTTGTTTTTCAGGGGATTATTTACTCAAAATTTTTTTGATGTTTTTTGGTGAATTGATTGTCATTCCCGCTTAGTTTTTACTGTCATTCCCGCGTAGGCGGGAATCCATTCATCGGAAGCGCACCCAGATATAGATTCCCGCCTACGCGGGAATGACAGTAAAAACTGCGCGGGAATGACAGTAAAACTGCGCGGGAAAGATAGTAAAAACTAGGCGGGACTGACAGTAAAACAGGGAGGACAGTAAAAAGCAGTGACAGTTGAGCGCTTGCATTAATATTCATAATAATGAATAATAATACACAGTCTTGTGTAAGGTTTCGTTTGCTAAGAGGTAAACATGAATATAAATGCAAAACATTTGCTAAGTGGTGCTGAATTGTCAGCGGCGGAGATTCAATACCTACTCGAGTTATCTTTAGAGCTAAAACAGCAGCGTTATGCTTATACCCGTCTGCTTAATAATAAGCACTTAGCGTTGCTTTTTGATAAACCTTCTTTGCGAACTCGCATGAGTTTCACTATTGCGATGCGTGAGTTGGGTGGTGATGTTATTGAAAGTGACAATAGTACTCGAAAATTTGAGGAGCCTGAGGATCAGATGCGAGTTTTACAGGGTTATTGTGATGCGGTCATGATTCGAACGCATGCGGATAATAATCTTACTCGAATGCAGGCTGTGGCGACGATTCCGATTATTAATGGTTTGTCGGAGCTCTTTCATCCTTGTCAGTCTTTGGCGGATTTGCTTACTTTGAAAGAGAACTTTCAAAATTTGCAGGGGCTTACTTTGACCTATTTGGGTGATGGTAACAATGTGTTGCATAGTCTTTTGCTCATGGCGCCGAAGCTTGGTGTTCATTTGCGTTATTGTTGTCCGGCGACTTATGGTCCTAGTGAGGAAATTGTTGCTTATGCGATGAAATCTATTGGTAGTGGCAGTATTGAGGCTTTTGAAAATCCCGTTTGTGCGGTTAAAGGTGCTCATGCAATCTACACCGATGTGTGGACTAGTATGGGGTTTGAGCCGCGGTCTTTGAGTGATTTTGACGGTTTGCAGGTGAATGAGCAGCTCATGGCGCATGCGCAGGATGATGCTATTTTCATGCATTGCATGCCGATGAATCGTGGTCAAGAAGTTGATTATGATTTGCCGGATAAACCTTGTTCGGTCATCTTTCAGCAGAGTGAAAATCGTTTGCATGTGCAAAAAGCACTGCTTTATCAGTTGTTGGCTTGGGGAAATTAAAATGAAGAAAAAAATTGTATTAGCTTATTCTGGTGGTTTGGATACTTCGATTGCGATTAAGTGGTTGCAGGAAAAATATCATTACGATGTGATCGCGGTGAGTATTGATGTCGGTGAAAATAAAGATTGGGCGGCCATTGAAAATAAGGCTTATCAAATTGGAGCGAGTCAATGTTACATCGTTGATGCGAAGCAACAATTTGCCTATGAGTATCTTGCAGTGGCTTTGCAAAGCAATGCGCTTTATGAAGGTGTTTATCCGTTGGTGTCAGCGCTATCTCGACCATTGATTGCAAAGATCTTGGTTGAGATTGCACAACAAGAAGGTGCCGAAGCCGTTGCACATGGTTGTACTGGTAAAGGTAATGATCAGGTACGATTTGATGTTGCCATTTCAGTATTAAATCCTAACTTAAAAATTATTGCTCCAGTACGTGAGGCGCCTTTAGCAAGAGAAGATGCAATTCTTTATGCTCAAAAACACAATATTCCGTTGCCGATAGATTTAAATAATCCATTTAGCATTGATCAAAACTTATGGGGTAGAAGTTGTGAGTGTGGTGTCTTAGAAAATCCATGGCATGCGCCACCTGCGCAAGCGTATGAATGGACAGCGAATCCTGAAGAAATTACTTTACCTGCGACTGAAATCATTATTGATTTTCAACAAGGTTTACCAGTTGCTTTGAATGGTAAGAGTTTACCTTTAGAAAAAATCATTACCGAATTAAATACTCTGGCGGGAGAGCAGGGGGTAGGTCGAATTGATCATGTCGAAAATCGATTGATTGGCATCAAATCGCGAGAGATTTATGAAGCGCCTGCGGCAATGACGTTAATTGCAGCGCACCAAGCATTGGAGGCGATTACCCTGCCTCGAGAAATTATGCACTTTAAACCGATTATCGAGCAAAAGATGGCAAACTTAATCTACGAAGGCATGTGGTATTCGCCGTTAAAGAATGCCTTGCTCAGTTTCATCGAAGAATCTCAACAGTGTGTGACCGGTAGTGTTCGAGTGAAACTCACGAAGGGTAATATCGTTATAACGGGTAGAAAATCGCAACAATCTTTATATAACTTACAACTTGCTACCTATGCGCAAGAAGATCAATTTGATCACCAAGCGTCGTTAGGGTTCATCAAATTGTGGGGTTTGCCGTTGCAGGTTTATCACCATGTCAATCAAACATTTACTAATGAGAACGCCAATCAACAACAACTAATTGCAAGTGAGTAGTGCGATGAAATTATGGGGCGGACGATTTGACAAAATTGTCGATGAAACACTCGAGAATTTTGGCGCATCGATACATTTTGATCATGCACTTTGGCAGGATGATATTGTGGGAAGCTGTGCGCACGTCACAGCACTCCATGACGCAAACTTGCTAAGCGCTGAAGAAGCGCAGCAAATCATCTCTGGATTGCAACATATCGCCAGCAAAATTGCCAACGGCCAAATTAATTTCTCAGTAAAGGACGAAGATATTCACATGAATATTGAACGCTTATTACATTTAGAGATTGGCGAATTAGCAGGCAAAATCCATACCGGTAGAAGTCGTAACGATCAAGTCGCTTTAGATACGCGACTTTATTTGCGTCGTGAACTTCTGCTGTTGCTGGATGATATAGTAACTTTGCAAAAAAGTTTATTAGCACAAGCGAATGATCACATGGATACTATTTTCCCGGGGTATACGCATTTGCAGCGAGCGCAACCGATTCGTTTTGGACATCATTTGCTTGCCTATAGTTGGATGTTCTTACGGGACAGTCAGCGATTGCAGCAAAATTTTAGAAGCGCGAATAAACTCCCGTTAGGTGCGGGTGCCTTAGCGGGCAATAGTTTTGCGATTAACCAACACAAAATAGCGCAAAACTTAGGATTTTCTGAGGTTTATCACAATAGTCTTGACGCGGTGAGTGATCGAGATTATCTCGTCGAATTTCTAGCAACTGCGTCCATGATTATGATGCATCTGTCAAAATTATGCGAAGAACTGATCATTTGGTCGAGTCAAGAATTTTCATTTATTGAACTCGATGACGCATTTTGCACCGGTAGTAGCATGATGCCTCAGAAAAAAAATCCTGATTCTGCCGAATTAATTAGGGGCAAAACTGGCCGAGTTTATGGTGCATTAATGTCGTTGCTAACTACCCTTAAGGGGTTGCCGTTAGCATATAACAAAGATCTACAAGAAGACAAAGAGGGTGTGTTTGATGCTGTGAAGACATTACATAATTGCTTGCACATGATGGCAAAAATGATTGCTACGATGAAAGTTAATCAAGAAACTATTTCGCAAAGCTTGAGCGAAGGTTTTTTAATCGCAACAGAACTTGCGAATTATCTTGTTAAAAAAGAAGTGCCATTTCGAAAAGCACATGAGATCGTTGGAAAGATTGTTAAATTCGCTATTCAATCCGAAGAGCCGTTATCCAAAACTTTTTTGCAAAATGCCTCGCCACTCTTTGAAGATGATATCGAACAATTTCTAAGTATGCACTTTGTGGTTGAGCAGTGTAACAATCATTGTGGGACTGCCAAGGTGTCATTGCTCCAGCAATATCACGAACTCGCAGAATCTATAACCCTATTTGAGAAATGGCTAATAAGTAAAAAAAGGTTGTCATCGCTCAAGGTCTCTAATTGTGCCCCACTTTTTAAGTAAATCAAAATTACCGAGAAAAAGTCTTTAAAAATTAATAAAACCTTAATAATCACCATATATTCTAAAAATCAACTATTTCGATTTAGAGGATTCATACCCATGGCCATTCCTGAAGAATTTCAAACTCTATTCCAAAAAATGTTGTTAGGTGAGACTGAAGGTGCTTCTGCCTATCGAGAGTATTGCTTGAAACGCTGCCATGCAAATCTTCCTCAAGTTGAAATAGACAACAGTTTTTTGAATTATCTGAGTAGTCAATCTACGTTAAACCAATGCTCTTCGGATGTTTTATCTTTAGCAGCAAGAATCTACAGCCAGTATGACGGTTATGCTAAACCCCGTAAGTTTGTTGAGTTGCTTGAACAGTCATCTAACTTACCTTTGCCTGCAGTCCATCGTGCTTACTTATATTTAGCTTCAAAGACTCAGAAAGAAAATATTCTCAACAATATCCAGCAACAATCGAGAATCTTAGCAGCGCAAAACGATGCAGAAGCACAACACAACTTAGGGCTTATCTATGAAAACGGTCGAGGAATTTCAGCAGAAGAGATGCCAAATAAAGATGCTATAGCTGTTGAATGGTATCGTAAAGCTGCTGCGCAAGGACACGTTCGAGCACAATACAATTTAGGGTTTATGTATGCCAATGGTCGAGGGATTTCGACTGAAGAGATGCCAAATAAGGACGCTATGGCTGTTGAATGGTATCGTAAAGCTGCCACGCAAGGAGACGTGTACGCACAAAGCAATTTAGGGATTATGTATGCAAATGGTCTAGGGATTTCGGCTGAAGAGATGCCGAATAAAGACGCTATGGCTGTTGAATGGTATCGTAAAGCTGCTGTGCAAGGAGACGCTCGAGCACAAGGCAATTTAGGGTTTATGTATGAGAATGGTCGAGGGATTTTAGAAAATGAAAAACCGGATAAAGAGGCGATAGCTTATTTTTGGTATAACAAAAGTGCTGAGGCTGGTGTTGATCAGGCAAAAGCAAATTTAAGCAGAGTGGTGGTGAGCCCCTACCAACTAAAAAAAGCAAAGATGATGATAGCCAGAGATCTAACCTATCAACAAGTAAATTATTTATTCAAAGAGGGGGTATTTAGAAGTTTTTTGTTATTAGGGCTTGTGATAAAGGATAAAGATAATACATCGTCTA
>DJAM01000026.1 GCA_002429595.1 Coxiellaceae bacterium UBA6002
GATCCGTCAGTACTTGACCCCATTAGACCCCTTTATTTTACTTTATTACAAATTCAGTGCTGAAAACTTATCTTAAAATGTAGATGGGTACTTCGCAACAGGAGCGGCTGCAGCTGGCGGAGGTATTGCTGAAGGGGGTGCCTGAAAAAAATTTGTTTTTCCGGCAACCCCAGTAACAGCCTTTTGCTGAAGCTGATTTGCAGGAAATGTTAATAATGCGATTGTGTGTTGATCCGTGATTCCAATTAACTGACCAGTAGACAATAATTTAAGTGCGACTAATTTCTCTTTAACTGCAGGATGAACTGGCTGTGCATGGAGTAATCGCGTATCCCAGATTGTGAATTTAAAACGGACTTGAGGGTCGGTGTTAGATCTTATTGCGGGTGATGCAACATAGTGTTTGCCTAAAGTCACCACAGGGTCAAAAGAGATTGCGCTGCTCATTGTATGCAGACACTTTCCAGTTTTCCTGTCATAAACTTGAGCGAAGCTATCTATAGTATCAGGTGAATAGCGATTACTAAATCCGCCTATGCTGGCGATGAAGATATTACCGTTAGATAATTCACAAAAAGCCCTAACCGTTCTAAATTGAGGACTTATGTTATCAAAGGGCCCTGTATCTAAATCTATTGTTGATTTTAACTTTAAAGCGCCATTTTCAATTGAATAAATATCGATTACCTGTGTTCCTATCTGAGCACGTATCACATCTCTGATAATTGCTAAATCATTGTTAGATAACACCAGTATCTTATGAAAGAGAAAAGGAGATCCTTTCCAATTGGGGGTTAATAACGTTAAAGCGTTCGCGGTGATATCTAATAAATAAAGGTTGAATTTTTCCTGAATAAAAACAACAAGAGCCATTGTTTCATTTAGTTTATATAGTTGGCCTAGGTTTTTTGACGAAACAACAACATCTTTTTGAGAATCAATATCAAATATGTGTGTTCCCAGTCTACTTAGAGAGCCACAACTATAGACGAGAAATTTATCTTGAAATAGCTCCCCGTGGTGTATCTCATCTCTGCCAAGATTAGGAATTTGAGATGACGTTATTTCCTGGGCTTTCGCTATATCCCATTTTTTTAAAGTGCCGGAATAATCAACTGTGAGCAGGCTTAGATTCGGCAATTCAGCTACACATGGGACTGGATCAATTAATCGAGAAGATGCTAAAGATGGAGTTCCAAAATAGGTGATTTGAGGTGGTGAGAGATACTCTATATCGCCAGGATTATTAGGGTTATTAAGTAGATATCTATTAGGCTTGATAGGTTTAACCCGTTTCGAACTAGGTATAGTTGACACAGTGACTTGAACAAGTTCAAATCCATTTGCGAAAGGGAATGCAGCTGCACGGATAGGTGCATTGGTAATCGCTGTTGTGGTGATGGCATCAACCCATTTTTCAACATCAGTATCATAACTACTGGTGATAGGGTGTAGCGCCAGCTCACGTTCTTTCGCTGCTGCTGCTAAGTGTAAAATATAGTTAGGCGAGACAAACCAATCACGCCAAAATGCATCATCAAAAAATCCGTCGAGTATACTTCCCTCATCGCATTTATATTTTTTACGTAATGCAGGATTTCTGGGTCCACTACGTGATGAGCTGACATTACAAATTGCTCTCAATCCTCCTGATAATAATAAATTCCAACTAAGAGAAGAGCAATTTTGTATTGGGTCATCATTTGAATTATCTGCTAAGTTGCAGGTGACGCACCATTTAAGATTATTTTGGTTGAGTTTCTTTTTAAGTCTTTCAATATGGTTTTTGATGAGCGTTTTATTTAGTGAATAAAAAATAATTTGAGCGTCGGGCTTCCTATTTTCTCCTTTCGTTGAGACATCAATTGCCAAATCAACAAAAAGCCCAGGAACAGCATTTAGACCTGGAGCATCAACCGTGGGCCAAAAGCTGAAGTATTCATAAGAATGCTTATCGCCATTAACGTCGTGTATACTGATGGCAGCATGACCCACATGAGCCTGATCTTTCCCTAAGCCATTTGTTATTGCGGCACCTCCAGAATTGGTATAGGTTTTACTTCCATCCATAGGTAGCCAGCAATGCACTACAACAAAACATTCTTTTTTGATATTCATCAAAGTGTCCATAAAAATTATATTTGTAAAAGTACAATATTTTACGAAGTGCTACAAGACGTAATTTTGACTAAAAACATAGAATGGTTCATACACCTGAATATCCCAAAGCCGATCACCATTCACTTGAACATCAGCAACTAAGGGGTCAAGTACACACCCAATCAATAAATGATTCTTTCAAGCAATATTATTCGAGGTAGAAAAACAAGGTCATGTGTGTATTTAACCGCTTTTAACTAGAGAAAATTCACTACCGTGTTGTTTAATCGGTGAAGCTTCATCTGCCAGACTTGTCTGAATGGCTCTATTTATTTCAGTTATATTGATAATATGCAAATTAAATCTCTTTTGTAAGAAGTCAATTCGTTGAGCTAGTTCTCCTTGAGGATTAACAAGATTTTTTGCTTCTATAAGGCTTTGATTTAAATCCGTTAGTAAATCTTTGATGTTTTTGTCGTGCCAATGATTATAATTCTCCGAACCAAGGGCACCAGGGTCATATTTGGTAAGGACTTGGTGCACTGCATTGATATTTTTTCGATTCCAATAGCCAGCAAAAAAACGTGAATATTTCTCACAAGCCTTTGCCCAATAAATCTTGCGTTTATAATATTCACCCAACAAGACAATTGCACTTACAAGATCATGTTGTTCTCGCTCAAAAACATGAAGGACGGCGCGAAAATCATCATTGTATTGTGATGTATGAGGAGTAAAGAATTTTTCGTAGAAATCGATCTTTGATTGCATTAATTTGTCTCCAGTTAGCTAAAGCTCTAATGAGGCCTTGTAATGGAGATCATAGCTTTTAGAGATTAATATTCTATTACAAAAACATTACATACTTGTAATATAAATTGTCTAGTAGAGTTTGATTTCGTATCTGATTTAAAGTTAAATCAAAGTTGAAGGGTCAAACACACACCCACCAATAAATTTTACATACAAGCAATATTCTAGACAGGAAAATAGGGTCATGTGTACTTGACCCTGACGGA
>DJAM01000082.1 GCA_002429595.1 Coxiellaceae bacterium UBA6002
GAGGTGCCATAGTTCCTATGGATTCCCGCCTGCGCGGGAATGACAATTAGTGCGCAGGAATGACAAGTTACGAGAATAGCAGGCAGGTGCGCTTAAATTAAAAAACAAAAAAAAGGGCATAGTTTCCTATGCCCTTTTTTCTTTCTTAAAAAGGTTTATTTCAATTTTTTATAAGTAGATATTGTTGATACTGGTTTCACCCAAGGTTTAACATCCATACGACCTTCAAGTGTTTTTGCAAAATCACGAGCTTCGTTTGGTGTTTGGTATCGGCCATAGAGTAACACGTACCAGTCTTTATCATTGTGGGTTGTTTGATAAATTGAAGCTTTACCGTCGAGATGTTTGGCTTTAAGTTCTTTGACGACTAAATCTTTATGATATGAACCTAATAATTGCAACGTATAATTTCCAGTCTTATTAAGAGAGGATTTTTCACTTTTGGTTTCTTTTTCGTCATTACTCGAAGCATCTTCATTGCTTGCAACGGCATGACGCAAGGTATCTTTAGTTTGAGCTCTCATATCCACTAAAGTTTCTTTGCTTTCTTGTGACAATTTTTCGCGTAAATCATTTTCTTTATGAGTTTCTCTGCTATTTAGCGTGGTATTGTCGACGAAGTTTTTACTTGTCTGTACGCGCTCAACGTTATTAGCGTTCATCACGCGAGGTGTTGAGGTTTGAGTCTGGAAACTTGACTGCTGTTGGGTAGACGGTACAGAACGTTGTTGTTGAGGTGCATAGCTTGCTGGCGCAACTTGCTGCGTGGTCGGTTGGGTTGATTGCACGCTGGTTTGTTGCGCGGTCATTTCGACAGTTTGTCTATTCATCAAGTCTAATGCTTTCATCGCTTGTGGTTGTTTTTGGGCAGCTGCTTTTCCGATCCAATTTTTTGCTGCATTGGGATCTTTAGGAGCGCCACTTTTACCATAGTAATACATGTACCCTAATGCGTATTGAGCATCGGCATCTCCATTTTGTGCAGCACTTTTAATTTGATCGAAAGACATTGCTGCTCCAGAAGTAGTTCCTGTGCTACTTACTGCGGAAAAAGCATGATTGCTTATAGCGATCATGCTCAAAGCAAATAGAGAAATTGTGACAATTTTGTTCACTTTCATAACAACTCCTATGCGATGTTAGCGTCATCTAATAAATTGACTTTGCAATGGCGAAATACCAAGAAATTAGCACCATACTAAATGTTAATTAGAGGAGTTACAAGGAGGATTTCGCTTCTTTTTTAAAAGACTCTAACCCTTTCGCATAAGAGAAGAGGGTTAGAGTGATAATCTTTAACAGCTTTCGCTTTCGTACGCTAAGATGTGTTCGCTATTTTGCTTTGGGGAGATCGATTTTTCTATTTCTTGGACTAAATTTTGAATAATACAAATTGCACCAAGTAGGAGAAAGCCTAGAAAGATAAAAGTCACAAAGTTGGCCAAAGTTCGCTTCATGTTTGATCCTCCATGATCAGTAGTTACATCCATATAACCACATGAGTTTTCGGACTAATCAATTTAACAAAACTACAAGCTATAACAACATTGTTTATTTAAACAAAAATAGTCGTATTTTTACCGCAACTTTATATTTAGAAATAAGTTCAATCTTTTCAGTAAGTTAGATGAAATTAAATAAAATTGTATAAAAGTGAACGAACTTTTGCTGACGTTGTGAATCGAAAAAATCCTACAAGGACCGTAGTCAATAACCCAAACTTTTAGGAACTGAAAAGACGCAAAAGGTCATTAAACGTAGCAATTACCATAATCATCAACAAAATGATAAATCCAACTCGAACACTGATGATTTCATATTGGATAGAAAGTGGTTTTCTAATAATGAACTCAATCAAGTAATTCAACAAATGCCCGCCGTCTAATCCCGGAATCGGTAAGAGATTGATGAAGCCGAGCATTATGCTAATCAACCCAAGGAAACCTAAAAATATACTTACCCCTTGTTGAAAAGCTTGGTCTGCGCTTTGAAAGATCGCAATTGGACCACCTAAAGTATTCAATGAGATTTGACCGAAAATCATTTTCTTAATAATGACGGCGTTAAAAACCAGATAGTCCCAGGTTTGTGCAACAGCTATCCTAAATGAAATCCAGGGAGAATATTTTCGTATCGTTAACAGCTCTTCTGGAATGGGCGGTAGTTTAGCTTTAACACCTAAATATCCGACCTTTTTAAATCTAGCACCTAATTTATAACCAACTGTGATTGGTATGCTCGATTGTTTTCTTTCTCGCTCAAAGGTAAGCGTTACTTTTTTACCCGGATTTTGTTGGATTAGGGTCAACAACTGATACCAATCTTTAATAGGTGTGTTATCAAATGCTAAAACCCTGTCACCCGCTTTTAGGCCAATCTTTGCAGCGGGTCCCTGGTCTTCGACACTCTCAATAATTGGCGGAATAAATGGCCGTGGCGGCACAATACCCAAACTTTGTAGCGGGTCAGGATTCAAAGCGTCAACCGACCAGTGGCGTAGGTTCAAAAGATGATTTGTATATTGCTTAGCACTACGAGTTTGAATGGTTAGCACTGAAGTTTCACCTATCCGCTCAATAATGCGAAGCACGACTTTTTGTAAACTAGGTGTAATATGACCATCAACTCGTGTGATCACCTGATTACTTTTTAGTCCTGCTTGGGCAGCAATTGAGTTCGGTACTATCTCGCCAGTGATGGGACGTATCACTTTCACGCCAATCATGAACATTAACCAAAATGCGAGGACTGCAAATAGGAAATTTGTGAACGGACCAGCAAGAACAATTAATGCACGCGCCCATAATGGCTGTCGATTGAAGGCAGCGTGTAGTTCCGAGTTAGGAACGACGACTTCTCGTTCGTCGAGCAATTTGACGTAACCACCTAGCGGGATAAAACCGATAATGTATTCTGTTCCTGATTTACCTCGATAACGAAAGATTGCTTTGCCAAAACCAATTGCGTAACGAACAACCTTTACGCCCAATAATTTCGCCACAATAAAATGACCGGCTTCATGAATAGAAACCAGCACTAAGATCGTAATAATAAATGCGAGAGTCTGTAATAATATACTCATCTTTCTCGTAATTTATATTTTAAGTCACAGTATGTTTGTAGTACATTTCAATAAAACTACCACTTGAGATCTCATTATGACAATTCGAACTCGCTTCGCACCAAGCCCAACCGGTTATTTACATATTGGTGGCGCAAGAACCGCGTTATATTCTTGGCTCTTTGCCAAAGTAAACTCTGGAAAATTTATCCTTAGGATAGAGGATACTGATCTTGAACGCTCCACTCAAGAAGCAGTCGATGCAATTTTAGAGGGAATGTCATGGCTGAACCTTGACTACGACGAAGGCCCTTACTTTCAAATGCAGCGCATGGATCGTTATAAAGAAGTTATAGATCAGTTATTAAAAGAAAAGAAGGCTTATCACTGCTACTGCTCGAAGGAACGGCTTGAAAAACTTCGTGAACAACAAATCGCAAACAAGCAAAAGCCTCGCTACGACTGTCACTGTCGCAATTTGACTCAAACTTTTGATGATCAGCCTTTTGTCATACGCTTTAAGAATCCAGCTGAAGGCGACGTCACTTTTGATGATCAAGTTCGAGGCACTATTACCTTTCAAAACAGCGAACTCGATGATTTGATCATCGCACGCACTGATGGAACTCCCACTTACAATTTTACAGTGGTAGTCGATGATATGGATATGAAGATCACCCACGTTATCCGGGGAGACGATCATATTAACAACACACCTCGGCAAATTAATATCTTGAGAGCCCTCGGTGCGACACCACCTATCTATGCCCATGTTCCAATGATTCTAGGATCAGATGGTAAACGCTTATCAAAGCGTCATGGTGCCGTTAGCGTTTTACAATATCGCGACGAAGGATATTTGCCTGAAGCCTTAATAAATTATTTAGTGCGATTGGGTTGGTCGTATGGTGACCAAGAAATCTTTACCATCGAAGAACTACAACAATATTTTACTTTAAAAAATATTAGTCGCTCACCTGCCACTTTTAATCCAGAAAAATTGTTATGGCTAAATCAACATTACATAAAAAATCTTGATCCTGAGCATGTTGCACAACATCTTGCTCAACAGTTCACTACTATGGGAATAGATATTTCACAAGGACCACCACTCACAGCAATCATCGAAGCTCAAAAGGATCGCGCTAAAACCTTAGAAGAGATCGCTCAGAAGAGCCGCTTCTTCTATGTGGATCATGTTGAATATGATGCGGAAGCTATTAAGAAAGAGTTCGATGAAAAAACCCCTTTGATATTAGCCGAATTAAATTCAGCACTATCAGAATTGGAAACTTGGGATAAGGAAAATATTCACAGTCTAATTAAAGAAGTTGCCGAACAAAATCAGCTGAAAATGGGTAAGGTGGCACAACCACTGCGAATTGCAGTTAGCGGCAGCACAGCGTCTCCTTCAATTGATTTAACGTTGGTGCTCTTAGGAAAAGAGAAAACGTTGAGACGATTGAATGATATCCAGATGCAAATTGCTTAAATAAATACTTAGCGACGGCGACAATCCCAACCACAAGGTGATAGCCAACAACCAAATTTGCTACTAGGACGTTTATAAAGAATAGCCGCATTACTATTGGTATAAGCATTATAATAGCCACCTGGAATGGCCGCAGGGCACTCAATTGTTTTATAGGTACACCCAACTTGTAAAACCAGAAGGCTAGCGAGAACTGTCCGTGAAGTCTTACCCAAAGCAATGCTCCTTGCAAAAGAGTCATTATACCGAGTAGGTTGCTCCTTGTCATTCCCTCGTAGGACTGTCATGCCCGCTAGGACTGTCATTCCCGCATAGAACTGTCATTCCCGCGCAGGCGGGAACCCA
>DJAM01000164.1 GCA_002429595.1 Coxiellaceae bacterium UBA6002
ACTTGATCGCGGGACGTCGGCTTAAGGTTCGGGAACGTCGGCACATTGTAAAGGAGAGCGCCAATTAAAGTATTGTTTCGACGAAGTCCATTCTTAGGGGTTCGGTTAGTTGTACTGATTGTCATCTCTTGTCTCCTAATGACCATGGATCATCAATTTGATTATTTCACTCGAACGCGTTCTACCTTATCGATGGTAGTGGCGCCGCTGCAGTACTTGGTTGATCGTCCTGTAGGGTTTGTTCGATGGGTCGAAACCAGTTTTAGCACTCAGCAAAATCTTTTGATCGAAAATGCTCAGCTTCGTGCTCGACAGTTATTGCTTTACGCAAAATTACAGAAAGTCGTCGCTTTGGAAAGTGAAAATAATCAGTTGCGAGCACTGTTAAGATCAGCGACTAATATTCATGAAAAAGTCACGGTGGCTCAATTACTAGCCGTAGACTTAGCACCTTATACCCAACAAATCATCATCGACAAAGGTGAGAGTGATGGTGTTTACGTCGGACAGCCTGTGCTAGACGCTTATGGTGTGATGGGACAAATCATTGCAGTGGGACCCTTAAACAGTCGAGTGATGTTGGTGACCGATCCAAGAAGTGCAGTACCCGTACAGAATAGTCGTAATGGTAATCGTGCCATCGGTATAGGCTTAGGGTTTGATGGCATTCTAGAGCTGACCAACGTTCCAATCACTGCTGACTTCAAAAAAGGTGATTTTTTGGTTACATCTGGATTAGGTGGCAATTATCCTCCTGGGTACCCGGTTGGGATAATCAATAAAGTCAATGTCGCTCCAGGCGATAAATTCGCTGATATCGAAATCTCTCCGTCAGCACATGTCAATCAGAGTCGACAGGTCCTGCTTATCTGGCCAAAAGAGAAAAACCAAGCACAAACAACACTAGATAAACTGCAAGTGCCTGGGCAGCAGCCTTTGACACCCGTTCAAACTCAGCAAAAATCAAGCGACCTACAAGCTAAGCAAAATGATCTTGATGCTGATCCTCCTAATGAACCGATGGACACTGACTAATGCGTGCAAGTTTTGGAAAACGAGTATTTATCATCGGTTTAACAGTTTGTGTTGCAATGATGCTAACGATCTTACCACTTCCCAATTGGTCAATTTGGTTACGACCGGAATGGCTTTTGTTAGTAGTGGTCTATTGGTGCTTAGCCATTCCTGAGAGGATGAGTGTTGGTATTGCTTGGGCGCTCGGTTTGTTATTGGATGTTCTTGAGGGCACCTTACTTGGTCAACATGCGTTAGCATTGGCAGTCGTGGCCTATTTTATAGTAAAATTCCATCCTCGGATTCGATTATTCCCCATTTGGCAAAAAACCGTGATCGTTTTTGTGTTATCGGTAGTGTACTTAGGCTTATTGTATTGGATTCAGGGCATGATGGGTGTATTGCCTAATACTTGGGAATATTGGCTACCAGCAATTACCACTGCCTTATTATGGCCGTGGGTTTTTATTATCTTAAGGGATTTAAGACGAAAATTTAATGTCAGTTAGTACTACTTTGCCTATGAAGGCTGTGTAGTTACATTAATCAAAGTTAATAAATTATGGTTAAGTCGTTACGTTTTGGTTTTGTCCTACTCAGTCTGCTTTTTTGCATTTCTTACTATGTTATCAATACCAGTGAAGCATTGAGACCAGTATTGTCTAATATCGACAATCCTCCCTGGCTTGAAGAGCACTTGACGGCATATTTCAAAGAGCCAGTTCACATCCAAGAAGTAAATTTTGAATGGCAGGGGCTACTTAAGCCCACTCTTGAGTTAAAGAATCTTACTATTTACTCAAAAACTGGAGCAGAAAAGCTACATATTGACCGCTTAAAGCTTGGTATTGATATCGTCGCTTCAATCTTGAATGGCAAAATTACCCCGGGTGATTTGACTCTGGAAGGCTCTAAGCTTTTTTTAAAAGAAAAAGGGCATGGCTTAATTGATATTAATGGCATCAAGTGCTTAGAAGCAGATTTGAATAGCCTCAACTCAGAGAAGCTCGATGCTTTGATCAATATTTTCTTATCTACCGGCGTCAAACAAATTCGGGGTCTGGAAATTTCTTGGTATGATCAAAACGGGCATGTCATGCTGCCACTGCAAAAAATTAATTTACGGCTGGACAGCCGGTGGTTGGCTCATGATTTCCATGGTACTGCAACGACTTGGCAAGGTTTGCCTTTTGAGTTCACAGGTAAAATTTATGGCAGTTATGTTGCAAAACGACACTTATATACTGCAATACAAACAAAGTTAAGAGAAGTTGACTTAGCAACCAATCCATTGTTAGAGCGATTTTCTGATCGACTTAGTATTCGCAAGGGTAAAGCTGATTTAGGACTAGATTTTTTTGGCAAGCCAGGTCATCACTTAACGCTCACGGGTGAAATTGCAACGCAGCCACTTCAAATTTTAGATACCAAAATTAATAAATTCTATCCGGTCATTAGTATCAAATCACAATATCAACTTATATCGCAACCGCATAGTTTTGCCTTACAGATCCGCAATCTACAATTAGCAATAGCGGAACAATATTTACCTATTCATAAAGTTGACGTTGCCACCACCCAAAATTTGGGGGTTCAAAAAGTTAATATCAGAGTGGATACATTTCCGATAAAAACTGTGACTGATTTTTTGCATCAATATAGCTTGTTGTCACCGAAACTCGATGAAGTCACGACGGTAGCTTCCCCTTCCGGAAGCGTGAAGCATTTTGAATTGAAACTGAGCTCGCAAGGAACCGAAATCTCTAAGCGCATAGCGTTTTCCGGAGAGTTGCAACATGTAAATTTCAATCCTTGGAAACGTTTTCCGGGAATGAAGAATCTAAGTGGCGTGCTAAATTTTGATCCTTATTCTGGTTCATTATTACTAGCAAGCTCGCAAAGTAAGTTAGCCCTGCCGTCAGTTTTTCGAGAGCCATTATTTTTATCGGCGGCACAAGGGCATATAAAGTGGTCATTTCATAAGAATGGTTGGCACTTACATCTTCGCGATTGTAATGTCGTCACGCCAGAAGGAGACGTTCAAGGTTCTATGAAGATCACCTTGCCTCAAAATGGCACGAGCCCGGTCATCGAATCAAAGGCTAAATTTAATATCAATTCGTTAGCGAATGTTGCTCGGTATTATCCAGTGCATGCTTTGCCTAAATCGGTGTTGTCTTGGCTAGAAAAATCAATACGCGGTGGACAAGTGCAAAGAGGCACGTTTACTTTAAATGGAAAAATAAAAGAGTTTCCATTCGATAATCGTCAAGGCAAATTTGAAATTAGTGCTAATTTAAAAGATGGCTTGCTGCATTATAAAAATAATTGGCCTGATGTAGAGCATCTTAATGCGAATTTATTGTTTACAGGTCGAACTATGCGGATTTCATCAAACAATGCGCAAATTTTGGGAGCAGAAGTCACTAACGCTACCGCTGAAATTCCCAACCTAGAAAAAGCACTTCTTTTAATTCATGGCCAGCTTCGAGCTTCTAAAAATCAAGATACTTTTTTGGCTAAAAATATTAATCCATTAGCTGAAAAAACATCTTGGGCAGCATTACACAATTTGAACATTCATGGCCCATGGAATCTCAATCTGAAGTTAGCATTGCCCTTGCACGCTGATCTAAATCAAAATCTCAATTATTCCGGTAAAATTAACTTTGAGCATGATGCTATCAAGTCACAAAGTTCTACACTCGCCGTACAAAATTTAACGGGTGAATTCAACTTTGCCCAAGACAGAATGAACGCTAAACATTTAACGGGTGAGTTATTTTCACAACCATTTGCTATCGCGATGAACTCGAAGGAAAGTAATGGTGCGGTCATTAGCGAAATGAATATGGCAAGCGCTATTTCTGTAATGGAGTTACAAAAACTGCTGAACTTTGATTTAGTAAATCATTTAGTAGGAACTACCAATTACGTTACGCATTTCACATTGACCCATGACGCACTAGGTAATCATTATGATTTATTGATCACCAGCAACTTACTTGGGATAAGCAGTCAACTTCCAATTCCATTTACCAAATCAGCCAACGATCCATGGTTAAGTTATTTTACGTTGAAAGGGGAAGACGATAAAACAATAGCCAATTTTAAGGTCGGTCAAACACTCAATGGCACTTTGAATTACATAATGCAAGATCATCAACTGAAATTTGATAATGGCAGCATTCATTTTGGACCACAAAAAATCACTCAATACAACAATGCTAAGGGCTTAACGGTCAACGGTACGATTTCAGAGTTGAATTGGCCAGCCTGGAAGAAAGTAATTAGTAGCACTCAACCATCAGCAAATCATGAGCATGACAAGTGGTCATCGGTCCTTTCTCTAATCAATAAAATCGATTTGAATTTCGATCATTTCTATTTTATGGACAATGATTTTTCAATGCTACGATTACAGACTTCTAAATCTAATAATAACGTTGTCGTTGCTGTTGCAGGAGAAAAGATTAAGGGTAACCTAAGCGTTCCTGCGAGCTTTCCGAAAGTTCCATTGGTTGCTAATTTTGATTACTTAACGCTGGCAAGCAATGATAGTCACACTCCACTTAAGCCCAATGATATTCCACCTTTAGAACTTAATGTTGGTCGACTAACTTATCACAACAAGTTAATTCAAAATATTGCACTTAAATTGCAACCCTTCGGTAATGACGTCATTATCAAACAAGCGCAAATCGAAGAACCAGGTTTAAAATTTCTTGCTTCTGGCAGATGGCATAGTGATGGCCATCACCAAGAGACAACGTTAAATGGTGATTTATCAAGTGATAATCTAGGCGCTTTTTTGAATCAATGGCACATCACCGACAATGTTGTCAAAGGGACGGGGAACGCCCATTTTAATTTGAGCTGGCCAAATTCACCTATGAATGGCGAGAAGAAAACCTTGCAAGGCTCAATGGATTTAAAATTTAGGCAAGGGAGAATTATTAACTTGGGTAGTCAGGTAGATTTGGGAATGGGCATTGGTCGTTTACTGAATTTGCTTAGCCTGCAAACACTCCCTCGAAGATTGAAAGGTGACTTTAGTGATCTAACTGGTTCTGGATATAGCTTTGATGATTTAACAGGAAACCTTCAGTTTAAACAGGGAAATATCTTTACCGAAAACTCCTCACTCGATGGTACAGTAGGTAAAGTAAAGATAAGAGGACGCATTGGATTAGTTAAAAAAGATTATGACTTGCGCTTAACAATCAATCCCAATGTAACGTCTAGTTTACCAATTGTTGCGACCTTAACTGCAGGGCCTTTAGTTGGTCTTGCAACTTGGGTTGCGGATAAAGTATTTAGTCACCAGGTTAAGAAAATGACTGAAATTCACTATAATGTTACCGGCTCCTGGGAAAATCCCGACATGTATAATTTGTCTAACGGTACACACTGAACTGTCATTCCATTGTCATTCCCGCGAAGGC
>DJAM01000043.1:0-528 GCA_002429595.1 Coxiellaceae bacterium UBA6002
TTTTTTTGTCATGTTCAAAGTTAACTAATTAAAATTTGATCTCGGTTTAATAAATTCTTAATATTTCAGAAGTAACATGCTTACCTTCTAACAATAAAAAAGCGTTGTTTGAATGCCAACAGAAGATGAAATAATAGGGCGTCTCAAAAGTAGTGGTTCAGCGGAAAATGAAACTAAACCCGAAATAATTGAAGCCATTACTAAAAATTTCTTATTTTTGGATAAAGATTTTTTCTTTAATCCTCAACATCCTGCCCCCCTTGCTTTATTGCTGCAATTAAATCCCAGATTCTTTTGTGTGGATGGTGTCGCGTTCTATAAACGGGTAGTTGGTCTACGAATACCCTTTACTAAACATTACGTTTCTGTCCTCAATGAGTTGCTATCTAAATCAGCATTACAGTATGTCTCAGAGTTAAAATTCTTAGCAGATTCTTGGTTGTGTTTAGAAGGACTACAAAAGGTCAATCGTTTTAGAGATGTGTATCTATGTGCTAGGGGACTGGCTTTCATTTCAAGATTAGCTCT
>DJAM01000043.1:631-3004 GCA_002429595.1 Coxiellaceae bacterium UBA6002
TTTCATTTCAAGATTAGCTCTTCAGTCGACAACCGAACAAGATATTGACGCCATCAATGACTCTAACGAGCAAATCATTCTGCAAAAATACCAAGCTGGATTGCCTAAAACCAATTTAGATATAGCGGTAGTCCGTGCTCATGCTAAGAGGCTAAGATGTGTTAGAGGATCCATAAATGCTTTAAGTGCGAATAATAATGGTACTGTTCCAGCTGAAACCGCAGTTCAAAATGCTGAATCTTTGGTCACTCAACAATGTCCCGTAGCAGCAACAAGATTAATTTCAGCGCAAGACGATGATGATCCTATTTTACTCATTCATAAAAATGATAATCCTGAACTTAATATAAAAAAGACAAAACCGTTCACTTTTGCTGAGCTGAATGAAGTTTTTTGTATTGTTAAAGGGGCTAATAATAGTACAGAACATGTTTGTTCGCGGGCCTATATGAGTGGTCAAAAAAAACACCCATTTATACTGGTTGGGTCAGGCAAAACTGAACAATTTAAGTCCCTTGAGACTGCCGATATCATCGACTTGCAGCGTTACAACCTCGATTTAAGTTTAGTTAACAGACGTCTGGGTTTAGTGGGCGTTTCTTATTCTTATGCTCCTAAACTCTTTTTGGAAGACTTAGAGAGATCGGAAAAATTGCTTGAGCTTCCTGAGGTTTTTTTCGAAAGCCCAGCAGTTTTTCAAAGTTTAGACCCAAGTTTACTCCAACCTTTATGGCCATTTTTAAGAAGATATGAAGGAGGGGCTCGACCGCTGCCTGTGGTCATAAACCGGTTAAATCAGTTGGCTGATGTTATATTGTCGGGTACAGGTATTCCCACGCGATTTTGTGATCGCCAGTTATTATTTGTAGATTTAGACCCTCGGTTTTTCACTTGTCCTGCAATGTTTGCCTATTTGCAACGGTTTACTGCTATACTAACTCCCGAAATAATACAAATTTTAAATAAATATGCAGACAAATTATTTCAAAAACTAACAATTAATGCTAAAATAGTCCTAACTATTCAAGGGTTGCCCGAAAAATATTTTAAACAAGAAGAATGTCCCCCTGATGTTTTTGCCAGTATCCCAGATGCATGGCTGACCGATAAAGTTTTAGTTGAATTATTAACAGATTTAGCCGATTTAATTACAGCTGAAGTTATTTTAGAAGGAATGAAGATGCACGTTAAAAAACCCTTGAGCATGCCTAAACTTAAAGATGCGATTACTACGTTCGGAAAATTAACTCCTGAACAGCTTAATCCAACTTGGCCGTCTGCTGCACGTATTGCCATCCTAGTTCATTATATGACTCGAACAACAGCAGAGGAATGGCAAAGTCTAATTACAGCTGCCGGCAAACATTTGACTTCGTCAGTTCTAGAGGCTTTCGAACAAGATAAAGAAGAGCAACAACAGCTGATTGTGAAGCTCTATAGAACTGCCTCTCTTCAGCAAGATATAACAGTGTTATTTCAAAAACCAATCTATCTGTTACTACGTCATAAAACGAAAAAGATTTTTGAACAAAACCATCCAGAGGTGGACCTTTTAAAAAGAGCTAGAGAAGGCGCATTGACTGCAGTGGAAAGCTTTCGTGGCCAACTTAATAAGTATAAAACCGCTACTTCAGATGCTAGTAAACCCTCTGAAGAGTTGCTTGCTTATGAAGCGTTACGAGCTGCTACTCAAAATCGATTAGATGATGAACTTCCTAACCCCGAAGCAATTGTTGCCATTAAGAGCACCAAAAAAGAACACGTAAATAATCTCAAATCGAATATTGGTAAAAGTATAGTTACGTTTGGCTTTGTACAGTATACATTGGAGCCTTATTTGGCGGAGTTTGAAACACAATACAATGCCATTACGCAACTTTTAGATCAATTAGCCACAGATTGTCTCAAAAATGAATCCATGCTCCGAGTTTGTTTATTGGACGATTTATTTTTTAATTACTTATTTCAAAAGCCAGATCGCGCTCAATTGAGCGAACTTCTGGTTGCATTTCCTAAAACCTTTTTGCACACACTGTTTTATTTTCGACCAAAAGAGCTTCAAACATTAATTGATGCTGAGAAGTCTCCAAATGTTACAGTTAAAGTAGTGACAGATAGGATGAGTAGGTATAAAAATCTTGTTTCATCATCGATTATTAACTTGCCAGAGCCAGTTCGATTAAATCTTAGCCCTGTTCTACCAGCGGGTTCTGCTCCTGCAGCAGAAGCGCCTAAAGCACCCCCAGCACCATTGCCAGCTGCGTTTAAGCCAAGTGCTTCTAAGGGTCTTGCAGCTACATCAACGTCAACAGCTGCGCAAGCGCCAACAGCTGCGGTTGATGCTAAAGCAGCGGCCGCACCAGCGGCTGCAGG
>DJAM01000043.1:3118-4746 GCA_002429595.1 Coxiellaceae bacterium UBA6002
TGCAGGTAATGCTGTCGCAGCTGCTGCGCCTCCTGCTGCTACAGAACAAATAGAAGGAATTGTAGTCCAACGCTCATTAACTCGGGAAGAAAGGGTTGAGGCGGCGAAGGCGGCTGAAGAAAAACAAAGAACTATAGCAGCAAGAATTCGTGCAGAGCAATCGAGAAGTTCAGCTGCTGCCCCAAAAGCGGCAGCGGTAGCTACAACTACGCCATCTCGTGATCAAGACAGAACAGATGCGCCACAACAAGAAAGGGTGCAATCTAAAGAACTTTTATATCATTTCGATGAAAGTGATCTAAGTGTCTGTCTGTATAGTTTAATGCGAGCACATAACGATCGTTATCAAATAGAAAATATCACAACTCTTAAAAAACCACCTGTACCGAATCCAGAACGTTTTGCGTTCTTAGTATCAGGCTCACTCGAGAGGTCTCTTGAAAAAGGTGAAATTGAACAAGGTATCAAAGATAATACAGGGAAAATATGCTGCGGTATCTTTAACGACACATATCAAGGGCAGAGTCTCCACTGGGTTACTGTTTTTGCCTATAGGCCGCGTCCTGATGCTAAAACCCAATTTATCGTTATTGATCCGGCTTATGAAGATTCGTCAAAAAAGAAAGCGGTTGCTGCTATAGTGTCAAAAATTCAAACTGCTTATCCGGATGGCGATATAGTAGTTATTCCAGATCTTACCCAACAACATAATGATGCTGATTGTGGTCCTTGTTGTTTGCAAAATGTTGAGGATCTCTTGTATAAGGGATTAATAACGCTGCAAGATGAAAAAATGATCTTTAATCGCGAGTGTTTAACGCTTGATTCCGCAAAATTTCGAGATCAAAAAATTTTTTGTGAAGGCGTTGCCTGTAAGAATCGCCAAAAATGGGAAGGCACTTCAGCTACCTACAAAAGGGCCCCTATTATTAGCCAAGACGGTTCCATTGCACAAACTGTGAAATACTCCTTTCACGTTAATAAACATTTATTTTTATATACAAGAGAGGCTCAGGTGCAAACAGGTGCCCTTGCGGCGTGCTTCTTAAATGATTCAAATCTTGTTTATGACAAAATATACTCAAATCCCACTGTATCTCTTAATAATTCTAGTGCTTTTGATCAATTTTATAAGACTTTTACTTCCAGATTTGGTAAAGAGCTAGCTAAATTCAGAGCAAATTTGGTAAACCTGAGAGACATTTACTTGCAATATAAAGCTCTAATACGAGATTCAGATGAATTAGTAAAGCATGATGAACGAGAAATGCAGTCGGATCTTGAAGCCTTTATTATGCGAGACGATGTTGCGTTTACCGAAGAGGCGTTAAAAGAACTTCTTAAGAGGTTAATTAATGCTGAATTTGGAGAGAGAAAAGCTAAAGAAGTTGCATCAGCTTCAGCAAGAGATCCGAGAGTTGCCGCTAAGCAAAGTGCAAAATCTTCGGCGCCTAATCGTGTTCAGCAACGTGCGGACAGACCACACGACCCTTTTAAGCCAACAGTTGCTTCGGGGCCGGTGGATCGACCAGTTGCTCCCATAGCGAAAGCAAAGGCAGCGCCTGCGGCAATCTCTAAAGCAGCGGCAGCAGCGCCAGGAGCTGCAGGTGAAGGTCAGCCAGCTGCTG
>DJAM01000019.1 GCA_002429595.1 Coxiellaceae bacterium UBA6002
GTTTCAGAACGTTAAATGACAGAAAAGTGTTTTTGTTTTACTTTAACTTTGTATCAAACTGCGGTAACGGGTCGAATCCGACGAAGGGAACATAGACATCTCTCAAAGTACCTGTTTTATTTCTGGAAACACCAATACCGGCTTTAACAAAGGGAACAAAACCGTTCCAACAAACACTAGGCGCTAACTTTAGATCAACAAATAGAGTTGAAAGTCTTATATCATTCAAACTATATTCTTCAAAAGGCGCTGTCGGGAATGAACTTGGTGAAGAAACAGGCACTTTCCACGCGAAATCATTGCGATGATCAAAAGTTAGTTGCAAACCAACATCCGGACTAAACTGATAACCAGCAAAAACACCCCAAAAACCTGAAGACCCAATACCACCGCAGAATTTTTGCAGTTGGAACTAGGTGTTAAGTGCTAAATAATTATTGTCGAGAAACTCGTTAGGTCTAACTCTATATTCATTATTCAAAAACAAACGACACCACCATTCAAAGCTTAATAACGACCAAATTAAAAGTCGGTGATTGACTTGCCCCGTGCAGTGCTCATCTAAAACTTGCAGAACATATTTTCTGGATAGAAATTCGTAGATATTTGCTTTTGGATCACGAAGGAGTTTATTTAAATAATTAATACTATCACCTCGGAACCAGCTCGCATCGGGTGCAGAAAAACCTTGTTTCTTTCTAGAGATAATTTGTTGTGGTAACAAATTTTTCATTGCTTGACGAAGTATTAATTTACCTTCTAAATCTGGGACTTTAGTATTTATCTTCATTGAAATCGGAATTTGCAGCGCAAAATCGACCAACTCATTGTCCAAAAAAGGAACGCGAGTTTCTAAACCATGCGCCATTGATAACTTGTCCTCAACGAGTAACAAGCCATGCAAAAAAGTTTTTGATTCAAAATACAAAGAGGCATTTAGAAAGGCTTCTTTATTTTGATATTGTAAATTGCCATTTTCAAAAACTTTTTTGAAAATTTCGAAAGTGTTCTCATTGCTTAAGTTTTGAAAACAGCTTGAATTGAAAAAGTTTGCTTTGTGTTCGTCTTTAATCAAACGTTGCCAATACTGGTAGTAATGATAAAAATAATCATTTTTCTGATTAACTTCATCAGCGCGATAATAGCGCCAAGGATAACCTGCAAATAATTCATCGCCTCCTGTGCCCGATAATGAGACTTTGACAAATTTACTTGCTAGTCGTGCGACATAGAAATTTGGGTAACTTTGACCAACTCGGGGATCTTCGAGATGCCAGATTAATGAGGGCAAAATATATTCCATATCCCCTGCATGAAGCACAACTTGATAATGTTCAGTTTTAAACGCATTCGCCATGCGCTCGGACTCTTTGCGTTCATCGAAATTTAATTCCATTCCCGACGCTGATGACAAATCAAAGCCACAAGTGAAAGTAGATAATCTTCTTCCTTGGCTTGCGGCGATAGCTGTAATGGACCCAGAATCCATGCCACCGCTTAAATAACTTCCTACCGGGACATCTGCAACTAATTGGTGCTTAACTGCTTTAATAAACAAGTGCTGAAGTTGTTCTGCTACTTCTCGCTTTGACGCAACGATAGTTTGGCTAAATGAAAAATCCCAATAAACCTTTATTTTTGGGGCCTTACGTTCTTGTGCGGAAATGACTAAGTAACTGCCAGCATTGAGGGTATGGATATTTTTAAAGAGTGTCCGATCGGAAAAAATATTTTGAAAAGTAAAATATTCATTCAAGGCGGGGTAGCAAATCTCTCTTGCAACATTTGGATGTTGTAAAAGGGCTTTAATTTCTGAGCCAAAAATCAATTCATCATTTTGATATGACCAATAAAGCGGTTTTATTCCATAACGATCACGTGCGAGATAAAGTGTTTGTTGCTGTGCGTCCCAAATGGCCAGTGCAAACATGCCATTGAACTTCTTAAAAGCTGCAACGCTCCATTGCACAAAACTTTTTAAAACAACTTCAGTATCTGACCTAGAAGTAAATTGAACACCAAGGTCTGCTAATTCTTTTTTTAGTTCTAAAAAATTATACAGCTCGCCGTTATAAGAAATAACAAAACGGTTATCTGCAGTTTTCATCGGTTGTTGGGCGGCTGAAGATAAATCTAAAATAGCTAAGCGCCGATGACCTAAACCAATGGCGCCCGACAGAAAAATCCCTTCGCCATCTGGTCCTCGGTGCGCTATCGCATCAGTCATTCTTTGTAAAGTATCTGATCTGACTTCTTGCTTTTTTTGATTAACGACACCAACAATACCGCACATTATTAAGCTTCACACACTGGTATTGCTGCCGCTGTTACATTTGTTAAACAAGAAATAACGTAGTCATAATCTTCTTTAGTCATGCGATTATGTAATGGCAGTGCTAATGTTGAGTGTTCTGCGGCAATTGCAACAGGGTAATCTTCAACGTTAATAGCACAACGTTCACGATAATAATTCAATCCAACAACAGCGTGAGTTCCAGGACGAGTTTGTACGCCTTGTTCTAACAGTTGCTCCATAATTTGGTGCGAAGTCAAAGAGGTTTTTGCTAAATCAATTCGACAAACATAGGCTTGCCAAGCAGGATTATAATCGTTGGCAATTTTGGGAGGCTTGAGCCAGCTAATATTTTGCAGTGCAGCACTATAATAATTTGCCCATTGTGCTCGCTCATTAATAAATTCACGCAGCTTGCTCAATTGCACTAAGCCAACGCACGCTTGCAGATCAGTCATCCGATAATTAAAACCTAATACATTAAAATCCGGTAATAAATAAGGGCGATTGCCGTGATGGCGTTGTTCTTCAGAAATACTAGCACCATGATTGCGCAGGCAGTTTATTTTAGCAGCTAGTTCGGCATCGTCAGTGGTCACCATACCGCCCTCACCAGTCGTAATAGTCTTACGCGGGTGAAACGAAAAAGCACCTGCCACACCCAGACTTCCTGCATATCGACCTTTATACATACCTCCAGCAGCGCAAGCGGCATCTTCAACGATCGGTATATCTTTTGCTACTGACGAGATGGCATCCATATCAGCACATAAGCCAAATAAATGGACAACGATAATCGCTTTCGTTCGGTCTGTTATTTTGCTACCAATAGTGTCCGCAGTAATGTTGTATGTATCCGGATCGATATCCGCAAACACAGGGGTCGCACCACAATACAAAACCACGTTCGCCGTGGCGATCCAAGTGAACGCAGGAACAATAACTTCATCCCCAGGTTTAATCCCTAATGCAACTAAGATTAAATGCAATGCAGTCGTGCAACTTGTTGTTGCCAATGCGTGCTTTACTTGGTGCTCTTTAGCAAAGTTATTTTCAAATTCATTGACTTTTGGCCCCTGCGTTAACCAGCCTGAGTGGATAGTATCGCGCAAGGCGTGCCATTCATCATCACCCGTCTGAGGGATAGCAATTGGGATATTACGCGGTTTCATGAACACAACCTTCTTGTCGTTTCCTTGCAACTGTACTTTGATGTGCTTTTCGCCAGTGAATTAATTTTCGCAATCCTTGCTCTAAGGAAACGGTTGCTTGAAATTGTAATTCTTGCTCAGCTTTAATCGGACAACCTACTCTGTTCTTAACAAACGTTTGACCACCCGGTTCAAAATGAATATCTAAATCAGAACCCGTCACCGCCAAGATCTTTTGTGTCAATTGCGCAATCGTAGTTTTCAGCCCAGTACCCACATTATAAAAACTGTCGGTAGCATCTGCTTTCATCGCACAAACGTTAGCTTTAGCGCAATCAGTGACATGAATAAAGTCATAAGCTTGAGAGCCGTCACCATAAACAATCGGAGGTAACCCTTGATCTAAGCGATCCAAAATTTTCATAATGACCGAAACATAAGTCCCTAAGTAATCTTGACGCTCACCATAGACATTCATGTATCGTAGGCCAACATAGTCGAAGTGAGCAGCACTATCTTTGTAGCGATGATAGAGCGCCCGACACATGTGCTCACCGGCTATCTTAGTTGCACCATAAAAATTATTATTATTATAAGGATGATCTTCCTGCATAGGTTCGGTCACCGCATCGCCATAAACAGAAGCAGATGAGGAATAAACAAGACGTTTAACATTATTTTTGATACAAGCTTCTAAGACATTAAATGTCCCAGCAATATTCACCTCGAAAGCTGAACGCGGAAAATCCCAACAATGCAACAACCAAAGCGCCGCAAAATGAAAAACTCCATCGATATTTTTCATTGCAGAATCCAGCACATCTCGATGCAATAACTCACCACCACTTGGGAAGATTTTGACTCGCGGATCCTGTAAAGCGTCTGCCAAGTTTTCTAAACTACCACGAGAAAAGTTATCGTAAATGATGATCTCTGCCACATCTTCTCGTAATAATGCATCGACAGTATGCGACCCAATTAGCCCCGCGCCCCCGATTACTAAGAATCGTTTTCCTCTTATGTCCATGATATGCCTTATTGGTGTTTGAATTTTAGATTTTGGATGTGGCTATGATACCGGTTAGGTGGCACTTAATCTAGGTGATTGATTTTCGTTCTTCCATTCGTTCCCGCTCCCGTTCCTATTCTTTCCCGTTCCCGAATAATATAGGCCATATAGCAAGTTGTAGAGGAACTCTAACTTATAAGCCAATAGCTGAAAGATAGTGAAAGCCTCAAACAAAGCGTCAAGCAATTCTAAAAAATCATATGCTATGTGGCCCTATATGATTCGGGAACGGGAAAGAATAGGAACGGGAGCGGGAACGAATAAAAAGGTTGGAAAATTGCTATTTAGATATTACTCCCGAATACTCAACTCCAAATCAATTTTATCTTTATTCTTATCATACTCAGAGGCAAAGTGCCGTAACTCTAAATAAGATATTTGTCTATATTCTTGAAGAATAATTTGATCGCCAGGGATGGCCAAGAAGCGAAACATGATATGAAATATATTACCGTCATGATCATCGGGCTCTATCGAAACTTCGATTTCTCCTCCTAAATGAGGGCGTGTAATCTCTGGAAAGCCTGCTTGAAACTGCATGACTTTGATGAACCTAATCGCTTTTTCAATCTCTTCAGCGAAGGTCAGTGGATAAAATTTACGAAATGCCATACCACTAAGAACCCAAGTATTTATTTAAATTATAGTAGTAAAGCAGGAAGTTTATTCTTCCAGCAGGAGACTGTTACCAACGAGCCGGTATCGATCTTGGGTTTGAGCACACGTGGTTGTGATTTCACCACGTAGTGGCAGATCAAGACGTTCTCCATAGCGACTCATCCAGCCTATCTGCCTAGCGGGAACGCCGACCATTAAGGCGAAATCGGGAACATTCTTAGTTACGACACTGCCAGCGCCTATAAAGGCATGCTTGCCGATTGTATTGCCACAAACGATGGTGCAGTTGGCGCCTAAAGTAGCTCCCTGTCTAATAAGGGTATCTTTATATTCTTGCTTACGAGCAATTGCGGATCTTGGGTTATAAACATTCGTAAACACCATGCTGGGGCCACAAAACACATCGTCTTCCAGCGTCACGTTATCGTAAACGGAAACATTATTTTGAATTTTGACATTATTGCCAATAACAACTTTATTTCCGACATAGACATTCTGACCGAGTGAACAATTTTGCCCGATTTGAGCACCACCACTAACATGAACCCAATGCCAAACTTTAGTGCCCTCTCCAATTACCGCGCCTTCATCAACGATGGCGGTTTCATGTATAAAGTAATTGCTCACTATGTGTCTCCTGTGCTGCCATAATTTTTGCCATAAGCTCAACCACATTGCGTCCTTGATAACCACAACTGCGCGGTGTTTTGCGTTCCAAGATGCAATCAATGAAGTGCTTTAATTCCAAAGATAAAGGCGGTGTTGAATCCTTAAAGATTATTTCAGAACCCATTTGCACGATTGATGAGTCTTTTTTACCGTAGTTTTGATGGTAAATGACTTCTTGGGTTGTCTCATCAAAATGTAAAGCGCCTCTTTCTCCTAAAATCATCAATTGCCGATCTTTGATAGGCCACAACCAATTCAAATGGACATGCGCTTGTTTGCCAGTGCTATATTGTAGATGGATATTCATTTCATCAGCAATATCCGTCGCAATCACTTGTTGTGAACTCGCTATTATTTTCTGAATAGGCTCTTGAAAGAAATAATCAAGTACGGCTATATCGTGAACGCCCAGTGAATATAAAACATTTTCTTCTTTACGAATTGTTCCTAAACTACGGCGAATTTGTCGAATTGAGAAGATCTCACCTAACTTCTGTTCATCTAAAAAATTTTTTATGAAGGTAATGCCTGGTTGGTAAAGCAATAAATGGCCAACCATTAACACACATTGATTCAAAGATGCTAACCTCAACAGGTCCTCTGCTTCCGTTACTGTTCTGGTAATTGGCTTCTCGACGAAAACATCTTTCTTGGCTAATAAAAATTTTTTTGCTAATTGATAATGAGTAAAGACCGGCGTTGCAATAGCTACTGCATCAATATCTTGGGCTAATAATTCATCGACATCTTGGTAACAAGGAACATGATACTGACTTGCGAACGCTTGGCTTCTAGAAAAATCAGAATCGACAATTGCTGATAAAACCCCAAGGTTTGCAAAGGTTTTAATTAAATTTTGTCCCCACTTACCTGCTCCAACAACAGCAATAGTTGGTTGCATTTTCAATGTAATCTCCCCCAATTAAAGAAGAATAATTTTATCGCTCTTAATGCCACGAGTTGCATTTCGGGTATCTAAAATAAGAGGCGCTTTCGTCACCACTTGCTGATAATTGACGTCAGTATGATTTGTTGTAATAACGACTAAATCGCAAGCCTCTAAAACTTCATCAGTCAGCTTCGTGCTATGAATATTAAACTCCTCCAAATACGGTATTTTAGGATCATGATATTGAACATTGGCATGAGCATTGGTCAACAACCGATAAACATCTATCGCAGGTGACTCGCGATAATCTGTTAAATTACTTTTATAAGCAACTCCTAACATTAAAATAGAAGAACCATTCAATGGTTTTTTTACGTTATTTAAAGCACGAGTAATTTTATCAAAAACGAAATTCGGCATCTTACGATTTATTTCACCTGCTAATGCAATGAAACGCATATCGAAATGATATTCCTTTGCTTTCCATTCCAAGTAATGTGGATCAATCGGAATACAATGACCACCAACACCAGGACCCGGGAAAAAAGGCATAATGCCAAATGGCTTAGTAAAAGCCGCGTCCAAAATTTCCCAAACATTTAAGTTCATTCGATCGCACAGAAGTGCAATCTCATTGGCAAGCGCAATATTGACGGAACGAAAAGTATTTTCATAAATCTTTACCAGCTCTGCGACCTTAGCACTACTAACCGGAACAACATCTTTGATTGCAAGTCGATAAAAAGACTCTGCAACTTGTAAACTGCTTTCATCGACACCACCGACAATTTTATTGGTATTGTGAGTGCTATAACGTTTATTGCCAGGATCAACCCGCTCGGGAGAATGCGCTAAAAAGAAATCTCTTCCAACTTTTAGGCCCGAAGCTTCTAAAATAGGTTGAATAATTTCCTCCGTAGTACCCGGATAAGTCGTCGATTCTAAACTAACTAACTGCCCAACTTTTAGATTCTTAGCAATAAGATTTGAAACAGTGATCACATAATGCAAATCGGGACATAAATTTTTATCAAGCGGTGTTGGAACACAGATGATAATGACATCTACTTCTCGTAAAGCTGCTAGATCAGAAGAAGTAGTCACTAACCCTCTAGCCACAACATCTTTTAATTCTTGATCGTTGACATCCTCAATATAGTTTTCACCAGCAGCAACTTTTCGTACGCGTTCTTCGTTGCGATCAATGCCAACAACATGTAAACCAACTTTTGCTTTTTCAACTAAAAAAGGTAGTCCAACATAGCCTAAGCCGATGACGCCCACTTTAATTGTTTTGCTTTGAATCTTTTGAAGTAAGTTCGTTAATGTCGCGTTTTGTGTTGTTGTTATAATTTCCTCTTGTAACACAAGCTATCTCCTTGCTAATCGTCGTGCGTTTTAATACCAGCCTTTAATAATAAGCACAAAATTACTAACGGCAAAATTGCGATAAAAGTAATGGGTAAAGTCCAGGCTGGAAAATATAAAGTAAATATTGCTAATGGTAAGAGCCACAAAATATTAATCCATAGAACTCGCATTACCACCTGTTTGTGACAACCCGTTCTCTTTACAGCTTGTTGAAACGCATGAGTACGGTGAGCTAAATACCACGTTTCACCATGGATAATTCTGAACAGTAGGGTCAACGTGGCATCAACCCAAAAACAACCCAAAAGAATCAACCATTGCCAAATCGTTAAGCTATTTGAAACTCCTGTCGAGACTAGTAAAACGCCAAATACGAATCCTAAAAAGCCACTGCCAGTATCTCCCATGAACACCCTAGCGGGTGACCAATTCCAAAACAAAAACCCTGCTGCTGCTGAACCAAGTAGCAATAGTACTGGAAGATGATAAAAATCACTTTTTAAAATGAGTAATAATGCTACTGCGAACGAAACAAAAACGGCTTCACTTGCTGCCAGACCATCAATGCCATCCATAAAGTTATAAAGATTTATCAGCCACACTAAGCCAATTAACCCAACCACATTGCCAATCATTCCCCAATGCCACACACGAAAACCACAGTCGAGCGGCGGCATCCCCCCCAGAAAATAGATGACACTGCTCGCTGCAATAAAATGAAATAGAATTCGCACCTTGACAGGAACATGTTTCCAATCATCCCACAGACCGACACTCGCTAAGATCAAACCACCCATTAAAAAAGAGGCTAGCAAAGTACTGTCATAAATCCCCAGCCAATTGAAAAAACTAATACCCAATAAAAAGCTAATCACAATACCAATGCCACCTGCGCTTGGTGTTGGCGATTGATGAGAGCTGCGGTCATTAGGAATATCAATAATGTGAAAACGGTAAGCAAGACGTCGAAGAGCAGAAACCAAACTAATGGTTGTTAAAAATCCAAATACGATTATGAGAAATGTAGCATTTTTCATCATAGTAATCGCAGTTTACATCCTTCAATTAATTCCAACTACTGTCATTCCCGCGCAAGCGGGAATCCATGCAAAGTGCAGCTGGAAGCATGGATTCCCACCTGCGCGGGAATGACAGTCTTCCACCCTCTTCCTCCACTGTGTGGATGGACAGAATTATGGATACGGTGCACATTCAGCAGGCAAAACTACTTTCTTTAACTGTTCAGAAATAAATTCAATTTCAGAATCAGAAAGATAAGGATGAAAAGGTAGACTCATCACTCGTGTCGCTAAATATTCAGACTTAGATAAATCGACATCGCCCCAGTAATCCATGCTAAATACAGGTTGTTTATGTAATGGCACAGGATAGTGAATAGCTGTTGGAACGCCTTGCTCCTGCAGCGTAGCTTGTACTTCAGCGCGATTTGCAACTTGTACCGTATATTGGGCATAAATACTGCGGTTATAAGATTCAACGTAAGGGATATCAACAATACCTGTCAGCGCCTGGTTGTATTTTTCAGCGACTTGAGCCCGCAAACGAACTTCATTATCAAAAATATGTAATTTTGCAATCAAAATGGCAGCTTGAATAGTATCGAAGCGACTGTTCATGCCTAAGGTAACATGGTTGTAGCGAGTACTTTGACCGTGATTACGTATTTTTCGGATTTTGTCTGCTAAATCGTCATCATCGGTAAAGCAGGCGCCGCCATCACCGTAACAGCCAAGAGGCTTAGCTGGAAAGAAACTGGTGCAGCCAATGGTTCCAAGATTACACGAGAAACGATTTTTATAAGTCGCACCAAAGCTTTGAGCTGCATCTTCAATTACATGCAAACCATACTCAACCGCAATTTCATTGATAGCATCATAATCAGCGCATTGGCCATATAAATTGACCGGCATAATCACTTTGGTTTTAGGGGTAATAGCTTGTTCAATTTGGGCCGGGTCAATGTTGTAAGTATGAGGATTGATATCAACAAAAACTGGTTTAGCACCCAGTAATCGAATCGTTTCTGCCGTAGCGATAAAGGTAAATGGAGTGGTGATCACTTCATCATCTGGTCTAATGCCAAGCGCCATCATAGCGACGAGTAAAGCATCAGTACCACTGCTCACAGTAATAGCATGTTTAGCCTGGACATATTTTGCTAACTTATCTTCAACCTCAGCAATCTCAGGCCCCATAATATAAGTACCATGCTGAAGGACTTTATTTATCCTCGAATTAACATCCTGTTCAATGAGTTGGTACTGCTTTTTCAAATCGATAAATTGCATATCCCGCCACATCTTTTAATTTTTAGAATCGTCGCATCCTACACCACTCAAAGTTAAGACACAAGATCGTAGCAACTCCATACATTCCCTCTTTTTTTCCTGTCATTCCCGCGAAGGTGGGAAACCATGTTTGAAGCCACTCCTAAAATGGATTCCCGCCTTCGCGGGAATGACAGAAACTTCGCGGGAATGACACGAAAGTAGAAATACTTTTGAATTTGAGATAGCAACTCCTACAATAGAGCAGCTATGCAACAAACCACAGAGGACTCCATGGAGTTACAATCACTTACAGCTATTTCGCCCTTGGACGGGCGCTATGCGGACAAGGTAGAGGCCTTGCGTCCGATCTTTAGTGAATTTGGCCTGATCAAATATCGACTCCTCGTTGAAATCGAATGGCTACAGGCCTTAGCCAGACATGAAGATATCAAAGAGGTTCCCGCTCTTTCTTCAGATGCGAAAAAATTCCTCAAAGACCTAATCTTAAATTTTTCACTCGAAGATGCTCAACGTGTCAAAGCTATCGAGCAAAATACCAATCATGATGTCAAAGCAGTTGAATATTTTCTAAAAGAGAAAATCCAAGAACAATCAGAACTTGTTAAAAGTAGTGAGTTCATTCATTTTGCCTGTACTTCAGAAGACATTAACAACCTTGCCTATGCTTTAATGTTAAAGGCAGGGATGGATGAAGTCCTGATTCCAATGTGCCATGAGCTGATCGCATTTTTAGAAAAGATGGCGGTTCAATATGCTGCTGTAGCCATGCTAGCTTTTACTCACGGCCAAGCGGCCTCTCCGACTACACTTGGCAAAGAAATTGCCAATACGGTGACACGACTTAAGCGGCAATTGCAATACATAAGGTCTGTTGCATATCTAGGCAAAATCAACGGTGCGGTCGGCAATTTTAATGCTCATCAAATAGCTTATCCCAATATTGATTGGTTAGGCTTTTCAAAGGGATTTGTTGAGCACTTAGGGTTAACCTGGAATGCCTTTACCACTCAAATTGAACCGCATGATTTCATCGCCGAACTTGCTGATGCGATCTGTCGCTTCAATAATGTCGTGATCGATCTTGACCGAGACATTTGGGGTTACATTTCCCTTGGTTACTTCCAACAGAGAATAGCTGCAAATGAAGTCGGCTCCTCCACTATGCCTCATAAGGTCAATCCTATTGATTTTGAAAACTCGGAAGGTAACTTAGGATTCGCCAATGCCATCCTTCATTTTCTAAGTGAAAAGCTGCCAATCTCGCGCTGGCAACGAGATCTCACCGACTCAACCGTCTTACGAAATTTGGGAGTCGCTTTTGGTCATGTCTCAATTGCCTATCAAGCAACGCTAAAGGGTTTGAAAAAACTTCACGTTAACGAAGCAAAAATTGCTAGGGATTTAAATGACAGCTGGGAGGTCCTCGCTGAAGCAATTCAAACGGTAATGAGGCGCTATGGTATTGAACAGCCCTACGAAAAGTTAAAGGCTCTAACCCGCGGTCAGCGAATAGACGAAGAAACTTTACGCAAGTTCATCCAAAGTCTACACTTACCAGAAGAGGTTAAAGTTGAGCTATCTCAACTGACACCGTCTAAATACATAGGATTAGCCAGTCAACTGGCTAAAAAAATAACGGAGTAGCGTAGAGACATGAAGTTTTCTTTAGGTGATTGGGCCGTTAATAAGCTGGGTCGATGGTTAACCCGCATGGAACCCCCGCGCCGCGCATACCTCTGTGATTTCGAAAGAATCCGCTATGAAATTCGACCAGGCGATGTATTACTCGTCGAAGGTCGTAATCGAATCAGCCGTTGGGTAAAAAAGACGACCCAAAGTCCTTGGTCTCATGCCGCACTGTATATCGGTCGTTTATATGATATCGACGACCCAGATCTGCGACGAAAAATACGTGAACATTTCAGCGGCTCATCCGATAGCCAACTCGTGATTGAAAGCATGATTGGCAAAGGAACAATTGTCACGCCACTTTCTTTTTATCGGCATGATCATTTGCGTATTTGCCGACCGCAAGGATTATCACGACATGATGCGCAAGAAATTATCCGTTATGCAGTCAGTCGATTAGGCGGAAAGTATCACTTGCGCCAAGTGTTTGACATGTGGCGTTTTCTCTTACCATGGGGCTATCTGCGACGTTGGCATTCGGTATTATTTGACAGTAAAGGTTCTCAAGCACTTTATGATATTTGTTCATCAATGATTGCAGATGCTTTTCGCTCGGTTAACTTTCCAATTCTACCAATTGTCAAACAAGATGATGAAAATGGCATTGAGCTAATTCAACGCAATACTCGTTTATACACACCAAGCGATTTTGATTACTCACCCTATTTTGACATCATCAAATATCCATTCTTTTCGCTCTCAGAAAAAGCACCATACCATCACTTACCTTGGAAAGAAGGCGCTGTTGGGATTGACGATGGTCGTGAGTACTATTTATCTCCTGTGGTGAACGAAACTCCTGATACCAAAACTGAAGAGTCAGAAAAATCTGCCGAACCAACGATTAGTCAAACTGATGAGCAAGAGAATCAGCAAGAACCTGTTCCTCAAGATCATCCTTCCGACAAAAACCCAAATACCTTAGCCGACATATTAAAAAAAGTACGTAATCGCCGCACTCACAGTCATTAAGGCAGCTTTCTAATTAAAGTCAGCCCATCAGCAATGGGAATCATTGCCAATTCAACTCTGTCGTCAGAATGCAATTTTCGGTTAAACCCTCTAATAGCCACGGTATTGCCATCATTGATATTGAGATCTGCTACACGCCCACTCTGAAAGACATTATCAACAGCAATCAAGCCACCCGGCATGAGTAATTTCAAAGAAAGTTCATAATAAGTAGGGTAATTTTTTTTATCCGCATCAATAAAGATGAAGTCAAAACTGTTTTCATAACCTTCGCGCAACAAATTTTCTAAAGTGTCACTCGCTTGACCGATTCTTAATTGGATTTTGTTCGCAACCCCCGCTTTCTGCCAATATTTCTTTGCGGTACCAGTCCATTCTTCATTAATATCACACCCAATAACCTGCCCTTGTTCTGGCAATGCTAAGGCAACCGCTAAGGCGCTATAACCCGTAAATACACCGATATCCAACGTTTTTTTCGCTCCAATGAGTTTGACCAGTAGCGCCAAAAATTGGCCTTCATCGGGACCGATTTGCATCTTGTAATTGCTCATTTTTGAGGTTTCTTCGCGAAGTTCGGCTAGGACTGGGTGTTCCCTTAGGGAGTTTTCTAGGCAATAACGATAAAGGTGGTCTGACATGAAGATATCGGATTGGCTCATGTTTTGTTGGTCTCCTTTGGGGTGGTTTATTGTCTGTATGATTCGGGAATAGGAACGGGAGCGGGAACGATCTAAGAAGTGCCGCAATTTTTTTCGTTCCCGTTCCCGCTCCCGTTCCTATTCCCGAATCATAAAGAAACAATACATCTAGCAATATCACCTAACCACTTTATAATACCTGGTTTAGCTTGGCAGTGCTCAATGAAAAAAACTTCTAGCAAAATTATTCCTAAACCACTATTCGACACCATCGAAGCCCTAGACGAAGATCTCAATCCAATTATCGCCACCTATCTCGAAACACTAAAAATCGAAAATATCCAAGAACAATACGAACTTACTTTAGAGTTCCTCCGCAGCTACGCGGGCTCACTAGATACCTTCAACGCATACCGCAGAGAAGTAGAACGCTTTCTCCAATGGAGCTGGCTGATTAGCAAAAAATCAATCAAAGTAATCGATCGGAATGATATACGGCTCTTTTTAGAATTTATCCAACAGCCGCCTCGAGAATGGATTGCTATTAAAAATGTGCCGCGTTTTATCGACCGTGAGGGGTTACGACAACAGAATCCAGCCTGGCGCCCTTTCGTAGTACGCATTTCTAAAGCATTACATAAACAAGGGGTCAAGCCTGATACTGATGAGTACGAGCTTACTAATAAGTCCATTCAAGCGCTCTTTGCTGTGCTAAGCACCTACTTTACTTTTTTACAGCAGGAAGGTTATTTAGAAGTCAACCCAGTGCAATTGATCAGACAGAAAAATCGTTTTTTGCAGCGACAACAATCACAAAAAGTGACGCGTAAATTAAGTAATACACAATGGGACTTTGTCATTAATGCTATCGAAGCTCAAGCCAACCATGATTCCGATTTTGAACGATATTTGTTTATGATGTGTGCATTTTATCTACTGGGTCTTAGAATTTCGGAATTGGCAGATACGCCTGGAAGAGTGCCCAAGATGGGCGATTTTAGCCCAGATAAACATGATCGTTGGTGGTTTACAACTGTCGGGAAAGGCAATAAAGTACGGGATGTTGCGGTCCCAAACGCCATGTTAGAGGCGTTAAAGCGTTATCGATTAAGTAGAGGATTGACTCCACTACCTAGCAGAGGAGAAAACACCCCTTTATTACATAAAGAAAGAGGTCGAGGCGGCCTTGGCACACGTCAGATTAGAAACTTAGTGCAAATCTGCTTCGATAAGGCAATAAATAAACTTCGTGAAGCTAGCAAACACGATGAGGCTCAAGATCTAGCAGTTGCTACGGTCCATTGGCTAAGACACACCGCAATCTCTGCCGATGTGGAACATAGGCCACGAGAGCATGTTCGCGATGATGCTGGCCATGAAAATGCAACGATTACAGATCGCTACATCGATACGGATAGAATCGCACGCCATGAATCTGCAAAACATAAGCCTCTCAAACCTCTAAACTCAAACGATCCCTATTAATTAAAGCTAGGATGGTTAAAAATCTTGGAGCAATGACTGAATGTTGAATTATCAAATTAAAAAAGAAGGGAAGAATGAAAAATGGTTGGAAACCAATCTAACCGGCAAACCCCTTTTGACTATTGCTGAACTGAATAAAGGCACCGCGTTTACGCTTGAAGAACGTCATGAATTTGGCTTACTTGGCAAGCTTCCTGCCAGAGTTGAAGAATTAGATGAACAAGCAATGCGTGCATATCTACAATACCGTTCTTTCGATTCGCTTTTACAAAAAAATATTTATCTGCGTAATTTACACGGCACTAACCAAGTTCTTTTTTATAAGTTGATCCAAAACCACATCACCGAGATGTTACCGGTCATTTATACCCCGATTGTAGGAACAGCTGTGGTTGAATATAGCCGGCAATTTCGACAACCACGCGGTATTTATATTTCATATCTTGATAAAGACAACATCCTGGAAATTTTAGATAACCGAACGAACCCAGAAATTGACTTAATCGTAGTCAGTGACGGTGAAGGCGTCCTTGGCATTGGTGACCAAGGTGTGGGCGCTATGGATATTCCAATCGCAAAGCTAATGGTTTACACCATCGCCGCTGACATTAACCCACTTAAGACTTTGCCAATTTTACTAGATGTCGGCACCAACAATCAGGCATTACTCGATGATCCGCTCTACTTAGGTTGGCGCAGCCCAAGAATCTCCGGACCAGATTATGAAGAATTTATCGATAAATTCATCGCTGCCGTTAAAGAAAAATTTCCAAATGTGTTTCTTCACTGGGAAGATTTTGGTCGAAAAAATGCTCGTCGCAATTTAAATCGATATCGAGAGCAAATCTGTACTTTTAACGATGATATTCAAGGAACGGGAGTCGTCACAGTGGCTGCCCTCTTAGCTGCTATCAAAGCCAACGACGGTGATTTAGCGAAACAAGGCATCGTCATCTTCGGTGCAGGAACAGCCGGGGTCGGAATTGCCGATCAAATTTGTGATGCCATGCGTCGTGAAGGCATTGATGATGAACAAGCTCGCAAGTCTTTCTATTTGTTAGACCGCTCTGGTTTACTCACTGAAAATTCATTAACACTATCGCCAGAACAAAAACGCTACGCCCGTTCTGCAGAAGAAGTCAGCAACTGGACTCGAATTCAACCCAATTACACAAGCTTAGAGGATGTTGTGCGTAACGCTCATCCTACAGTCTTAATCGGAACTTCGACATCCTATGGCGCATTTACCGAAACCATCGTGAAAGAAATGGCCAAGCATGTTGATAGACCTATTATTTTTCCACTATCAAATCCAACCGAAAAATCAGAAGCCGCCCCAGCTGATTTAATTCGCTGGACCGAGGGACGAGCCCTGATTGCAACCGGTAGCCCTTTTCCACCCGTCAAATATGAGGGTAAAGAAATTACTATCGCTCAATGTAATAATGCGTTGGTTTACCCAGGCATAGGCGTGGGTGTTTTAGCCATCAAGGCCAAACATTTATCCGACGAAATGCTTTGGGCTGCTTGTCAAAAAACCGTAGCCTGCTCCCCTGTTCTCCATGACCCCAAAGATCCTTTATTACCTAGCTTCGATGAAGCAGCTGATCTTTCGCGACAAATTGCAATTGCAGTGGCAAAACAAGGCATCAAAGAAGGTGTAGCTCAAGTAGATACGAGTATTCCTATCACGCAATTAATTGATGATATACGCTGGGAGCCGCACTATTTGCCTTATAGGAAGATCAAATAAAGCGCTTCCTGTCATTCTCAAGCTTCATTGTCATTCCCGACCATGATTGTCATTCCCTGCGCTTATTGTCATTCCCGCGCAGG
>DJAM01000150.1:0-419 GCA_002429595.1 Coxiellaceae bacterium UBA6002
AAAGTAAAAAGCAACTTTAATACCACTTTAAAACCCACAAACACTAACCCCTAGAAAAATTGTCTATACTTACAGATATCGTGTAATAAAAATCACTGAAAGGGTTTATGAATAATATTTATTTACCTTCCACAAGTATTTTGTGCAAAACATTAATTGAGGTGTTAGAAAATAGGGGAACGTTACAAGGAAAAAAGACAGCCTATAAATTTCTCAAAGATTCTGCAAAAGATGGTGAGGCTAACTTTCAGTATCTGTCTTTCGATAAAACACGCGTGATCGCAAAAAATATTGCGAAGGTCCTGCAAGATAAAAAGGTAAAAAAGGGCGATCGTGTCTTATTAATTTATCCACCTGGAATTGATTTAATTACGGCATTTTATGGTTGTCTCTATGCCGGGGTAGTGGCGGTATTGGTT
>DJAM01000150.1:538-21485 GCA_002429595.1 Coxiellaceae bacterium UBA6002
TGGCGGTATTGGTTTATCCGCCATTAAATAGTCGGTTAGTTGAGAAATTACAATTAATTGTTGAAGATGCTAAGCCCTCTTTGATTTTAACAACACGTGAATTAAAGAAAAAAATTAAAAAATTACGGTTTCTGAAAAAAACTACTTCCTTGCCTTTTATTGGTAAAATTATTCACAATTCCTTTGAAAAATATATTACTTTAGGCGCATGGGATGAATTCTTATCCCTGGTAACTACTGATAACATTAAGCTAGATCCAAACATTAAATTAACGTTGCCTGACATTGATGGTGATTCGTTAGCTTTTCTGCAATATTCATCGGGTTCTACTTCTCATCCAAAAGGTGTTATGGTAAGTCATGGCAATTTGCTTCATAACCTGGATATTATGAGCCGAATCAGCAACATGGGAGAGAGTGATATCGGTACTAGTTGGTTACCGCCTTATCATGATATGGGCTTGATTGGAGCAATACTGATACCGTTTTTTGTGGGCTACACTGCGATTTTAATGTCCCCTATTAAGTTTCTAAGAAATCCACTCCAGTGGTTGAAAATAATTACAGATTATAGAGTAACGATCACTGTCGCACCTAATTTTAGTTTTGAATACTGTATCCGTAAAATTACCTCTGAACAGAAAAAAACGTTAAACTTAAGTTCGCTACGAATACTGATCAATGGCGCTGAGCCGATTCATGCGACAACATTGGAACATTTTTATCAAGCATTTAAGGAAGTAGGATTTAAGAGAGAGGCGTTTCATCCCTCCTATGGTTTGGCTGAAGCGACTTTATTTGTGAGTGGCTGTGCTGACACCAAAACCGTGAATGTTTCCTACGCAGAATTAGAAAAGCATAAATTCCACTTGCAAGAAAACGATAATAAAAACGTTAAAGCGTTAGTCAGTTGTGGCCGCTGTTTTCAAAACGTCAAAATTGTTAATCCTCACACAAAGAATATCGCTAGGGATAATGAGATTGGGGAAATTTGGGTACAAAGTGAGAGTGTTGCCAAAGGTTACTGGGAAAAAGAGTCGCTAACAAAAAAAACATTCCAGGCGCACATTAAAGGAGATGATCAAAAATTAAATTATTTGCGAACAGGTGACTTGGGCTTCATCTATGAAAATGATTTGTATGTCACAGGGCGTTTAAAGGACGTCATCATCATTCATGGCCGAAATTTCTATCCGCAGGACATTGAGCTGTTGGTTGAGCGTTCGCATGACAAAATTCGTTTGGGCGGGTGCGCTGCTTTTTCTATTGAAAATAATGATCTTGAAAATTTAACCATCGTGTGTGAAGTCAATCTTGATTCGACCGAGCAGGATTGGCCCGACATGGTTAACGCAATTTGTCGAAACATTGCTAACGAATATGAAATTCCTGTTGCAGCTATTGTCTTTATTGAGGCGAAAACACTACTCAAAACAACGAGTGGCAAAGTTAGGCGTCAACCTACCAAATCTGCTTTCTTGAGTAATCTTCTTCATGTTAGGCATCAGTGGCAAGCTCCAGCTTTTTCCGTTTCTAATGATCAAAATAATACTTTGCAAGACGACGCTCTCAAATGGGCAACGCAGTGGATTGAAAATCATGTGCACCGAGAGATCGATCCAAAGCTAACCTTTATTGAACAAGGGTTCGATTCAATCGCCATTGTCGAATTTACCCAAGCTTTAAGTGAACAATATGATTTAGAGATTGATCCCTTAATTGCCTTCGAATATCCAAATATTGACCAGTTTGTTAAGCACGCCATAAAAAAACAATACACATCGGCTGATAAAATTCTCACCACTAAAAATGAGTTAGTTGCGAAAAATTTATCGTCAGGGCAATTGCGCCTTTATTATTTACACATGATGCATCCTGAGTCAAAAGCTTATAATATTGCTGGTGCATTTCGACTCCGAGGTAATCTGTCGATTGATAAATTTCGATTGGCACTGCAAGCTATGTTAACTAGGCACGAAATTTTAAGAACAGTAATAAGTAGTGCACGTCCAAAAATAATTGAAGATCTCGTAGTCGAGTTGCCTATTGTTGATCTGTCATCGAAGCCCGACGAACAGCAAGATCGCAAAATTAAATCTTTGCTTCAGGCTAAATCTAATCAGCCCTACGATTTTAATAGGGGGCCCTTAATTCGATTTTTATTGATCCAGCTTGCACCTAATGATTTTATTTTCTTAGCAGCAATGCATCATATTATTTTTGATGGGACTTCAATGTTTATCTTCTTTCGAGAAATGCTCCAAATTTATGGGGCTAGTGTCGAAGATAAGACTGTAAATATGCCAGCATTACCGATCCAGTTTTATGATTTTGCTCATTGGCAACAAGAGCGTTTTGCAGGGAACTTGAAAAAATCAACATTGGAATTTTGGACAAAATATCTTGCTAATGTTTCAACAAATCTACAGCTTCCTTATGATAATGTTAGATCGAAGGTAGATGAGGAACCTGCCATTCATCGTTTACGTTTCAACTTAACGCCACGTATTTCAGCGCAAATGGAACAATATTGCAAACAAAATAGCATCACGCCATTCGTATTTTTATTAACTGCCTACCAGCTATTACTAACTCAGTATACAAATCAAAACGATTTCGTCATAGGCATACCGACTAGTGGGCGAACTAAAGCTGAAGCCTCGCAATTAATTGGATTCTTTGTTAACACACTGCCTATTAGAGTCTTCGCAAATCAAACAATATCGATAAGTGAGCTGCTCCAAAATAATGGCAATATGCTTCAGGTTGTTTATAAGTTTCAAGATGTTCCTTTGCCTGAATTGATTTCAGCGTTAAGCATAGAGCGTGACGTCGATGGCCAGTCCTTGATTCAGACAATGTTTATTATGCAAAATGAGTTTCAATTCAATCTGAGTGCGCCAAATCTTTCTATTACTCCTTATTGGAGTGAATCTGGCCAATTGGATTATAGTCTCACGATGGAGGTCATACCCTTTAATAATCAATATCAAGTGGTGCTTGCTTATGATGCTTTGCTTCTAGAGCCAGACACAATTAAACGAATGACGAAACATTTTAGAAGATTAATAAAATTCATGTTAAGTAAGAAAGAAAGCTTAGTGGGTAAGATATCATTGTTGGATAAAAATGATTTTCACGAACTCATTTATGATTGGAATGCTACGGATTCTCCGGCACCAGATTATCGAACATTACATAAGTTATTCGAAGCACAAGCCAAAATTACTCCAGATCATCCTGCATTAGTATTTGAGGATCATGCAGTTAGTTACGCTGAACTTAATAGCGAGGCCAATCGCTATGCTCACTATTTACGCTCAAAAGGTGTAAAGGCAAATGACATTGTCGGTATTCATCTTGAACGTTCTGCAGAAATGATCGCCTGTCTTTTAGCAGTCTTGAAAGCTCAAGGTGCTTACCTATATCTTGACATTCGCTATCCCGAAAGTCGTTTAAATGATCTTATTGAAGATAGTAATTGCAAATTGATTATTGGAGCTTCTCTCCAAGATTTGCCTGCGGCTCAACATTCTCGTGTCCTTACGCTGAATGCGCTACAAGAGAGCAGTATGAGATTAAACGATGAAAATTTTCATTCCATAGTAGAGGAAGAAGGAGATGCGCTTGCCTATGTCATATACACTTCAGGTTCAACGGGAAAGCCAAAAGGGGTCTTAATTACTCATAACAATGTAAGTCAAAGACTATACAACCTGGCGCAGACTTCTATTTCAGTGGAGCGCGTACTTCATATCAGTAACTTTACCTTTGATGCTAGTGTCATGTCGTTGTGGCATCCTTTAATAAAAGGTGGCACTTGCTTAATACCGCGTGAGGAGGATATGCGCGTTTGGGATGTCAAGTCTTTAGAAAAATTTATTCATAGCCAGAAAATAACGAGTTTTTTCATGACACCCACTCAGTTAAGCACCTTACTGCTTGGCGCAAATGAAGCAAATTTTAACACAATTCATGATGTACTTATTGGTGGTGAAGCCTTGAAGTTAGATCTTGTTAGCCGCACAAAAAAGATAATGAAAAATGCGATGGTTTGGAATGGTTATGGGCCTACGGAATGTACGGTGGTTAGTTCGATATTTCTTGCGAATGATTGGAAAAAAGCCAATGTCCCAATCGGTGCGCCTTTGCCTAATGATAAATATTATGTTTTAAACCAAGATTTATCACCAGTGCCGATTGGCGTCATTGGTGAACTTTATATTGGGGGTAAAGGAGTCGCTATGGGCTATTTAAATAGAGCACATTTAACCAGTTCAAAGTTTGTTCCAAATCCATTTGCACAAGATGCTACTGAGAAAATGTATCGGACGGGTGATCTGGTCAGATGGTTGCCCGAAGGGGTGATTGAATATAGTGGCCGTATTGATAATCAGGTGAAAATCCGTGGTATGCGAGTGGAGTTAGGTGAAATCGAAGTAAAACTGCTAGAACACCCACAAATTAAAGAAGCGGTTGTTGTGATAGAAAGAAAGGAATCTCTGACGAGAATCATTGCTTATCTGATTTTAGAAAATAAGCCATCCATTAATGTAGAAGATATCAAGAATCACTTAGCTAATCATTTGCCAACTCATATGCTGCCAAATAATTATGTTTTGTTGGACAAATTTCCAATTAATACCAATGGCAAGATAGACTACCGTGCTTTACCAGCTGTCGATTTTACGGCTAAAGTTGCTACCAAGGGTGTAAATGAATTAAACGAAGTCGAAGAAAAATTGCTATTGATATTTAGAAAGATTCTGCAACACGATGATGTCGATATCTATGATAATTTTTTTGAAGTTGGCGGTGATTCTATACTTAGTATTCATTTGACAATGTTGGCGAATGAACAAAATATTCATTTCACCGTACAAGATCTTATTAAATGTCCTACAGTCAAAGAGTTAGCTTCGATCGTAACTATCTCAAGTGTCCACGCTGATAAACATTCTCCTGCAACCACCGGAGAGATACCGCTCACTCCGATTCAGCATTGGTTTATGGAGCAAGATCTGATGGTGCCACATGCTTGGACCCAAGGTGTAATACTCTCAATTAAGTCAAATGTTGATTTAGCCGTACTTAAATCGGTTTTAGATAACGTAATTTCAAAACACCCATCATTTCATACGCGCTTTCAACAAAAAGATGGTGTGCTCAAGCAATTTTATACGAAAAAGACAACCATACAGCCTTTGGAAATTGTATATGACCGATTATCAGAAAGTTCTTTAAATGAGGTAGTCGAGCAACTGGTAGCTGCTCTTAATATTAATGACGGACCACTTTGCCAAATCGCATTGGTCCACGACAAAAATCAAGATCTAACCAAAATGATCATGGTGGTTCACCATCTCGTTATAGATGGCATTTCATGGCATATTTTATTAAATGAAATTACTTTCGCATTTGAAAATTTCATAAATGGTAATGTCATTGAGCTTCCGTCTGAAATCAATACATTTAAGGATTGGAGTTTAAAACTACAGGAATATGCACGCAGTGAGCAACTATTGAAGGAGAAAGACTACTGGTTAGCAATCAAATCACCCAACAAGCCCATCACTTCGAAACAACCTCAGAATAGCGAAGGCAAGACTCGATCTAAGCTAGAGCTAACTCTACCAAAGAGTCAAACTCAGAACTTGCTTTGCGCACGCAGCAAAGAGTCGAAGTCGATTCCAACTGAGACTATATTATTGACAGTGCTGCTACAGGCTTATCAAAAATTGACGGGTGAGACAGAATTATTACTACATCTTGAAACGCATGGGCGTGAAAATCTCTTCAAAGATATCGATATTAGTCGAACTGTAGGCTGGTTTACTTCATTCTACCCCGCTTTACTGAAACTGCCGGAAGAAAATTTGGATATTTTAGAGACAATTAATTTTGTTAATAAGCAATTACAATCTGTTCCTAATAAAGGTTTTGGCTACGGAATTTTACGTTACTTGGTTGCTGATCAAAAAATTAAACAACAATTGGCATCGCTGGATAATGTGCCAATCATTTTCAATTATCTAGGTAAAATTAACAGTCAAGAAACCGATTTCTTTTTGTTGACAGATGAGCCGTTTAGTACCCAATCGGACCGAAATAAGAGTCATCATCCTGTAGAAATTAATGGTTATGTATTTAACGGTTCACTACGTTTAACTTTTAATTACGATCGGCGTTATATTGATGAAAGTTCTATTAAACAGTTGGTCACACTGTATCAGGAATTTCTGACCAGTTTTGTAAATCACAGAGCGCAAGCCAAAGAATTAGGTGTCATAATTCAACTTAATAAGAGTCAACAGCAAGAGACAATCTTCTGTATCCATCCAGTTGCTGGTAATGTCTTTGCTTATGCCAAGTTGGCTAATTTACTGGAAACAAAATATCGATTATATGGTATTCAAGCATCAGGGTTAGAAGGTGAAGCGCTTCCAAGTCATTCGATAGAAGAAATGGCAACTCACTACATTAAACGAATTAAAACTGTACAAGATCGTGGCCCTTATAAACTCGTCGGTTGGTCGATGGGTGGCTTGATTGCGTTTGAAATGGCCGTGCAGTTAAAAGCGATGGGCGAAAGAGTGTCGTTTGTCCATTTAATCGATGTCGAAGATCCATTGAGCATGCCGCAGCCAGAATCAATGAATGAGAAATTATTCTTCTATTATTTGACCAAGCTGATTGAGGATACTTTAGGAGATAAACAAATTAAAGTGATGTCTTGGAAAATTAAGCTATTCTTGTTTTTATTGAAATACAATGGCTCTTCGTATTTTGTTGCCTTAGTCATTTCTTATATGATGAAGAAACAAGAAGGAGTTGATCCGCGTCATTTTAAAAAATTTATCGGTATGTTAAAACACGATCTTTCCACAATGGGAGAAACACGTTTTCCAATCATGAAATTAATCTTATACATGAAACGTCACCAGTTGCTTTCAGGTGGTATCGATGCTGAACAATTTGTAAATTTCTATGAAGTCTATCGAGCCAATTTTTACGCGGTGCTAAACTATACACCTAAAGTTTATCGCGAAAAAATAGTATCCTTCTCCGCTAAAGATAGCTCTAATGTTCGAAGTTTTAACACTCCCCATAACGATATTGAAAATATCGCTATTCCAGGTAATCACTTCGATGTCCTAAGAAACTTAGAATCTTTGAGCATTATCTCAAAACGACTTGAGACTGAAGCTAAAGCAGCGTAATTGCTCAAATTAAGCTACATCAGATTATTTTCTCGTGCTTCGAGCTGCTCTTCCTCATCGGTCACCTTTTCAGACACGGTCACTCTCGATTCACCATGAAAAGTCACAGCTGCAGCCGGAGCAGAAGTAGAAGAAAACCAGTTCACTCTAGATGTGACAGAACGACTGAGCAAAATAAAACTTAAAGAATTAAAATTCAGTTTGTCTACTTCCACAGCAATGTAATACTCGTTATTTTCTTCTTCTAATGTATAGGGCGAATCAGTGTTCGGGTCGAGTTCGAGAATATCATCAAAAATACGTTTGGCCTCTACATAAGGTTTATGGTTGCTGCATATTATCGAGCAGCTTTCATTGTAGTTCGCCCATTGTAGTTCCGGATAAGCTTTTGAGAGTATATCCATGACTGTCATTATTTTCGCGAGTTGGCAGCTCTTGTTCTCATTAAAGTCAGCGATTAAATCCACGAGAATATAGGATAGATATGATACCCGTTGTTGTAACGAATTAGTTGTCTTCCCTTTTAAGAAATCGTCTTTATCTAAAAGTAAACTGGCTATTCTTATGATTGCTTCTAATTCTTCCTCTTGCTCATCAGTATCTTGATAAACAGAAATAAAATTGGTTACTCTTGATTTGAACAAATCAATTGGGGAACCAAAGAGCCACTCACCCTGCTCAATTTTTTTGTTAAGATCGAGCCTCAATGTGTTGATCAGATATTCGGCTACCTTAAATGTTCCCGCTAATAGTACCGCCGCTAGTAAGGGAAGACTATATTCTGGTTCTTCAGAGGTAGGATTTGGAATTTTAACTTGAGTACTAAGGTCAACCAGAAGACCAGCTTCATTGCATACTTCAATAAATTCTTTCAACATAGTAATATCATCTGCATCATTTAAAGCGACTTCTTCTATTAAGGGTTTTAATTGGCCTTGGGTATATGAAACTATATCCCATGGGGAAATTAAGTATCGGGCAATGAGATAGGCACTAATTTTCTTATGTTCTTGGGTTTCGTTCGGTAGCCTATCATTAGGTAGTCGATTAAAATTAGCAGTATAAAGTAATTTGGTTGGTGTTTGAGCAGGATGGTCAAGATCAACTTTGCCGCTTTCGATTAAAAACTTAAAAACGTCAAAAAGCCCCCAATATGCTGCTGCTAAGAGCGGAGTTTCCGACAAACTATCAAATTTTCCAAAACCACTCTTCGCATTGACATCTGCACCTGCTTCAAGAAGCCAGGTCAGCATCGCTATTTTGTGTCGATTAGGGCTAAGTGCCACAGCGTAAAATGGGGTTTGGTCTATTAATTCACCGTCTATGAATACGGTATGCAAGGCAGAGTTGCCAATTATTTTTATTCTTGTGCGCATTAAGGTTTGAAAAAATTGCAGATTGCCCGAATTTATCGCGGGTTTTAGCATCTTATCGGTTTTGCCTAATTGGGTAATGATATCGCCTCGGAATTGCATATTCTGCCTCAAGCTTAATTTTAAAGAGGGGGGATTTTACTTTCAAATAACTAAAACATCAATGAAAATATTATATTTAACTATAATTAAGCTGAAGGTAATTGACAGCAGCCTTTTTATTTACTAGAGGCTCGATCTTGCTCAGGATTCAGATCTCTAAACACACATTGCTCACCTTCGCAAAACCTCGAAACTTGAATGCTAAACTTTCCCGCTCCTAAACGATGTGATAAGTATCCAAGTAAATGCTCATTTTTTTGATCGGACATTTTATAGATTGAGTAGCCAATACCACTTTCTTGGCAATGACTATTGTTTTTGATTTTTAACGTCGTACGTTCGCCTGGATATAATATTTCTTTACCACTATCAATAATACATCCATAGCTTGGCCACATTTTAGTTTTAATAAGCTTATAACCATTCGTATCAGGCTGCTGGTTGCTCTGATTAATAAGAACTGAGCTGTAAGTCTCATTAGCTGTTGCACAAAATGGTAATAGTATCAGCATGCAGATATAAATAGCTTTATTTTTAAGTCGTATCAACATCGTTGTTCCTTATTGTAAGCATGATGTATTAGTTAAATTTATAGAAAGACGATAGGGCATTTGCAACTATTTTGACGTCAGCTATTCATTGGAACTTTTAGACACTATAATTAAACCATGATCAAAATCGGCGATATAATCAATAAAAATCCTATTAAAATTAAGCTCGGTGCGACTATTCATGAGGCGGCATTGCTTGCCAGTACCCATTTAGTCAGTGATTTAATGGTTGTTGATGAGCAAAATAATTTTATCGGTGTGCTTTCTGAAGGTGACTTAATTAGAGCCGTAATCCCAAATATGGATGAGATTATTAAGATTAGAGAGGGTAAATTCCAGAAAGCTTTTAGCCTTTTTCTAGCAAATGGTAAAAAATACGCCAATCGTGTCATTGATCCTTATGTACTTCGTAATATTATCACCTTGGAGCCAGGTGATGATTTGCTGAAAGCCGCTACCGTTATGGTCACAAGATATATCCGCAGGTTACCGGTAGTCAGCTCCAAGGAACTCTTAGGCACTGTCTCTTGTGCTGAGATTTGTTATCATATCTTTCATGCAAATGATGACTCTGAAAACAAAAATTAATCGCAATTAAATTTTTTGGCGAGTTGAATTAATAAATCTGCACCGTCCTGATGAGATTTTATGATCGTAGTTTGTAGCTCTTTAAGCAAATTACTGAGTAAGGTTATTCCGTTTTCCAATGTAAGTTCTTGATACTGTTCAAAAACCAAAATTCCATTGCGAAGTTGTTCGAATAAGTTGTTAAGTAATAATGTAATTAGACTTGAAAATTCTTCAGTGAATGTTGTGAGTAATAGTTGGTTCTCGGTTAATGTGAGGTCACTATTCTTTTTTATTTTGAGCAAGACGGCACCTGCCTGATAAACATCTAAATCATTTTGGTTAGGCAAAACATTTTTCAACTTATTTTCCATCACAGACAGGGCTTCATCAAGATTTCCGATGCAGATTGTTGCTAACCACAAATTTTGAAGATCATGATCAATAATGGCTCTAAATGCGTTGTTGTAAAAATTATGTAAGGTCACTGCAAATGATTCGATGTACCGATAAATATTTTCCTTGGAAAAATCTCCGTGAAAGCGGTACATGTTAAGTTCGTTATTAAAACTATTGTTTATTTCTATGATAAAAAATAAATATCCCACCCAAATCTTGTAATAGTCTTCTAAAGTGCTGTATTCAAGTTGGCCATTACGTAAAATAATGCCCCATTTGTTATTAAAATTGAGTTGCTTGACGCCACCAATTTTATACATATTAAGTATTGGATCAATGGATAAGTTCAAATGATGTTCAACTCCTTGATAGACTTTTGTGGCATCCATGCCCGCGTAAGATTTCAAAATAGTGCTTCCTCCAGTATGATATTGTAGAAATTCAGTGATATCATAAACTTGGTTGTTTACAATGGTCCAATAGCCTAGGTTTGAATTATTATGAAGAACTAGTTCAGACAGGAGATAGTATCGGTATTCATGTTTAGGCGAAAAAGTAAGCGGTCTTAATGGCGTATAAAGATCCTGCATAAAATGCTTATTTGCAATCAATGAAGCCATTTGTTTCTGAGAATCCAATTCTGTACCATTTGGCATTTTATTTCTTAGAATTTCTTTCATAGTGTCGAAAACATTTTGTGCAAATAGATCAGAACCGCAAACATAAAAATAGGCTTGAGGTTTAGAATCTATTAGTTGACCCAGAATTTTTTGGGTTTCTGGCTGTAACAATGCAAAATCTATTCTTCTGCTGATAAATTGGGTCGCCCAATCGGAGAAGGCTGTGTTCTCAGTATGTTCACTGGTTAAAATCAAAAATAATTTGAGAAAACCTTGTCTGCATAATTCGAGCAATTCATTGTCATAATAAAATTGCCCATAATCGTGAATACTATAAAACAACCAATTATTCTTGCTAGCATTTTTGACTCTTGCTTGAAGAAATCCACGAAAAGGAGCAATCCCTGCACCACCTGCAAACATCACTAAGGGCGAATCAGGGTCCGCAGGTAATGAAAAATGATAGGTTTTATCTATATAAAGCGCTACGTCTTTAAGGTTGGTATATTGTTGGTGATTACATAAGAAATTCGAAGCGGTTCCTTTGCGTTGAATTTCGACATTATTTTGGTCAATATTTTTATATTCAAGCATTTTAATAGTTAGGTCTAAACTTGGTATGTCGTAATCATGTTGCGGCGCTGATGAAATCGAATAGAGTCGAAAATCTAATGGCGGAATTATATGACAAATGTTGCCTTTTTCCCATGGTTTTGCTTTCCAAACAGCCGTGATATCAAAATGGTGCCGTTCTAGCATCAACAATAAGTCCCAAAGTTCTAAATAATCTTCTCGATAATTATCTAAAATTGACTTTAACTCCTGGCAAAGACTCAAACGGTAGAGTTGTTCAAGTGTTTTTTTCGCTAATGGTCTGATTTGCGCATAACTCAAGAACTCGGCTAATGGCATTTCTTTCGGTGGTTTTAAAAAGTCAGGCCGAATAATCAATGCTTGCTGCCATTCTTCACTCAACACTATTGTTTCATCTCCTTTAGCTTTTAAATGCTTGAGTGTCTTATTGATCAAAACCGTACTATTAAGTGGTAGCACAGCCAACCGGTCACCAGGTCGATACACCATTCCTTTATAGCGAACATTAAATGTTATTTGTTTGGTAAGCGCTTCTTCATTCTTTGTTAATAGTTTCGAGTCGCTAATGTTACAGTTTTGAATGAGTGATTCGACTGTTTCATAACGTTCTAAACGCGCTTTATTTAGACCGTTGCTGATAATTTCCCAATCGCGAGTGATATAGGAATTCTGGGCAGCTGTACCACCTGAAGTAATTGAACGTCCGATTTTAAAAGCAGTGTCAAGATAACCATAAACAATGTGCTTATGAATACTTAACAAACCATTTTTACCTGCATAGGTTTCTAGAAGCTGCTGAAATAGTCCAGTTAATTCAGAGTTTTTAGCGACGCTGATATATTTTCTGACCGAAGTTTTTTCTACAGCAGTTATAAACTCAAAAACATATTTCGGGAATTGTTTGTTTCGGTAATAGAGTTGATCTTGTCCATATAAGGAATCGAATTCACGACGCAGTAAGAATGAATCAAGTAAAGCAAAATAGGGGGCTGATGTGCCACTGGGACCTTTAATATCCTTTTGCAAAGATACTGCTAAAGGCGCGACGCACCTTCCCCAGATGACAGGATCAACATAAGTTAAACTGTTAGGATTAGGACTGATCGTTGTGAAAATCTTAATCATCTCGTCTAAGCTACAAATGATATTAAAAAGTTCTTTTTTTAATGCTTCATTATTTTCTTCGTGCACGGCTTCTTGTGCTCTAACGACAGCACTAACGATAGGTGCACTCGCCATCGCCATTCTGACTTGCGTTAAATAAAATATTCGCTCTTCCTGCTTATCGACTGTTTCAACCAATAGTTTTAAATCATCAAGTTGAGGTAAGTCGATTCTGCACGTGTTAACTAATTGCCAATTATATAGGATCAAATCAACGTAACTTAAAAATGCAAAAGAGCGGTTGAGTCGTTTAGCGCACTCTTGCCACGGCTTTTCGATACTGTCGGGTAGGCGCTTGACAGATTCTGGTTCTAACCAATAATAAGCGTGTGCAAAAATTCCTAGTAGGGTTGCACAGCGCCACAAATATTTATCTGGTAATTGTTGTGGGCTGGCACTTAATAAAGGCATTTTATCGAAAAATTTTCGTATGTTCGTACTTTGAAATAATAAAGGTAATTCTTTCGCAGCATTATCCCAAAGTTGATGACTTTGAGGAAATACCTGCAACGGTAATGTTGAAGGTAAAAAACCATATTTTTCCGATAGAAAGCCATTTATTTCACCTTCTATTAAGTAATTATGATATTCAGCATTTGCCAAGGCCGTACGGCTTGGTACCGAAACTATTGCCATAACAACACCAAAATTGAGAGTATTATTTCGATTATAGCTTTTCTAATTAAGTTGGGTTAGATTCTTATAGCTTATGACTAACTCGAGCATGAACGGTGTGCAGAAACTATAATTTAAAATAAGATTTAATTTTTAGTGGTTATTGTATATGTGTAAAGTCACCGATGAAGGTCGTACTCAGTTAAAAACTGGCGGCATCCCTGCTGCAGAAGTTCCAGGGCGCTTTACTTGTGATGATCACAGCCTAGAACACGTTAAAGTTGAAATGGCTAAGATGACCAAAGACTTTTATAGTTTAGAAGAAGTGTATGGTGCTTATTGTCAATTGGCAGAATATATCCATTGTCCAGTTGAATTGGCTTTTGAGTATGCTGCGAACATGTATAGTCTTGAAGAATGGTCATATAGTTTACGCGATTTAAATTACTTAGGCGGTGGCCTTTATAAAGGCAGGGAGGCGTTAGGGCATGACACCTCGATATTTATACGTTTGGATTCGTATCCTGAAAATGGTGTTGTAGATTATCTGTGCGCGTGGGACCAAGGCGATGAGTTATGGATGCGTTATTTTTTTCGATTCCTCGATGCAATGCCTATCATACGGAAACCAGGCACAATTGTACTTTGGACTAATTGCAAACATCCCTATTATGATCGTTCTCAAAAAAATGTTCCAGAAAATATAGAACAGATGCGCAATAGGACCGATCGAGATTGGGTCGGTGATTTTTGGTTACAGTTTTATGCGATTCATAAAATTGAGATCACTAATTTAAAGCGCATTTTGGAATATCGCTACCAACATGCGCTCAGCTTGGATCAAAAATTAAAATGCGCAGCGTAGATTATTTAGCTAGGTATTTTGAAGCGGTTGGTGTGACTCATGTTTTTGGAGTTGGTGGCGCAAATATTGAAGATTTATTTGACGGTATTCATCGAAGTACAACAAAAGTTAAATGTGTTGTTGCTAAAAGTGAGTTTTGTGCGGCTTGTATGGCTTGTGGTTATAGTCAAGTAACAAATCAATTAGGTGTCGTGATGACTACTTCAGGTGGTGCTGCGCTCAATGTTTTGCCAGCCCTGGGCGAAGCCTATGCATCTAACTATTCTGTGCTCGCAATCATTGGACAACCAGTCAGTCAAGCTGAAGGCAAGGGTGTCTTCCAAGATACGAGTGGCTTAGATGGCGCAATCGATGGCGTAACTTTATTCTCCTGTCTCGCATCGAAATATCTAAACAAAATCAGTAACGCTGATGACCTTATGTCATCGTTACAAGCGGCTGCTGAAGGTGCTATCAGTGAACCGCAAGGGGTGTCTGTACTTTTGCTGGGAAAAGTTTTACAGCAATCTTCTATTGACAATGTCGTAATACCAACCGAGCCATTGTCATCCAAGGAGATTGAGCTACAAGATCAAGATAAAACTAATTTGGATGTAATGCTTTCTTACGCTAAAGAAAATAATCTGACTAAATTTTTTATTATTGCAGGATCAGCTGTTTTACAGTCCAGCTGTAGAGCTGAACTGGCAGACTTAAGTAAAAAGCTTAACGCAAATGTTGCCGTAACCCCGAATGCTAAATCTGCGTTCGATAATTATGATCCATTGTTTGTAGGTGTAACAGGAGTGGCAGCGCATGATTCTGTTAAGCAGCGGATAGAGCAGGCTGATGTTGTTTTTATTATTGGCGCGAGGCTTGAACTGCTAAGCTATTTAGATATCCGGGATACGTTAGCTAAAAAATATATTGTCTATATTAATAACCAGGCTCCTTACGCCGGGTTTTTAGACACACTACACAATAAAGTGGAAGTTGTTGCAAATATAAAGCAAGCTTTGGATTATGTATCGGAAGGTTTCGATGAATCGAAAATATCTATCTGCAACGACAATGTGAACACTGATTTAAACTTTTTGCCACCCATTTCATTTGATGCTATTAACGAATTTAATGCATACAATATTTTAAACCTATTTTCAATATACATTCCACAAGACGCTAGTGTTTTTGTCGATGCAGGCAATACTGGTGCTGCTGTTTTGCATTATCTACCAGCTCCATCTCAAGGATACTATGGAATAGCGCTTGGCATGGGGGGTATGGGATTTGCAATTGGCGCTGGTATCGGAGCTGCATTTGCAACGCAGAAGAAAGTGTTCATTTTTATGGGCGACGGTTCATTTCTGATGAATGGCTTAGAACTACATACTGCGATTGAATATAACTTACCAGTCGTGTTTGTGATTTTTAATAATAACTCCCATGCAATGTGCTATACCAGAGAAAAGTTATATTTTAAGGGAGATTATACCTACAATTTATTTAAGCCGGCTCATTATGGAAAAGCACTTGGTGTTATGTTTCCGACGCTGAAATTTAGTGACGATATTTCTAGTCTTGATTCATTAAAGAATAGTTTAGAAACTATTGCTGATATTCAAACGCCAGTCGTATTGTCGCTGAATCTTGATCCAAACGAATTTCCGCCATTCTTGCCTTTACTGCAAGCCTATAGGCAGAAGAAGGAGTAGCTGATGAAAAGAGCACATATTGAACATGTCACACATTTTATGCCGGAACGGGTGGTCGATAATAAACTACTTTATGAACAAAATTTTAAAGAAAGTGATTTTAATCAAGAGGCAGACCTGGAAGATAATGCCTTTTTTAAAGGGGTTCGTGAGCGACGATTTGCCTCTCCAGATTATCTTTCTGAAGAATTGGGCGAAATCGTCTTAACAAAATTATTAAAAGAATCTGGTTACAAAGCTTCCGACTTAGATTTAATTATCTGCAGCTGTATTTTTAGTGATACTTATTGGCCTGGTATAGCAACTTCAGTACAAAATAGGGTTGGAGCTCACAATGCTTCTGCAATCAATATTGATACAAGCTGTGCCTCGTTCATTACAGGGCTCAATATTGCAAGAGCGTTTATCGACTCTGGTATCTATAAAAGGATTGCGCTCTTAACAGTCACCAATTTCGTTTCTCGTTTGCCAGAGTTTCAAAAATCATTTCGTTCCTACGTGCTTGGCGATGGTGCCTCTGCAGCATTAGTGGTTGCTAAAGAGCAATCAAATATTCTCGGATGTTTCGAAAAATCATTCGGTGAAAATTACGGTCTTATGCGGTTTGAACCGGATTTCGTAGAGGGCCGTTTTTTAAATTTCTGGGAGCGGGGTTGCGGTCCAATAACAGTAAACTTTACAGGGGAAAAGATTGAAAAAATTCGAGAGAATGCAATGAAAATTGTTCCCTACGCTGTGACTGAATGCCTAAAACAAGCGCATCTCACTATGACTGACATAGACTTATTGATCACTCATCAACCAAATCAATTTTTTATTGATGAATGGCGAAAACGATTGGGTGCTAAACCCACTCAGGTTTTTGATACGCTTGAATATTATGGTAATTTATTTCAAGGATCTGTAGCCGTCACTTTGGCGTCAGCCATTGAAAAAAAGATTCTAAAAACAGGCGATATTGTGGTTATTGGTACTTTTTCAAATGGCGGCGATTTTGCCAGTAGTATTGCTTTGCGATGGGGTTAAAGTTCTAGCCATTCATACGAATATATGTCAGACCGATATCTGTTAGACCGAGGTTATCTGTTAGATCGAGGTTATTTGTCATCTCCGTGAATATCTGTCATTCCCGCGAAGGCGGGAATGACAGATATTCACGGAGGCGACAGATATTCACGGAGATGACAGATAAAAGAGGGAACCACAGAAAAGAAAAATGACTGAAGGTCCGCTCATTCATCTTTCATATTGTTGCCCATAACGTGGTATTATTTCCGCAACTTAACATTTAAGAGAGAATTATAATGAAATCCGCTGTTTATAACACCATAGGACAAAATTACGATATTACTAGAAAAGCAGATCCTGGCCTTGTCAAAGAACTTATTAAGCTAATGAATGCTACCTCTGCCGGTCACTATCTCGACATTGGCTGCGGTTCTGGAAACTACACTGGCTCACTTGCCAGTAACAGAATCAAAATGTCAGGACTTGATTATTCAGACGAAATGCTAAAGAAAGCTCGTAATAAATTTCCTGATCTAGATTTCTATCAAGGTTCTGCTTTAGAGATGCCTTTCGAAATGAATTGCTTTGATGGAGCTATTTGCATAATGGCGACCCATCATATAGGCGATAACCCAGGCACTTTTGCGGAAGTGCATCGTGTACTTAGGGCTGGTTCCTTCGTCATCTTCACAGCAACACCTGAACAAATTGAGACTTACTGGTTACATCATTATTTTCCGACGATGATAGCCAATTATATTGCAAGAATGAGAAGCTACGAGTCAATTAAAAGTGATCTCGAAGCCGCTGGCTTTAAAAAAGTCTCGCGACAACTTTATTTTATTAATAATGACCTGCAGGATTGTTTTTTGCACGCAGGGAAATATCGTCCTGAGATTTATTTAAATCCTGCGGTTCGAGATGGCATTTCTACATTTCATTTACTAATCAGTGAGCAAGAACTTAAAGAGGGTCTTGCAAAATTAGAAGCAGATATCAAATCAAATGCCATTAGTGAGATTATAGCTAAGTACGAAAGTACCTTGGGTGATTATACGTTGATTATTGGTGAGAAATAAGGCCTGAGTATAAGGGTATGGGTGCTAGTAAGTTAAAAATTACATTTAAAAAACTAAACAATGAAGATTTGGTATTGTTGCATCAATGGTTTCATTTGCCGCACATTTTGAAATGGTATGCGCGGGATGAAAAGTATAGTTTTGAAAAGTTAGAAGCAAAGTATTTGCCTCGCTTAACTGATCCCCATATCCAAGGATTTTTAATTTACCATGTTGACCAGCCAGTCGGTTATATCCAGCTCTATCACTTAGTTTCTTATTTGCCTGAGACAATGGATTATTCTCATCCATTATTCACACAATATCCGCTCGAAGAAGTGGCCGGTATTGATTTTTTCATAGCCGATAGTAACTATATTGGTAAAGGATTTGCAAGTGAAGCACTAGAGATGTTTATTGAACTTTATCTTAACAACAAATTTAAGATAGTACTTGTTGATCCTCTTCGTGCAAACAAAGTTGCAATTTCTTTTTTTAAAAGGCATGGTTTTAAGCCAATAGCGAGTCCGGAAAAGTCGCATGTATTACTAGCGAGGAACATCTTGGTTTGTCCTCCTTCGGTGGAGAAGAACTAGTGTGAGGCTGTCGCCAGGTATACACTCAACTTATAATTCAAAGTTGATTACTTGGTTTACCATCGAAAAAATTATTAATATTATCAATAGTCGTTTTCGCAATTCCTTCTAAAGACTCCTCCGTTAAAAAAGCCTGATGAGGGGTAATTAGAACATTTGGAGAACGTTGTAACGTTAAGAAGTCCTGATCTTGGATTTGCGATTGGGAATGGTCATAAAAAAACAATCCTTGCTCTTTTTCATAAACATCGAGCCCTGCGTAGCGTATCTTACCCTTTTTTAAACCTGAAATTAATGCTGTTGTATCGATGAGACCTCCTCGGCCAGTATTTATTAACGTCACATTGTCTTTCATCATATCCAATGTATGTGCATTAATCATATGGTGGGTGTCGGTACTTAGAGGGCAATGAAGGCTAATAATGTCTGAAAGTCGCAGTAATTCCTCGAAAGATACATATTCAACACCTAACTGTTCACAATCCTTATTAGTTACGATGTCATAGGCTAATATTTTACAGCCAAAGCCTTTAATTATATGTGCAAAAGCAGAACCTATATTCCCCGTGCCAATTATCCCAACGGTTTTGGAAGAGAGGGAAAATCCAATTAATTCATCTAAGCGAAAATCGTGGTTCATTCCATTTTTGTAGGCTTTGATTAAATTTCTGCTTAGGCTTAGAATTAATGCAACCGTAAATTCAGCGACAGATTGTGGCGAATATCTTGGGACCCGCATAACGGCGAGTTGATATTTTCTTGCGGCGGGTAGATCAATATGATCAAAACCTGCAGTGCGCAATGTAATAAACTTAATTCCAATTTCTGCTAGCTTTGATAAGATCGATTCCGAGAGATTGTCTGTCACAAAGCAACAACAACCAACCGAGCCTTTAGCAAGGTGGACTGTCTCTTCTGAAAGTAATTCTTGATGAAAGTCAAATTCGATCAGCGGCGTAGAATATTTACTAAAATATTGTTTCTCATAATCTTTAGCGCTAAAAAAGCAAATTTTTTTTTTCATTTTTCTTCCTCTTGTAGATAGACAGAATTAATCGAAAAATCATTTTTTGTATTGAACCGTCTACTTTTCTGACTGAGCTGCTTGATATGGTCATCAGAGAGTTCATTCTCCCAGCGACTGATCGCAAGACAAGCAACACCATTGCCAATGAAGTTTATTAAAGATCTGGCTTGACTCATAAAACGATCAATGCCAAAAACCAATACGATTCCAACTGCAGGAATGGCAGGAACAATAGCAAGTGTTGCTGCAAGTGTGATGAAGCCAGCACCCGTTACGCCTGCGGCACCTTTGCTTGACAACATGGCAGTGGCAAAGATTGCTAATTGTTGGATCCAAGATAAGTGAATACCAAGTGCCTGTGCGATGAAGAGAGCAGACAGAGTAATATAAATATTGGTGCCATCTAAATTAAAAGAGTAACCCATGGGTACAACCACACCGACGGTTTTTTTCTGACAGCCTAATTTTTCGAGTTTAGTAAGCAATTGTGCTAATGCTGATTCACTTGATGAAGTACCTAACACTAGACAAATTTCAGAACCAATATATTTCAAAAACTGGGTTAAAGAAAAACCTGACATCCTAGCAATAAAGCCTAAAATTCCAAAGACGAAAATAATGCCGGTTAAATAAAATGTTCCGATTAATCCTAATAGTGGCAACAGAAAGTGACTGCCAAATTTACCGACTGTAAAGGCAATGGCTCCAAAGACACCAATAGGTGCTAGATACATCACAAGACGAATAATGTGAAAAAAACATTTAGTGATGCGCTCCATTATCTCAACTAAATTTTTAGCACGATCTTCGCCTATTCCTAACAACGCAATTCCAAACAGAATTGCAATCACTAAAATTTGTAACATATCACCCTTAGCAAAAGGTTCAATAATACTAGTTGGTATCATGTTTTGCAGGAAATCGACCAAAGAAAGATTGTGTGCACTTTCCAAAAAATGTTGCACTGGTTGTTTATCTAAAAGATTGATATTGGCATGGATCATTGAACCCGGTTTAATAATCAAAGCAGATGCCCAACCTACCAATAGCGCAATCGATGACACAATTTCAAAGTAAATAAACGACTTTATTCCAACTTTCCCAAGTTTTGCTAAAGAGCCAGTTTGTGCAATGCCGGTCGCGACGGTCAAAAATACGATAGGTCCGATGAAAACCTTAATAAGCTTGATGAAATTGGTCCCTAGTGGCTCCATCGCTATACCAAGCTGAGGATTCCACGCGCCTAACGCACAGCCGCTTATGAAGGCTAGGAGTATCCAGAAATAAAGGGATTTTAGATATTTCATTGCAACGCAAATCCTCAAAATAGGGACGTCAATATTAGTCTGCCACTAACTTCGTGTCTATTTAAATATTAATTTTTAATATAAAATATGCAAGAAAGGTTAGCATTCCATTCTAATTGAATTGCTAACCTTAAGAAATCATTATCTTTACTAAATATTCTTTGAACATGACAAAAAAAAGCCTGCTATA
>DJAM01000025.1 GCA_002429595.1 Coxiellaceae bacterium UBA6002
GTTGAAGATTTAGCGCTTACGTTTAATCGGATTAGTGTTAGGTTTTATAGTAAGTTTTGCATTTACATTCTCCTGGATTATTTTTTCCGAACTACCAGATTTTGAGTTATTTATTTTTTTAGTGGTAGCTTGGCCTGTCGGTGGAGTATTAGCAGCATTGTTATTTAGCAAATTTCTCGAATATAAAATGATCCGCGAAGCTTCAAATTATTTACAAACTTTTTCAAGTTCAAATAATGTTGCAAACGAAAGAGATTTAGAAATAGGTAGAAATGTAGATACTCCAGGAGTTGGAGCTTGTTCATTATTGGGATTCTTTAATTTTAAAAAAGTTAATTTGTATAAGAAGACTGATGATGTAAGATTAGAAATGGTTGGACAGATATAATCTATTAAAGGAACTGTTATGGAAACATTAGAAATTAAATCCGGCATGAAGCCGGCATCTCGTATTTGTCTTGGCACTTGGGCCATTGGCGGCTGGATGTGGGGTGGAACTGACGAGCAGGAATCTATCAAAACCATCCATAAGGCATTGGATTTAGGTATAAATATCATCGATACTGCGCCTGTTTATGGCTTTGGACGTTCTGAGGAAATAGTCGGGAAGGCTCTGCAGCAATATGGTCATCGCGAAGATATTCTCATTGCAACTAAAGCAGGATTAGATTGGCCCGAAGGACAAGTAGTTCGTAATTCTTCTTCCAAGAGAATTGAGCAAGAGATTCATGATTCGCTTAAACGATTACGCATCGATTACATCGACATCTATCAAATCCATTGGCCTGACACCTCCGTTCCTTTTGGTGAAACAGCAGCAACACTGTTGTCTTTATTTGAAGCAGGTAAAATCAGAGCGATTGGCGTCAGTAATTTTTCTACTGAACAAATGACTGAATTTTTGAAATTTGCACCAATTCACACTTCTCAGCCACCTTTTAATCTTTTCGAACGTGGAATAGAAAAAAATGTTTTGCCGTACACAGAAAAAAATGACATCACCACATTAGCGTATGGCTCATTATGCCGAGGTCTACTGACAGGTAAAATGAAGCTCGACACCCATTTTGAAGGTGACGATCTAAGAAAGGTCGACCCCAAATTTCAACCACCATTGTTTCAAGCTTATTTAAATGCCGTGCAAGCGTTAGATACATTCGCAAAGCAAAACTACAATAAAAATGTGTTAGCACTCGCGGTTCGCTGGGTATTAGATAAAGGACATACCATTGCACTCTGGGGCGCCCGCAAACCATCACAGTTAGAAAATATTAATGAAGCCATGGGCTGGTCACTCGATACTGACGCTATGAAGGAAATTGATAAGATTCTTAAGGATAACCTTGAAACAGCGGTGGGTGCCGAGTTCATGGCACCTCCGCCTTAAAATATAGCTTAAACTTGTCATTTTAGTTCAGGCAATCGTTTTTCCTCATGATCGATGAAGGGGTCTACTTGTGGGTAATGATATGGTACACACATTACCCTAAACTAATTTGGTAATGTGTGTACTTGAGTCCTATTTTCAACTCATCACCTCATACAACGCTGGTATTTCGATCCTGCCCGCTCAGAATGATATTCATGAAGGCCAGGAAAAAGCAAATCTAGCAAAACAGGATGCTCTTCATAAAGTTGGTTTATAAATGCATCACGTTCTATCAGTTTTGTGGCATCATCTTGATGGTAGTAGCAATCATAGAAATAATCGAAATCAATTAAAGCAGCTTTTTCTTGTTCATCAGTCCGTGCTGGGCCAAGGGTTGAGTAATAATCGTTGCCTACTTTTTCTAGTTTATCAATATACATGTCACGATTCTTTGGCCCTATTTGTATGATGATACGCACAAATCCAGTCTTAGTAGTGATATTCAAGTTTTCATCAATATAATGGTCTTTTTTCATGGACAGGATGGTACCTGACGGTATGATTTCACGCCTTCTAAATGGCTTATAATTTTTGATCGCGTCAAGATATAATTCTTTATCATTTGCTTCAATTTCATCCAGGTTAGCGCTTGATTTAGCCAAAATTTTAAAAAGTCTGTCTATATTACGGAATCCACTATATAAAATTTGACTGATCATCTCACAATTTACTTGGCTGGCTCCATATTCGAAACAAGGTATTGCTGTATGCTGATCGATTTGTGAAACCCGTCTAAAAAGTGAATAAATATCTTTTAAATTCTCATAATATACAAAAGCATGATGAAATTCGTGAAAAAGGAAAGAAGGAAAAGCAATATCGGCAAATGTGTTGCGAAAAATTTGTATTGTGTTTGTTTCTGGATAAAATTGCGCTCCCACACTTTGATTATCACCTGCAGTAGGATCTTCACGAGTAGTGATTATAATTTTTAAACGAGGCGAATATTTAAGGACGGTTTGTAATTTACATTTCATTCTATGATTTTTATATGCCAAATCCTCCACAGTCTTAACAATAAAATCACTGTCCTCGCTTAAACTGGAATTTGAATGCTGATAATCTTTATGCGCATAATCAGAAGCAACTATTTTCTCTTTTACAGCTGTAGCTAGCAAAGGATTGTTTTGTTTATTAGGTCGATCTTGATTTGAAGAATTAACTTCTTTACTAGCCGAATCAGATTCCGATCGACAAATCCCTGTATTATCGCAAACTACAACCACTTGATTATTGAGTGCTTCATTTTTTAAAATGGAACTTTGATCACTATCAATTAATAACTTATCAAGCTTTGGCGATAGATGGTTATAACTATTTGATTTATGAACCCTAGTTAAGGACGATGTATTAAAAAAATACAGATCTGAAGAGCCAGAAGTTTTCACTAATTTATTAACAGTATATTTACTGGAACGACTAAAAATGATTAAACACCCACTCGCCATTAGTACTAATAGAGCAGCTATAAATAAAAGACGCTGAGTTATCGTGAGCCTATCCCACCATTTCATTATATATAACATTAAATAATCATGCGTGGCATTACTTCTAGAATGTCTAGATATTTTTCTTGGACATTTGATTTTTGCATGAGCTAATTCTGATTTAGCACTACGCTGAGGGTTATATTTTGGAGCTGGGATATAATTGAATTTGTTATTTCTTGGCATAATAATTTAATAGCGGGTTGCACAAAATTGATTAAGATAAAGTTAGCCTTCGAGTATTTGTTCAAGCATGAGCATCGTCATTTTCGACAATAATATTTGATTATCAATATCGTTTAATAAGATTATCAAACAAGTATTTTAAAGTAAACATTAAGCTTCTAATGACGCAATTTTTAGCATATTTTGAACAATTTTCTGAGGTCGTTAATTTTTAGTTAAGAAATTTTTTAATATATTAATAAAAGAAGATGGGATCAAGTACACATGTTACCCAAAACTAATTTGGGTAATGTGTTTACTTGACCCCTTTTCTTTTTAAGACATTTGCAATTTTACATTTAAGATATAGTACACGTTGAGCTGGAAGGGTTAAGATCTTCGTCCTCGGCAAAATTTATAATTGGCCCTTGGAAAGCATTATGCAAAATGCCATTCTCCATTTTCAGCTGACCAGTTAAGATAAAAATATCTTTATTAGCTACTTGTAAACTCTGTATTTGAATAACTAGGTCTTGATTAGGGCCGCTGCGGTTTGGTTTGATTGATTGTTCTTCCCAATTAGCAGCGGGTTGACCTCCAAGATATTTGACTTTGTAAATTGCTGGATGGGCAATATCATCTCCCATCCAGTTATCCGATTCATCATAGGTCGCCTTAGCATACAATAAAGCATCGTTTTCGGTTTTAAATAGGTATAGTTTTTCAGGCTTAAATATAGAGTCAATAACTTCTTTTTTAAGCTCTTTGGGTTGACGTTTGCTAACCATTGAGCCGTCATGATCTCGCAGAGCTATGTTTAGACCAACTGTATAGTAAATAGGGGCAGAGGCCAATCGAGCTTTAGCGACAGTATTGAAAACTTGACATACCCTGCTCACTTTATGTAAATCTTTCCGATTTCCAAAAAAGGAAAACAGATGATTTAGAATATCTCTATTTAAACCAGCTAGTAGATTTAGTTTGTTGTCGTTATTATTATCTTTTGCGATTTCAGCTTTCGTTTTTCCGAACATGAACATCCCCAATTAGTATTTCAATAGTTTATTGCAATTTATTTATATGCTTAGAAAATGCAAGTAAAGCCTATTTTTGATAATTAATGATCATTATTTAATAATAATTATTACCTATAAGTCAACTATATTTTGAATTTTAACCATCCACCGAATAGAATAGGGGGCAAGTACTGACGGACCCTTATTCTTGACCCTTCAATTATTTAAAAACGACCCTTTTCGGTAGTATTCCACGCCTAGGTAGAAATCTTTATTCTTGTTCAAGATTTAGATATCCCTTAGCTTAGCTTCAATAACCCTAAAATTTATTGTGAAACGAAATTTACAAAAAGATCTACTTAGAAAAATTTCTTTGTTTGGGTTTAGATTAGCGTTCGGGTGAATAAAATGGAAAAAATGCCCCGTCCGGATAACATTGAGAAACCGGATATGGCAATAATCGCGCACCAGAGTACTCAGGACTTATCCTTTAAAAATCAATGAAAACAAAAAAAAGACTGTACTGACAATAATAATTAATGGCCCGGCCGGAAGTTGCATTAGTTTAGAAAGCAAGATCCCAAAACAAGCGGATAAAATACCAATAATCAACGAACCATATGCATACTGTGATAAATTTCGACTGATGCTTCTTGCTGTAGCTGCCGGAATCGAAACCAGCGCAGCTGTTAATAGACCACCGACCATTTTCACTCCTAACGAGACGATCACGCCGATCAAAACCAAATAAATAAAGTTGCATTTTTTGACATTTACTCCTTCTGCTGTAGCTAAGTCGTCCGAAATATTAATCAAAATCATCTTTGGATAAATTATTTTGACGACAAAAAGAAGAATAACGGCAAAAAATATGGAAATAATCATTTCCAAAAAACTAGTTTTAGAAATGTCACCAATCAATGCAACTTCAGCTTGATCAATTGGTAGAAATAAAAAAGCAATTGCAACTCCCGATGCGAAAACGACTGCAGTCAAAGCTTCCATTGACAATTTTGTTCTTAATTCAAGTAACCAAATGAAAAAAATTCCCAGCATGATAAAAGGAAAAGCACCTAATGAAATATTAAAACCGTACACAATGGCTAAGGCGATACCAGGAAGACTCAAGTGTCCCAGGGGGCCAGCGACAAGAGCCATTCTTTTGCTAAGCATGAGCGAGCCTAAATATCCAGATGCTCCGCCAATAAACATTGCTGTGATTAAACTTAAAATTAATTGAGTATCCATACTGCTATTCGTGATGTTGATAATACTTAACTTGGCTGCCATATAGGCTGCGCAAACTTTCTGGTGTGAGCACCTCGTGAGGAGATCCGCTGCAGACAGTTTGTTTGTTCAAACAAATAACATGGGTTGAAAACTCATAAACCACATTGAGATCATGAGTAACAAGTATCATTGAATCATACCATTGCTCTTTTAGACGCGTAAGAAGCTTATAAATAGTTTCCTCCCCACCAATATCGATGCCTGTTGTTGGTTCATCAAACATTAACACTTGCGGTTTTCCAACTAGGCTCCACGCGATCAGTATTCTTTGAAACTGACCTGATGATAATTCTCCAATCTTTCGTGAAATAAAGTCCTCATTTAGCCCAACTGCATGCATTATTTGACGCATATCTTGATTGGAAATTCTTTTTAAGGCAAAAAAGTCGCTGACTCCTAATGGAATATCTTTGATAAAAGGCAGGCGCTGTGGAACATAGCCAATTTTAATATTATTTTTCCAAGTTATTTTCCCTGTGTAGGGTAAAAGACCTAATAGGCATTTCAGTAATACGGTTTTACCAGCCCCATTAGGGCCTAAGACACTGACGACATCACCTTTCTTCAGGATAAAAGAAAGGTTTTTAATAATGGATTTATGATCTAATTCCACACTCAGATTTTGTACATTGAGAAGCAAATCGTCTTGCATGTTTAATTCCAGTAAGCACCATGTTTTTGCTGCATTTTCTCCGCTGGTCATAATCAGAGGCCATGAGTCTAAAAAGGTACAAATGCCTGTTTATTGACCACTATGGTTATCAATTTGAAAATTTAGCACATTAGCAAAACATTTGCCTCGATTAAAAGTACGGTACTAGTGAAGTTCCAACAATCATTTTTAGCCACCAGCTAAAAAGAAATAGAAATTTTGGCCAAATAGGTTCAATAAAAACCGAATTATCTGTTTAATAATTCTTATCAGGCCATTCCACTAGACAATGACCCAGATACTTTGACGAAGTTGATTATTGATAGGCTTTCTTAGATTTTTTACATATAGTCCCTTTTAGAAGCACTAATAATCACAAAACCACCTTCACCATAGCTGGATTTAATAGGGTCAGGTGTTTTAATATCCTTAATTCAGAAAAAATAGTTTGATAAATTTTCTTTTCTTTAAACCCTGCGTTATGTAATAGCTCAAGGACATCATCAACCGAATAAAAGTGAGCATGTTTATAAAAAGGGCTTTCGTGCTTCACTGATAAATAGCATTGACCACGTATCGAATCTCGATCAATCATCCCGATAACAAGAATTCCATTGGGTTTCACTCTGCTCGCTTCCTGCAACACTAGAGAGGGTTTCTCGACGAAACATAATACCGTGGTTCATAAAGCATAATCGAATTGTTGATCCATAAATGGCAAAGATTCTGCAGTTCCTTCGGTGATATCAATTCCACGGGATCGTGCTAAACTTCCCAATTTTACCGAGGGATCCACGCCGGTTTTGATTCCTAGAGCAGAAGCAAACCGGCCAGAGCCTACACCAATTTCAACTCCCTTTCCTGAGTGAGGAATGACTTTTTTTTAAGGCTGCTAATTCAGATTTAAAAGCTGCCGCATGGCGATCAACCAACTATCATATCGATCTGCAAGCTCATCAAAAGCTTTAATGGCCTCTTTATTCATTGATATTTCCTCCTCTTAAAAATTCAAAATAAACTACTCAACTTTTAGTGATGCATACTTTTGATATTTAAGACGATGACTAATAATATGATTGAAACTATTTCTGCCATGAAATGAAGAATGGGTAGCCATTTTGGAATGGTTTTTTTTCTTAAACCAACTGATAACATCCTAAAGCTAGCGGAGGCAGCCATAATCAATAAAACTAAGCTCATGATGGGGGACATTGACTTATTAATCACCATATAGGATATCAGAATAATAAGCCCTAAAATGATAAATATCGCATGAGGAATAACAAAGTGCTTTGGCACTGATCGATCAGACAAGATAAAAATGAGTATCAAAAAACCGAATATAGCAGCAATTAAAAAGGAAAGAATAGTTGCTAGTAACAAAGTAATAATATCCTTTTACAAATAAAGAGGACAGCGGAGATCCAGGGCAAATTTTTGATGTATTAAATCCCTCTTCCAGGTCTCTATCCATTTTTCATACCGATTATATTATATTATATTATATAATCAACTTCTTTAAATTAGACAAAGGACTATTACCATGACAGATTTACCCACAAAAACATTTAAACATGAACTATATAAAATGGCATCTTTATGAAGAATTTCGTGGGGATCCGTCAGGGTCAAGTATACACATTACCCAAATTAGTTTTGGGTAATGTGTATACTTAACCCTATTTGACCCCTATTCTTGGAAATCACTACACCTTTTAACAAGATATCGATTGGTCAAAAAAAGAAGGGTTAAGGAAGTAAAGGAAATGAATTTTACTGTAGAAGAATTATTACATCATACTGAAACTTGGTTAATTACGGGAAAGTTAAATCCTGCTATATTAGCCGACGATTTTCAATTCACTTCGCCTTTTTGGAAAGGAAGAAATAAGGCTCAATTTGTAGAGAAATTTCTAGACCCAACTGAATATAAAAAAGCAAGCCTTTCTAATATCATCAAATTTGATCCAGTATTACAATTTAAAGGGTTGGATGGGAGGCACTTCTCTATCATTTTGCAATATTATACCAAAAATGGTAGTAGCATTTGGGAAGCTGTCTTAGGAACAGTTGCTGAAGGAAAACTTGTTGAATTACGAACTATTTATGACTTGGAAGCTACAAAATACGCACATGGTTTGGCGTAGCCAAAGCTGGATACCTTTTCTCTTATAAAAATACAAATTCTGTATCTTTACCCAAAGGTATTTACAAATAAATAGCCATAGGTTAGTCTATGTATAGGCTCAAGGGGCGCCTATACTCACAAAAGAGGATCTCACCCTAGGTTAAGTAATTGATTCATTGTATTCATTAACCTTTTGTTAGCTGGAATGTGGGTATTCAGCGATAACAAGGGTGTAATATGAATAAGCCACATAAATCCTTCAGCGTTGCTGAATGTAAAATTCAAGCCTCTATCCTATTAAAGTCGATATATTCCAACGATTTTGCGATTTCACAAAAAGCTGCAAAACGATTTCAACGTTTGACAGAATTTAAAGATTTAAATTCAGAAGAAATTATTCATGCAGATATTAAGCGCAAACATGCACTTGCTGTAATCGCAGCTGAAAAAGGATTTAATTCGTGGGCAGATTTGAAATGCCAATTACCATTCATTCGCGGTGGGTTTTTAAATCATTGGTTTGCTAATTACGATGAAGCTAAATCATATCAACAAACCAAAGGTGGCTTTTTATTACCATTCAAAAAACAATTTTTTATTTGTGATGCTGATTATATAGATAACCTTGGTTTTGATTCCAAAGATCATGATTGGGAGCTAATTGGTTTTGATTGGATAAAACCAATTAATAAAATTGCATGGCAACGTCTTTATAAGAAATGGATGAGAATCCAAGGAGGCAGTCATGAATAAAACATTTCCGATTTATTATGAAACATTTGGCAATGCTCACGACCCATGCATTATTTTAATTACGGGTATTGGGGGACAATTAATTGATTGGTCGCCTATCTTAACCAATGGTTTAGCTGATAAAGGATTTTTTGTTGTTATATTTGATAATCGAGATTCAGGTTTATCACACCATTATAATGAATTAGGAGTACCTAACTTTAATGAGGCAATAACTTCAATACAGCAAGGGCAATTATTTAAGCCACCTTATACACTCGAAGATATGGCAGCAGATGTTATTGCTTTGATGGACGAACTACAAATTAAAAAAGCACATATCGCGGGTGGGTCAATGGGTGGCATCATCGCTCAGTACGTTGCATTAAATTATACTCGTCGTGTTCTCAGTTTAATATGCATCGCTACCACATCTGGCGATCCAAGATTGCCACCAGCAAAAAAAGAAATATTAGATTTTTTTGCTTCATCAATGAACTCCGAAGAACAATCATTAGAATCAGCTGTTAATAAGAAATTGAAACTATTTAAAATATATAATCATCCAGATTATTTCGATGAAGAAAAAATAGAGACACAATTAGTTGCTGCCTTTACACGTGCACATGACTCAAATGGATTTAAGCGTCTTTTGTTAGCAATGATATGCGCCAAATCTAGAACAGAGCCATTAAAAAATCTTAATGTTCCGTGCCTTATTATTCATGGTGACTATGATCCCGTATTTTCTATTGAGCATGGCAAACAACTCTCGCAATCTATTTCTGATAGTCATCTAGAAATAATCGAAAATCTGGGGCATGGATTGCCAGATTATTTTGCTTACAAAATAGTTAATTTAATCGCAAATTTCGTTAAGCGATAACGAGTATTATTATGAAAAAAAATGATTTACCTACGAAGCACATAGACAAAATTAATTTCGCCATCAGAAAAGGATTAGGAATGAGCAATTGGGAATTGGTTAATCTCTTAAGTGGTGGATTAACTGGCATTCCCGTTTATAGAATAACTGTCGAGAATAAATCATATGTGGTTAAGCTTGAAGATATTAATGATAAAGATTTTGACTTACAACGTAGCTATAAGATATTAGAAACCGTTTCTAAGCAAGGTATTGCTCCACCAGTTTATTTTACAGATGCAAATCAGGGCATTGTTTTAATGAAATATATTGAATCAAAACCGCGGCCCGAAGCTCAACCAGAAACTATACAAAAGTTTTCAGATCTCATCAGAGAGCTACATGAACAAAATTCGTTTCCAAAATGGAAATCGGTGATCGAGATATTAGAGCTGGCTTACCAAAGACTAACTCCCGAATATAAAAATTCAAATCTAATAAAAAGAAGTATGGAAGAAACAAATAAAATGACCAACGTTTTATTTGATCCCAAAGATATAAGATCATGTCATTGTGATTTAAATCCTGTGAATGTACTTTTTGATGGTGACAAATATTTTTTTGTGGATTGGCAAGCTGCCTCACCACAAAGCTTATATTTTGATCTAGCTTACTGCTCAAATTGGTTCTTTTTTTACAATGAAGATTTATGTGCTTTCTTTCTAAAAAGTTATCTTGGAAGAGCAGCAACAGAGGAAGAAAATGCCAAATATTTTTTAATGCGAATATTTACCTACATTTATCTCGGCATTGGATTTATTTCATTGCCCTTTAAAGAAAATCAAAATATTCCGATTTTATCTGATGAAGACATTGGAAAATTACCTTCTTATTTAGACTTTATTCAGTCTCTTGGTTCAGGGGTAGTTGATTTAGAAAAGGTAGATACTCAGCAACAATTTGGTTTTATTTTCTTAAAAACCGCAATAAAAATGATGGATCGCAGACACCAACATGCCTATGAATTTTTGCTACATAAAAAAACAATCGACTAAATTATTTTGAGATTGCTCCATCTGCAATATTTTTGAGCGCTGTCGGCTACTACGAAATCATTTTCAGCTAGACAATGGAGAAATAACTTATAACTTTTTGGCTGCTACTAGCCGTATATCGAATTGGAGATATTTCCTAGTCTTAGCTAGCAAACTCACACAGATTTGAAAATGTTGCAATTTATGTGTAAAGTATGCCCTACTACTCTGATAACGAGTGTTAGATGATTTACCAGTAACCTCAGGAAATAATTATAAGAATTCAGTGGACGAAAGATAAGTGCTTGATGCTTATAGTGAAAATTATATCTTCATCTATTTTTCACAATTAGTTTAGACACTTAGAACCAGAAAACTTATAGTGAGCACAATGAGGACGATCAATGAAAAATAATTTTGGGTATCTAATTAGCAGAAATACTTCATTATTTTATATCGGAATATCAATTGTTTTATCTGCCACATTATTTCAGATCTTAAATTTAAACATTTTTGGAGGATATTATTCGAATCAATACATCAGTCAGACTCAACTGATACCACTTACCAAACTAGAGTACCAACCAAAATTTACTTTTGTAAAAAATATTCATACTTTTCAATACATCTTAGATGAAAAATACAGCTCAGCTAAATCAGCCGTACTTCATAAAGTTTTAAACAATACACAAAAGCGAAAAACGTTTGAATATGTGCTGAAAAAAACTTCCGAATTCAAGCTTCCTGCCGAACTAGCGCTTATTCCAATTATTGAGAGCGGATACAATCCACATGCAACTTCGTACAAAGGAGCGAGTGGAATTTGGCAATTAATGCCTAGCACAGCTCGACTTTATGGCGTATCCGCGGGTCGACGCTCTGAAATGCAAGCTTCAACCAAAGCCGCCTTATTATATTTGAAAAAACTTTATCAAAAATTTGGCAATTGGGAATTTGCAATAGCTGCTTATAATGCAGGTGATGGCAAAGTCATCCGTGCACTACGTAAAAACTCTCACGCTAAGTCTGTAGCAGAACTAAAATTACCGCGCGAAACCCGCAACTATGTCCTGTCATTTAATAAATTAAAGAGACAAGTTAGGTTTGATGATTCATTCTCTACGATTGAATCTAAAACTGCATAATATTAGTTCACTTTTCTTGCTTACGAAGAGTAAATAAATTTACTTAAACTATTCAAAAATGAACCCTAAGACAAAACTTCCTTTTACCAGTTGAAATTAATGATGAGCTATAATTTCAAGAAAAGGTAAACTATGACTAAGCCAAATAATAAGCTCAAAGCAGGCGACAAAGTTAGCTGGACTACGTCACAGAGTAATACCAAAGGTACATTGATCAAAAAAATCACCAAAGACACAAAGATAAAACGACATAAAGTCGCAGCCTCAAATGATGACCCATCTTATTTAGTTCAAAGCGTTAAAACTAAAAAACTTCCGGCGCATAAGCCTACAGCCATCAAAAAAAATCCAAAAAATAACTTAACCAAATAGCTAGTTTAGAAATAACTAAGCCTCAAAGACCTGAAGAAGATGGGTCAAGCACATACATTCCATAACTTATTTAGGGAATGTGTGTACTTGACCCCTATTCCTATTCCCTATTCCTTAGGTTTTGGGAGCTTAAAACAACCCTAAAAGATCAGTCCGTGTCTAAGCAGGTCATTGCAGTTCTTAAGGAAGTAGAGAAGAAAGCTACAATGTCTTTTTTTGTTACGAATCCGAAAGAGGAGATAATATTACTACTGAATAAACTTAATGGTACACCAGACGCCAATAACATAGCATCGATTAAATCGATTTTAATAGGAAATAATAAAATAGTTCCTGTAGATAAATTTGATTTTCTAATGAAATATATTTTGAATAATGAGGAAGATAACCGTAAGAAACATCTCCTTAATCAAGAAGAACAGACTAAACATGTCCCTTAATCCAATATCAATAATATTACATTCATTCTTTTAGTTATGGTCCTGACTAAGTTTACGACTTAGTTATATCTGTCTGTAATTTATCGTAGTCAGTCTCACTATTAACTATCAACCTTAATATTTTGTTACTTCGGTAAGGAGAATTATTCTAGATTTTTTGGTTATGGTCGACTTTTATTTATAGTAAATCAGCAAATATTAGAGATAAATCATCGACAAAACACAATAAATGGATTAAAATAGCTTTTTTTCAACAAAAAATTAACATTACGTTAACTAATCCAGCTGGTATTGAATAAAAAAATTGAGGCATTATGCACCTGCTTGAAGAACAAATCGGATATCCCAGTGAAATAAATGATTATTTATACCTTTCCGGGGTTGCTGCACTGGATAACCCTGAGTTGGTAGAGGAATTGGGTATTACTACTGTCATCAGCGTAATGCCAAATCCTCCTGTTTTACACTCAAGTATTCGCCATCTAGTCATTCCCATCCAAGACTCAACAGAAGTGGATATCACTGCTTTTTTCGATCAAGTCTTTGATGCAATCAACACCACTAAATGCGCGAACTCAAGGGTTTTAATTCATTGTGAAAAAGGGATGTCACGCTCAGCCAGCTTTGTCGTTGCTTGGTTGTTACAGGAACAACATACCCCTCAAAATTCAGTTAGCTATCAAATCACTTTAAATCATTTAAAAAAAATTCGCGCTGTGGTTGCACCAAACAAGGGCTTTGAAAAACAATTGAAAGCTTTTGAACGATCACTCAATAGACGTTTTTTAACAAATCGCCAGTTACAATTGGCCAGTCTTAATAAAGATTCTCATGAATATTACACCTCTTTCCTAGATGCTAAAGATAAAACGCGTCTCTCTCAAGTATCCCACTTCTTCAATAAAATGTGCCAACAAAACAAGTTCTGGCGCCAAGAACTCATCCAATATGCAGGCTTAACAGAGGATGTCTGTCAACTCCTTGAAGATCATAAACTATGGTTAAAAAGTATCTACCTTCATTGTAGACGGTTAAAATCGAAGTGGCCGATACCCCTTTGCTCTGCTTATGTGATTGGATCATTAGGTATTGTGTCTTTGACCCGTGCCTATTTGAAGTCTAATAGTCAAACGGACAATCTTTCTGCGGTCATTAAGGGGGCTAGTTTAAATAATCAAAGGACTCTTATCGAAGCTCTCAGTGAAGATTACGATATTTTAAAAGTGGAAGCTCAGACTCACTCCAACATATTGACTTATGCTACGAGCACTAATAACGTTGAACTTCTAACCTATCTGGATAGTTTTGCCCCCAATTGGAGGATAAAAAACCGTCAGCATGATAATCTACTTTTTATTGCAGCATTCTACGGCAATTTCGCAGCTTTCACCTTCCTTATTGAGAAGCAGGTTGATCCTACAGAAACCAATAAAGCTGGTGATAATCTTTTAATCCGCGTTTCACAATCGAACTGCCTTGAAATCGCTGAGTACATTAGAGACCATCTACCTCACATAAGCCCCTTTCACAGCAATAACTCCAAACTATCTCCCCACGATTTAGCAGTAAGAAGCCAGAAAACTGAGTTAGTTGCAATCTATGATAACTGGCCAACCATGCTTAACGACTCACGTAATCACACTCTTTCCGCACCTTAATCTTATCTTTTATTAATACTATTCAAACAAAAGCTTTAAATTATAATTTTTAGCCATTAAAGTTAATAATTCATTAATAATTTAAGTTTATTATATCTCTTTAGTTAACAGTTTTAAGCTAATACTAGGCTAGGCTTATGAGATATAGAAAGAATAGACGAGAAAATAATCTCGCATCAGTTACCCCAGAAAAAGCAATTGAAGATGAACATAACACTGCCGGGATATGTGCTCTTTATTGTTTTTTTGAAAAGCATGAACGACAAAATCTCAAAATTGAACTTGATGAGAAACTGTCTGTCTGGTCCTATGAGAATTCGAGAAAAATCCTTGCCTCTGGTCGCTATATGTACGCTGTCGGGAAAAACGGTGCAATGTATGTAGGAGACGGAATCGCTGTACATTCACAATTTAAATCCGGCAAAGATGTGCAATCTGCAGGGTGGCTGTCTTATGTTAAAAAAGAGGATGGCAAGAGTTTTGATTTAATGATTGATAATTGCAGTGGCCATTACACTCCTTCCTTGAGTCAATTTCTCCAAACTTTACGCGGCTTACATCACGTCGGCATCATACCTGACGAATTCAAAATTAGATTGAGCAAATTTACAAAAATTGATACCTCTGATCTAACAACTGATTTTTGGACAGCTGCGGTTGCAGCAGCTCAAACGGATGTATCGCCGTTAATAACGGTCAGCTACCAAGTCAATTTCCAAAACTTTAGTTATTCTCTAGAAACACAGAACGTCCAGACAGATTTAGTAACCGCTCAATTAAAAACGTAGTAAAAGCAGGAACTAATGGTCGATGCGTTTAATGAGAGAAAGACTACGCTTTGTTAACAGCTTCCGAAGGTCGCCTTGAAACCGTTGAGGGATTATTAGCAGGGAGGCATGGTGTAAATCAATACTCCGTACTGGTAGAGTTACAGTGAGTAATCATAGCCATCAAGATCGATGGCCTCATTTCTAACCCCCCCTCCAAACAGTAAAGGTTTGATCTCCCCTTTAAATACTATTTGCAACCATGATCCAGTATCTCCCTAAAATATACTTTATTTACCAAAAAATCTTGCGTCACGAATACCGGTTGCAAAATGTTTTAGATTCTAGAGATGATCTAGGAGCAGGAGTTAGAGTACAGATTTTTTTTGGTCTTACTTCAACCACTGCAACCTATGGCTTCTATGAAAAAGACTATCAGAATATAGAAGATTTTCGTGAACATATGACAGATGTTTTTAAAGTAACAACATACAATGACAAAGTTAGATTAACATAACCATAAATAGCTTCTCCAATCCTTTGTTTTAATCAAAACAAATTATGGTTACAGGAATTATAAACATTTTGTATATTCATCTGAATTTAAATATGACTATTGGTTGTTACTATCAGTAATGTAAGCGACATTAGCTAAAATCAGCAGAAGTTGATGGAAGCAAAGCAAACAACTAACACAGAGATAACAGCTATTTATTATATTCCCTGCTTATGAATATATTTCCTGCATTAAGTTATGAGGAATTCTTTATACCATGGGCTTATCTTAGAACATGATTACTATTTATCTCAAGGTGATAAAATTTCACACCATTCAGAGCTATGCAAAGACATGTCTAAAAAAATTTGCAGGCTAAATTGTCAAATTTTTTCGATTGCAGGAGTTGTTGAACTCCGAACTTGCCATCGGCTTTGGAGCTAATACCAGGTCCATAATGAACTCATATTTTAGAGTAGGAATGATGGATTGTTTTGATTCTAGCAATTCACAAAAGGCCGATGTCTTTTCGCCATTTTCCATATCATTTACTTGTTTTCGTAAATCTTTGACTACTTGGTGGCATTGTTTATCCTCTGGAGAACTAAAGAAATACGAGTAATTTACATCATAGCTGATACAAGTTGGCGTATTTAAAAGAGCAATTAACTGTTGAGATAACGGTTTATCTTTTTGCTTTTCATACACTTCCCAAAGTCGCAAAATAATACAAATGGATGAGTGTTTCTTTTCTTTTGCTATTTCGAGGACGGATTGTCCTCTCCATATGAAATTAGCATTTGCGCCTGCCGCAAGTAATGCTTTAACAGTGTCGATGTCTCCGTACTGAACTGCTCTATAAAGTGGACTCGATCCATCAGATGCTAAGTTAACATCGGCGCCTACCGCAATTAATGCTCGAACAACATCGGCATGTCCATATTGGATAGCTACGCAAAGGGGAGTCTGTCCCTTATCAGCTGCTGTGTTGACGTTAGCGCCTGCTTCACTTAATGCTCTAACAACATCAGCGTATCCTTCTTCGGCTGCTATGTGTACCAGAGTCTGTCCCTTAGACCCTGCTGTATTAAAGTCAACGCCTGCCTGAACTAATGCTTTAACAACATCGGCGCGCCCATTCAGGGCTGCTATGTAAAGTGGAGTCTGTCCATTATCACAGGCGGTACTGACGTTGGCTCCCGCCGCAATTAATACTCTAACAACACCAGCTTGTCCTTCTTGGGCTGCTATGTAGAGCGGAGTCTGTCCCTCACGCTGCGGTGTATTGAACTCAGCGCCTACTGCAATTAATTCTCTAATAACTGCAACATGTCCTTTTCTGGCTGCTCTGTAAAGAGGGGTCTGACTATCAACTGCTGTATTGAAATCGGCGCCAGCTGCAATTAAGTATCTAACAACAACAGCATGTCCCTCTTCAGCCGCATTGCAAAGTGGAGTTATCCCTTGATAATCTACCGCATCAAAGTTAGCGCCTGCTGCTAGTAATGCGCTAACAATGTCGAAGTGTCCATATCGGGCAGCAATATGAAGTGGGGTCAGCTCATTAATATCAGTAGCAGATAACAAACGAGATCTAGCATCGCTTCCATCAACGCTATCAGGTAACTGAAGTAGCTCTTTTACCGCGGATAGTTGATTACATGCAGCTGCCCAATGCAGTTGAGTGCGTTTTATACTATCTAGCTTCTGTTTGACAAAGACATTTTTACATACGAGCTCATAGAAAAACGTCAATATCTCTTGTCTATTAAAACGTACAGCTAAGGAAACAGGATTATGATATTCATCATTTAGTTGATACAAAAAGTGATCGCTAGTCATATCGGGTAAATTTTTGCCTTCTTTGATACGCTGCAAATCACCAATTCTAATTAGATTAAATAATCTTCGATAGGAAACATCCACACGCCCCACTTTAGCTCTTTCATCGGAGAGGGTTCGATATATAAGTTTAAAATCGTAATTGTGGCCGGATATAGTTAATCTTGGATAAACTTTTTTTAGATAAACTCGTTCGGTTATCGTAAACCTTGGATATTTACTTTCTACATAAAAACGCCACAATACATTTGATTTTTCTCCCGTTAAATTTTGTCTAAGCGCTCGACTTACTTGCATAAGGCGTCCTAAACAAATGGGATCTCCTAAGTACATTAAAATAAGTACTAACAAATCGGTAGGCAGTACTACTAAATTTGACGTCGTTGATTGTTGTTTAGGGGCTTGCATATCAATCCTATTAAATTATTACTTGCCCCATTGTAATGACTATTTATTAACATTTTATTAAAAATGTGCTTCAAATAATGTACTCCCTCTGAACATGACAAAAA
>DJAM01000110.1 GCA_002429595.1 Coxiellaceae bacterium UBA6002
AGCATGGGTTCCCGCCTTCGCGGGAATGACAGCAATCCAACTATCTAATTACTCACGTGGCAATTGCTGAATAACTTTGTTGGTGATATCAAGATTGGTATTTACATAAGCAACGGTGTCTTTGGTAATAACCAGACTAAGATTTTCGGTTTTCGCAATCTTTTCAACAATGTTTTTAACGGTATCTAAAAAGCCTTTAAGTGCTTTATTTTGTTCCGCCATTAATTCTTGTTGGAAAGTGGTTTGCATACGTTGCAAATCTTGTTGTTCAGTGATGATTTTTTGTTCTAATTGCTTACGATCATTGTTGTTCATAATCGCATTATCACGACGCAATCTCTCTGAATCATTTTTCAAGTTCGTTTGAGCCGCTACCATTTTTTGCTGTTTAGGCTGAAAATCTTTCTGTAGCTTGTCACGGATTTTGGCAATTTGAACTGATTTTTCCATGACTTGACGCATATCAAGAACACCAATACGTGAAGCACTGCCATTGGCATTAGCGGCTGCTGGGGCTTGTGCTGGACTTGAGGTGGTGATTGCTGCAGCGGCAGAATAGGTGAAACCACTTAGCGTTAACGCAATAATACCAGACACCAATTTGTTCATGCTTATCTCCTATAAGAAAGAAAGTTATCTATTTAAACAGTTTAAAAACTTGCACCCAACGAGAACTGGAACACTTTCGTATCGTCCCATTTGCCCGGATTGAGGGCTTTAGCGAAACTGAAGTGTATTGGACCCATTGGTGAAATCCATTCGAACTGAAGACCAGTTCCATACCTAATTCGACCAAAGTCCATATCATTATGAAAAACATTACCGCCGTCAACAAATATCGATGTTCTTAGCTGATCTGGGAATGGATTTGGGAAGATGATCGCAACAGTGCCAGTTGTTAGGATATTACCACCGATTGGATTGAAGTTAGAATCGCGTGGACCCAGGGTATTATCATCGTAACCACGTACCGAATCGATACCACCCGCATAGAAGTTCTTGAAGAATGGCAACTGGCCGGTGTTACCGTAACCATTACCATAACCCAATAACGCGCGTGTATGGAAAATAAAGGCACCATAAATTGGATGATAATAAGAAGTGTTATACGTAAGTTTGTAATAATCTAAACTGTTATGCGCCAGCGGAAACCCTAGCTCTATCCAGAAAGATTGTTTCCAACCACAAGTTGGGAAGATCGCTCGATCAAATGTGGTACGCGACCAAGCAATAGAAGCTTTAGTAACATCGAAGCGGTTACCATGCTGTGCGACAAACCATTTTATTTCTTGGGATGCACCGAAGTTAGTAAAGATATGAATATTGTCATAACCCAACGAGAATGAGAGCTTGCTGTACTCGGTAATTGGAATGTCATAGTTCATTGCTAAACCATAAGTATCCATTCGGAAAGGGGTAATACCGACCTTACTTGGATCCGCAAACTGAGTATAAGCCGTGAAACCTCGACCAATACCGCTCATCGTGTAATAGGGATTGTAATAAGTTAAGTTAATATTAGTGTAGGCATCGTTTGCCTGAAACGCTGCAGTAACAAGACGGCCTGTACCTAAAAAGTTGGTTTGATTAAAGTTTGCGCCGTATAAGAGACCATAAGCATCCGAATAACCAACCTGGAAGTTAGCAGTCGCAGAGGATGTTTCGGTAACAGCGTATTCTAAATCAACAACATTAGGTGATTCAGGGCATGGAATGGCTCTTACTTGAACATTTTGTAAGTATCCTAAGTTAGATAGACGACGTTTAGACTCATCGACATTTACCGAAGAATACATCGACCCTTCCATCTGTCGGAGTTCTCGACGTAAAACTTCATCGGTGGTTTTGACATTACCCGTAAAATTAATTCGTCTAACGTAAACGCGCTTGCCAGGATTGATATTGAATCGGATAAAAACAGTATGATTCGCTTCATTAACATCAGGGATGATATCGATTTGCGCTAGCGCGTAGCCTTGCGCTGAAAGCAATTTATCTAACATTTCTCGAATGGTAATGACACCTTTTCGAGAAAAGGTCTGGCCAGGCTTAACACGAATCAGTTTTTCAATATTAGCTTTTTGACCATAGGTTTCACCCGTGACTTCAACACCACTGATTTTGTAGATGGGTCCCTCTTCGATCACGACATTAATATAGACCTTCTTTTTATCAGGACTCATTTCGGTATTACTAGAAATAATCTTCATCTTTAAGTAGCCATGATCCATGTAGAACGCTTTAAGTGCGTCGAGATCGGCATCTAATTTTTCTTTGGTATATTGATCGCTACTAGTAAAGAATGACCAAGGACGGGTTTTGCCAGAGGTAAATTGATTAAGTAATTTGCGCTCAGAAAAAGCTTTATTACCGGTAATGTGAATACCTTTAATTTTGGAGACCTTCCCTTCCACAATATCAATTTTGATGGAGACTCGGTTCTCGCTTTCAGTGCTAACACTGGTATTCACCTGAGCAGCATAACGCCCTTGGGAGTTATACTGTTGCTGCATTGATTTCTTCATTTCCTCAAGCAGACTATTATCGTAGGGCAAACCTTCGGCAATACCTGCCTTTTTCAATGCCGCTAAAAGATCAGGAGTCTTAACTTCTTTGTTACCATTGATGCGGATAGCACCGATCACTGACCTTTCGACGACTTGAATTACCAAATCATTGCCTTGGCGACCGACGTTAACATCGCTGAAAAACCCAGTTTTATACAACGATTGGATGATTTCTGCGGAAGCAGAATCATCAATATCCTGCCCTACTTTGACTGGCACGTAAGTAAGCACCGTACTACTTGGAATTCGCTGCAACCCGAGCACCCGAATTTTGCGTACTACAAATGCAGAAGCAACATTAGTGTGACTTAAAGAAATTAAAGATATAAGACTCAACAACGCAATTTTTTTTATTCTACCCATTATTATACCCATTAGGTAATACACTTACGGTGGCAAGGATTGAGTAGAAACGAAGAAGAATTCGCTGTGAATAGAAACCGAAATTAAACAATCAATGCCTTGACCAGAAGTGATTTATACTTATTTTCCTTAACACCCATAAAGATATTTTTCATAGCAAAAATACCTCACCAACATCCTTTATAAAGAAGCGTCCAATCAAAAAGCGGGTAGTATACAACAGGTTTTCGCAGAAAGAATACAATTAAATTTAAAAATGAGAAGTAAACGAGGTGAAACTTAGATCACTTCAAAAAAACACTAAATTATGATAAATTCGTTCGCATTTTACATCGAGATACAAGGACTAGGGTTTTTATGTCATTCTCGCGGCACATGCTGTCATTCCCGCGCAGGCGGGAATCCATGCTTGAAGCCACTCCTC
>DJAM01000112.1 GCA_002429595.1 Coxiellaceae bacterium UBA6002
TCAAGTCGCGGGACGTCGGCATTTATTTAAGAGCAGCTTTTTATGTACGGTATGCCGAGTGATGTTTTTTGTGGTATCCAGAATAAGTAATATAGCCCCCACAAAAAACATTAGGGCACATCTTGTGCCCTAAGCAGCTTTAAAGGTTAAAACAAACCTCGCACCTTTTCCTTCGCCATGACTTTCTCCTATTAAACTTCCTCCAAGCTGTTTTGCCGCTGAAGCGCTACTATTCAGCCCAAATCCGTGGCCATCCTGTTTCGTTGAGAAGCCATAATCAAATATCTTCAGAGCATCTTCCGGTTTGATGCCAGCGCCATTGTCTTCGACAATAACCGTCACTAAATCTTTATCTGAAGTTGCTTTTATAGAAATTTTTTTATCGGATAGAGTTGATTCAGTAACCGCATCTTTGGCATTACGAATTAAGTTAATCAAAATTAAAAGTAGTTTAGATTTTTCAACTAATATAGATTTTTTAATACTACACTGTATTTTCAAATTAATTAAATTTTTAGGGAAGAAGACTCCCGATATTTTGACAGCCTCATTAATAAGTGATGGTAAATTAACTTTTTCTTTAAGGATTGAGTAGCCACTAAAAGTTTGTTGCATTGCAATAATGTCTCGAATATCTTGAATCCGTTCTGCAATATTAAAGAGCTCACTATTAAGCATGTCATTTTCCGTTTTGGTAATTTTACTGAGCTCAGCTAAATAGGCCGGTATTAATTTTCCTCTCCTATCGTGCTGCAAAAAATTCTCTAGTGAATCTTGATGCGAAGCAATTAGTTCTCTCAATTGATTTAATTTTGTTAAATTCATACTTTTGGGACTATTGATTAAAATCTGAATCGAAACATTGACACTATTTAGCAAATTACCTACATTATGCAACACGCTTGTCGCCACTTCCGCCATACCGGCCATCCGAGCTGTTTCTATAAGTTGCTGATTAAGCTCATGCATTTGAGCCTCTGTTTTTTTTCGCCGTGAAATATCCATTACCACCCCTGAGATATGATTAACTTTGTGTTTCATCAATTGAGGTTTTCCAATCATAGATACCCAATATGTTTCCCCTTTGGGGTTTGTTAAAGCAACTTCCGTTTCAAAAACTTTGCCATTTTTTATAGCAGTTTTAAAAATTGAATAATATTGATCTCTTTGTTCAGCATCGATCATTTGCAAAAAGTCTTTGAAGGTAATATGTACCTGATTTGGATCAATGCCTGATAGGATTGTTAACTCGTTTGACCAAGAAAAAGAGTCTGATGCGATATCATATGACCAAATTCCAAGTTTTGCGGTTACTTGAGCTTGCTGCAAATTATCATACAATCCACGAAGTTCACGGGATGAAATTTCCATGGATCTTTCTAACAGATAACGATCTTGATCAGAGTCCTGGTAAGCATTTTCAACATGTGAAATAAAATTTTTCCAATTTTCTAATGTCGGAACCTTGTCATCAGTAAGAGCAAGTTTTTTTAATTGGCGAACCAGAAGACTATGTTTTACCAATTTCTACTCCTCATAGAACGTTGTAATAGTCATCGTTTGATTATGCAAATCACAGTCGCCAGTCGCATACGGTGATAATTCACCATAAGAATAAAATCCAATTTGTTGCGTCGAAGGTGGCAGTATATTTAATGTTGACTCAGTTTCTTCCTCCGTTCGCTCTCCTAACACCAAACGTCTACCGACGCAGCTAATAGCAACTGCCAACACTTCAGTATCCTTATTAACATTTGCCCCAGCTAATTGACCAGCTTCTGATGCCCCTGTAATCAACCGATCAAAGTTTGCTCTCATTAATTGAGCGAAATAACCAAGAGGCATGTCACCCGCAAATATTAGCGCTTGTTTTGCTTCATCTATACCAAGAATAGTTCTAACAAGTTGTCTATCATCCTCGGAGTCTTTTCGGATCGCAAGAGGGAACAACATTCCAGTAGCTGGTAAACCTGCAGCTCGATCACCCAAATATTCTTTATACAATTTCAAAGCCGGTTTATTATCGAGTTCATACAAAATATTATTTTCTGAGTGTGTTATTCGTCTTTCTGGACCAAAAATATCCCAACCGCCTTTAGACCCATGTCCAACTCTGATATGATTCCCGTAAAAACCAACTGCCACTACGATATTTTTTTCCAATTTGCCCTCAAAAATTGACCAGGTCTCTGCAAACCGATTGCCATCAGCACCCAGTCCCCCGGTAACCACCACATCTTTTTTGCCAACTGTATTTAATCCAGATACTAATTCAGAGCCATTGACATTTATCCCTTCAGATAACACAAAAATAGCCCGGAGTTGATCATCATATAGTTTTTTTGCAATCTTCTCTCCCGCTTCAAACGAGCTATTTGCATTAGGAAGTGCCGATTTAACAATTTTTATTTTTGTTTTTTCAAACTTGACTATAGCAACTATCAAACTCTCATCATATATATATTGACCAAATATTTCACCAGCCGTTGTACAACCAATCATTTGTGAGTTTGGAAAATTTTTTTTGATCTCGTCGATTGGAGTTTGATAATCTTTAAGCTCAGGTGATATAAAAATTAAAATCAAAGTATCTTTTGAATCTAATTGAGGAAATTCAGCAGACCAGTTTTGTTTATGGTACCGCATAGTTACTAGTTTCAAGATACACCCCCTCTCAATGATCTCGATAATTACGTTTTTTTAATAACCAAGTAAATGATGTATTTGTTATTGGCTTACTAAAATAATAGCCTTGCGCGGAAGAACATTCATGAATTTTGAGGAAATTTAAATCGCTTGCTGATTCAACGCCTTCTGCAGTAATCTGCAAATTTAAGCTGTTAGCAAGTGACATTATAGCAAGCACAATAGATTCTTTGTCTTTATCTTGATAAACATCCTGGATAAAAGAACGATCGATTTTTATTTTGTCTACTGGAATCGTTTTTAAATAGTTAAAATTTGAGTATCCAGTTCCAAAGTCATCTAAAGCAATTCTGACGCCGAGTTTTTTGATTTGCTTAATTTTTTCGACAATGGTTTCATCCGTTATTAAATAAGACTCTGTTAATTCCAACTCAAGATATTGAGGCTCAAGACCTGTTTCAGCGAGAATATTTTTAATGTTTTCTACTATTTTTTCAGATTTTAACTGAAAATTAGAAATATTAACCGACATAACGATTTTACTTAATCCCATATTTTGCCAAAGTTTGTTTTGTTTACATGCGGTTTTTAGTACCCAATCTCCAATTTTTGTAATGATGCCTGTTTTCTCAGCAAATGGAATAAACTCATGTGGACCTAGCAATCCTTTTTCAGGATGCGCCCACCTTATCAGCGCTTCTGCCCCGATAATTTGTTTTGTTTTGAGATCAATTAGTGGCTGGTAATGGATAATAAATTCCCTATGTTTAACTGCATTATTTAACTCTATCTCCATCTCAAGATATTTCACACCTTGAGAATCCATTTCTGGAGTGTAATGCATATAAGAGTTACCACCTAAACTTTTGGTTTGATACATAGCAGCATCTGCGTTTTTAAGTAAATCACTACTAGTTAAACCATCGTCTGGATAAATACTAACACCGATACTTGCATTTATAATGATTGTTTGGCTAGCCAATGAAAATGGTTCGTTAATTCGCACTAAAAGTTTTTTAGCAATTTCATAAACAAAGCTAACATCCGCTAAATTAGTGATAAGCACAACAAATTCGTCACCTCCAATCCTTGAAACAATATCATTTTTTCTCACGGCGCTTGTTAAACGCATTCCTATATTTTGCAAAACCAAATCCCCTACTTTGTGCCCCAAACTATCATTAATAACTTTGAAGCGATCAATGTCGAAAAATAAAATTCCAACTTTGGTCTTATTTTGATTCGCATGGGCTATGGCTTGTTGCAATTTATCAAACATCAAAATTCGATTGGGTAATTGAGTTAGAGAGTCATGTGTGGCTTGATAATGCAATGCTTCTTCATGTCGGAATCGCTCTGTCACATCGCGAAAAGAAAATACATTGCCAATGACTTTGTCATTAATTATTTGAGGGCTGGAATATTGTTCGTATACTTTGCCATTTTTAAGACGAAGCACGATAAATTCATTTTCATCCCAGCTTTTAATAGCGCGAATTCTTTCTATGTAGGCAGCAGGAGCTTCAAGAAGCTGGGAAATAATAACAAAAACATTTTCCTTAGTTAACTTTTGTTGACCCGAGCTATTCATTAATTCTAAGAACTTATTATTACAGTCTATCACCTCTTCATTATTGTTAATAACCAAAATCCCATCAGAAGCAGAGTCTAAAGTGGCCTTCACTAACGAAAGCGACTCATTCAGCTCCTTGGTTCTTTGTTCGACTTTTTCTTCTAATAACTGAAAGCTTTTTTCCGCGTCTTTACTCAGTTGCCATTTTTTTGTCAATGCGAATGCTAATTGATGAACAGCGATATTATCAAAAGGCTTTTTAAGAATTAGGAGATTATCAGTAGTTCCTAATCTGCCTATGGTTTCTTCCCATGTATAATCAGAATAGGCTGTGCAAATCACTACTTGAATGTTTTTATCAACTTTCCAAATATGCTCAATCGTTTCAATACCATCCCACCCAGAAGGCATCCGAATATCCACAAAAGCTAGTGTATAAGGATCTCCTTTTTGCAAGGCTTCTTTAATCAGCTTAACACCCTGCTGTCCTTGGCTAGCAGAATGAATTTCATATTTCGGGTAAATAAGGCGATCTTGCTTCGTACCAAACAGCTTCTCCTCAAGAGCATCGAGCCCATTTTTTTCTGTATGCTTGAGCAAAATCTTGCAAATATCCGCGTAGATAGCGGGATTATCGTCAATAATTAAAATTTTATAGATTGAACTTTCTTTCATCCATCCCTAACCTAATAAGTTTCATAAACAATTATAGTATCTGGAGAGGGTTGTGAGATGTAGGCCAAAAGCATTGGGCTAAAGGAATAAGCCAGAATCTGGCCTTTGAAGAATTGGAAATATTAAGGCAACATTAAAACTAAAAAATTCAAGCCCTTTAAGTTGCCTTAACTGTGCTACTCGCTTTACTATTTGTTCCCGCCTGCTCTAAACAATAAAAAATTATAAAGAGCGCTATAGGCGGGAACAATTTACTTTTAGTCAACTATGCCCTTTTTGGCGATGTTTTTTCTGCCGCAAATATTTCCTTATCCTCAGCAGTCAAGTATCTACTTATAATCTCAGCCCTAAATTGCTCCATTAGATTCTTAGATGGCGTAGACCAGAAGCTAGCATTGAGTCTTCTTGGTACTCTTTCTATTTTTTGTTGAGGCTCAAACCCAAGCGCTTTGATTAGGTTGTCTGAGACTTTCGTAGCCTGAAACCATGTCCTATCAGCTTCAGGATCGCCTACTACGCATGTAATAAGCTCACCATTCAAAGTCAGCAAAGATGATCTCGAGGGGCCTTTGTGGCTGAGGGGAACCTCCTGCTTCACACCAAAAGATTCAAGAAGACTGTAATAATTTTGCTCGGAATTCTCGATGTAAATTCTGCGATACTGGCCTAAGTTAATCAAATCAAGCTCATTTCCATGTCTGAACAAACCTGCTAAAACAATTATTTCTTCCGCGCTGGCTTTGTCAAGCTGTTTTAAAAGTTCTTCCGACGCTTTTGCATCAACGGTTGTATATTGACTAAATTTCTGCTTCAAAAAAACATATCCAAGCGCATGTAGTATTAATTTTTTATCCTTAGTTTTAAGGGTTGCTTCAAAGATCATCCTTGCTGCTTCAACATTTCCTAATGAACATGCCAATCTAAAAGGTGTAGTAACCCCATCTTTGGTAGTTTCTCTAAGTTGGTGTTTATTCATTTCTCTTAATTGTTTTTGTTTTGTTTCTTGCTCTTGCTGTGAGTTCTTCATTAGTCCATTCGCTGAAAGATGATGTTTATGTAGCAGGTCTTGTTCAAACTGAGCACTCCTGGCTGAAGGCAATGTAACTAAATCAGAAATCAATAGCTCTCCCAAAATTTCCCGAGGTGCGTTTGACTCAATAGCAGTATGTAATGGAATATAGCCCTTCTGATTCTCGTGTATTGTTAAAACAGTACCATTAGCACTGATAAGAGAACGAATAATTGCACTCGCCTTCTTAACTTCAACGCAAGGAGGTGTAGTAATGGCAATATGTAAAGGTGTTTCGCCTAGTGCTGTCTGTGCGGAAGGTTTAGCATGCGCGACCAACAGTTCACTTACAGCATCTAGATGTCCACCTCGACAAGCGAACATTAAAGGTGTATATCCGGGGAAGTCTTCTGAAGGATCAAAACACTCTAAATTGACTTTGTCACTTCTTGCTTGGGCAATACCTTTAGTATCTCCAATATCTGCAGCTTTCATTAAATTCAATTCATTAGTCTTCACTGTGTGATAAAGGAGACCGATAAACTTCTTTTCTTTGCTTTTGCCAAACACGTGTTTACTAAATTCTGCCAACGCTCTTTTATGATCAGGATCATTACTAGCTAACAACATATCTACCATTTTCTGTACTAGCTTCTTTTGATCTTTATCATAAGCCATCCGTAAAGGAGACACACCGGCCGCATTTTTACACAAAATCTGATTAATACTACCTTCTTTCACTAGTATAATTCCTGCTTCTTCTTCTCCTGCACTAATTGCACTGTGTAATGGGATAAAACCAACATGTCCCATTTTATTGGATTTGACTAACGTGCTTTCTGGATCGACCAAGGTCAACATTTCGACAATTTCCAAATGGCCAAGTCGTACAGCCCAATGTAGAGCAGTATCGTGGGGAGAAGTCGGGGTACCTGTTTGTGCACGCAAGTCTACCGCTTTTTCCTTTTTTTCTTTCTTCCCTTGCTTGTCTTTCTTTGGCTCTTTCTTTTCGCTTTTGTTTTTGTCTTTCGAAACTAATTTCAATGTAAGACCTAGTAATGCAGCAACTAACCTAACGTCGTTATTATAAGCTCCGATAATTAAAGGACTATAATTTCCCCAGATCATCCCAGAGTCACGACCGTTGATATCCGCCCCATGTTCGATTTCCTTAATGACAGCCGCAGTATCTTTTTTATGAGCGGCCTCGAGCATTTTACTATTGCCACCATTATGATAAGTCACAAGTCCGACACTTCGAGCTTCGCCATTATTAGCTTTAGCTCGTTCAGTTTTGGGGGTTGCTGCTCGCAGTTTTTCATATGCAGCTCGGATTGCTAAAAAATGCTCACGTCGCTCTTTGGCTTCGTCACGTTTTTGTTGATCTTCGCGCTGCCGCAAAGCATTGTTTACTTTCTCAACATTTGTCTCCATTTGGGCAGCGATTTTTTGCACTTCGGAGATAGCTGACTTTAATTGTTGATTGTGTTTAGCCTGATGTAGTTCATAGAACCTTGCTAAATTAACCAATCTATCTCCCTTAAGAATTTCTTGAAAGAAAAGTGGCAAACGTACCAAGCGCTGAAATGGAACAGGTAATTTATCTAGTAACGGCTCTATTTCTTTTTGAACCTTCGTATTTATTTTCAACGCCTTCATTTCTTTTAATGTCGTTGCAATCAACCTGTATAGCGCATCAAAATCAATCGTGAGTTTTTCGAGTAATACATAATCATTTCGTGGCTCGGTGACTAAATTTTTAAATAAAAAATGAACTGCTGAGAATGGATCTTCAGCAAAACCTAATGCGGTGCTGATATCGATCGTTAATGTTGTTTTGGCCGTCCGATACAAATTCAGCAGCGGTGATAATCTTGTCACTTTTGCGAGAGAAGCTGCATCCCCATAGAAATGATTCTCTAATGTTTCTCTAATCAAATTTGCTTTTGCCTCATCAATTTGATGACACAGACTATCCTGCCTCTTCTCCGTCTCTAAAAATTCAAAAAACTTCACACGGAATAGAATAATATTTGAGACATGTTCCTGAACACTGGGAATCGTTTTTAGTTTTTCCAAAATTTTTGTTGCTTCTGCAACAGCTTTAAGACTTCTGGAATCATTGAACGCCACTACAGCATCAAAGGGATTTTGAGCCATAGCATCTTTTAAGACCCCTTGACAAACTGCTCGCATCTCATCAAAGACAGCACCAATCTGTTCGCTTTCTGCCCGAACAGAGTCTTTTTCTTTGATGTCTGGACTAGACATATACACTTCTAAAAATGCTTTAACGTCTGATAATTGTGCGAGTAAGGAAATGAGTTCTGCCGCTTTCATGAAATGTCCTCTGAAACTAGTAAAAGGCCGATTTTACCAGCGTTTAATTAACAAAAACTTAATCGACTGTTATTCTCGCGGCTCCTTACTTGAACATGAAAAAAAAGCCTGTCCTACTTCTCCACCTAAAAAAGCTGAGGTCACACATACAAAACAGCCGACGTCCCGCGTTGTTCGCGGGATTGTAAGTCCAAGATTAGGTAGGTCCCGCGAACAACGCGGGACGTCGGCG
>DJAM01000105.1 GCA_002429595.1 Coxiellaceae bacterium UBA6002
CCTTCGCGGGAATGACAATTACTACAACCTAACTCATAAATTTCTGGCAAACATCCATGACAAAGCGCGATTATTACGAAGTATTAGAAGTCTCAAAAAACGCAAGTGAAGCTGAAATCAAAAAAGCTTTCCGCCGTCTAGCAATGAAATATCACCCTGACCGCAATCCTGATGATCATGAAGCAGAGGCAAAATTTAAAGAAGCTAAAGAAGCGTGCGAAGTGCTTTTAGATAGTCGCAAACGTTCGGCTTATGATCAGTTCGGCCATGCCGGTGTTGATCCGAGTATGGGAGGCGGTGGCTTTCAAGGCTTCGATATCGGAGATATTTTTGGCGACATCGGCGATATTTTTGGAGACATCTTTGGTGGTGGTCGCAGTCGATCACAACGTGGTTCAGATTTAGTTTATAACCTTGAACTGACTCTAGAAGAAGCAGTTCATGGTAAGACTGTAGAAATTAAAGTACCGACTTGGGTGAATTGTAATACCTGTCATGGTTCTGGAGCGAAAGAAGGTACAGGACCTACGACCTGTAAGTCATGTGAGGGTGCAGGACAGATTCGTGTTCAACATGGTTTCTTTACAGTAGCACAGACTTGTCCAAATTGTCATGGTCGCGGTTCGGTGATTCAAAACCCTTGTAATACTTGTCGTGGGCAAGGACGAGTGCAACAAAACAAAACACTTTCTGTCAAAATTCCGCCAGGCGTTGATACGGGTGATCGCGTCCGACTTTCTGGTGAAGGCGAAGCGGGTAGTCAAGGTGCTCCTGCGGGTGATTTGTATGTCCAAGTTCATATTAAAGAGCATTCGATATTCGTTCGTGATGGCTCTGATTTGCATTGTGAAGTACCGATTGATTTCGTCATGGCGGCACTTGGCGGTGAATTAGAAGTGCCAACACTAGATGGCAAACTCATGCTCAAAATTCCTGGTGAAACTCAAAGTGGTAAATTATTTCGGCTGCGAGGGAAAGGTGTGAAATCAGCGCGTACTGGACGAACTGGTGATCTCTTCTGCCGTGTAGTGGTAGAAACACCAGTCAATCTTTCCCATGCGCAAAAAGAACTATTACAGCAATTTTCAGATTCCTTGAAAGAGTCAGGTGAGAAGCATAGTCCTCGTTCTAAATCTTGGTTTGATGGTGTGAAACGCTTTTTTGAGAATATTACTTCTTAGCTTAACGCCGAGGCTCATCAGATTTCTTGAATGCACCAGTAGCGTGATCTGAAATATAGGTAAGTGCTTCGATATTTTTAGTACTTACATTCAAGATTTTTTGAAGTTCTGCACGACTAAAGAATTTTTTAGATAGAGCATCAATTCTTCGTTCAGATGATTCAAGATCTCTGCGAATGCCTTCAATTACATTTTTGTCCGGGTTAGATTCTATTTCATCTATAATCGTTGTTATTAATTTTCTGAGCTCATTGTTCTTGATGTAGCCAATAAATTTTGGCGTTCTGTTTTTAATATCCTGGTCTGATGGCTCTTCATAAAGGTTATCTAATCTTTCTAGCTGATACTTCAAATCTTTCATAATATACGTATTGTTGTTTCCTTCATATTTTTCTACTATGGTTGCTGCTTCGCGCTGAAATTGTTTCATGGCTAATAGCAATTGTGAAAAAGTACTGATTGCTTGTTTCAATTCTTGGTGAGTATTTTTTGCTTTTTCTAAATGTTCGCCAATATCATACAACTGCTGTGCTGAAAGATCTAAATTTTGAGGAGGCTTTGAATAACTGTCTGTTTCTTTTAGTTTTGCCATTTTATCGCAGATAGTTTTGTAAATACCTTGTGTTATTTCCATTAAAGATAAATCGCTGACTTTAGAAAGCGCAGGTGAATCGAACAGTTCGTTAGTTTTATCTGCATGTTCTTCGTCACCTTTTGCAGCAATTAAATAATTTGGGGTTTTTTTATTTCTATAAGCGAAATCTTGTTGTGGTACGAAGTTATGACCAGCAATTCTCTCGGGCTGATAGAATTGTCCCTCGCTAGCTGTCACTTTGTCTCGTAATTCTGCATGTTTTGTGTCTTTTTTACTTTCTTCTTTCCAGTAAGATGCGTAATCTTTTTTCAAGTTATTCGCTTGCGTCGCTTTGTGATGCGCAACTGTATTAAGTTCTTTGATTGCTCTATTAGTGGTGAAAGCGGATGACAAACTATTCGCCAGTCTTTCAAAGACACTCAAGGCTCTTTTAGCACTAGGCATATCTTCTCTTTGCATATTAAAGAACAAACGTTGTTCGGGCTCCAAAGCTGCAAAACGTTTAACTTGATGGAAGTCTATGTATTCTTTTGCTGCTCTTAAATGTGTCGTTCTTTCAGGATAAAGTATGCCGCGTAGACCAAACCAACCACGATTTATATCTTCTCTACGCTCAATTTCTGCGTCAATTTTATTGATGGCATTTTGATAGTTTTCCGGTTTTAGTGAACGAAAGTTCATTTCGGTTGCGGTTGATAGTAAATCTAATTCCCGAGGCGATAACGTGTATCGTACTTTAGCAACTTGATGAAGAAATCTTGCTTGATCAGTAACACTAGCAACTCTAGCTTTGGTTTTTTCTTCTGCAACAAAAGATTGTAGTCCTTCGAATGTACTGGGAAGACTTTGCGGAGCCATTTGACTGACAACTAAATCGGATTGTGATCTATCTTTTTGGAGTTTAGTCAATAACTCTGCTTTTAATCCGGGATCAGTTCCCAAAGCGTTTGCAGCATTAAAGTAGGCAACCTTTCTTTCTCTAACATCATGCTGGCGAAGACCGACGATTTGCTCTTCTAAAAATGACATTGTGTTAGTACCACTAATTGCTCTAACTCCGTTTAAGAGGTTGACGTTGTTATTGCTGGCCCGCGATCGAACGCTATTTTGAACATCATCAGGCTCTAAGTAATCACCAATTAATTCGATTTGTGAAAAATCGGGTGCCTGGTTTAGTTCGGGATTAAAAAATTCTTGAGGATGGGCAGCTACATAGTCCTCTAAACTTGTCTTTAAAAGATCCATTGTTGCGCTTATATCTGAATTGCGAATTGCTATGCGCTGATTTGCATTATAAATATGGGCTAACGTATCTACCTTACTCAGTAAATCCAATGGTTCTATTTCTATTAAAGGTAGGTAGTTATTTAATGACTGATAGCATTCACTAATATCACTTTGTTGTGGTTCGGCTTTGATCTGTCTGCAATAACTTACAATTTTTTTATTAAGTTTATTTAATGATGTAAACAGCCTATGTAAGGACTGAGGATTATTAATCGCTACTGAAGTAAAATTTTCTTTAATTTCTTTCAGTAATGGCATTAAATCTGCATCTTCTTTGAACATCATATGATATTTTCTAAGAGCGAACAGTTTATCAAGTTTGGGATTCATTAATATTTCTTGAACAATATAATTGTCTGGTCGGTACTCTGTATCTTGTATCGGTAACGATGTTCTCCTAATATTCGTCTCCAATGGTGCTAAAAACTCTTTCCAAAATTTTTTAATCTCTAATTTATCTGGAGTTACAATTCTGATTACTTCTGGTTGGATACTGTCTAATGTTAGAGCATCAAGTCCTGGTGCATTATTTTTGGATAATTGTTGGATTGCTACAGGTAACTGCCCTTCGACTCTGTCTAAATCCTCTGATATAGCAATTAAATTAGTTTGATACTCACTTGGGGCCATAAAGTCCATGTAAAGAGAGTCTCTCAGAATTTGAACTACTGTAACTGGATCATTAAATAGTTTTAGTGTTGACGAACTACGGACGACGTTAAAAAAACTCTGTATGGCATCGAAGACTAATTTTTTTTTATTCCGTATCTGTCCTTCGCTAAGATCAGCGAGTTGATCCAATACGTTACTGTAGGCTTTAGCAAGCTTGGTAATATCTTGTTCTTTCAGTCCGAGCTCATTTAGCCGCTCTGTAAATCCAGCAACTGCTTTTTCATTTGGCTGCGAAGCAAGTGGTTTTCTTTCTGAGGCCATAACACAACTCTATGATTTTTTAGTACTAATTAAAGTTTAGTATGGATTTCAGATAAGTGGTAAGAATTAGCAATTTTTTGAAAAAAGGATTAAAAAGGAAGAGGGGAAGTAAGAAGAAGGGAAAAAATCCCTTCTTCTAGACCGAAATTCTTAAGAATTTTGGTTTTGAGCTGGTTGGCTAGCTGCATCTTGTGGTTGTGCTTGAGCTTGTGCATCAACATTAGCTGCATCACCTGGTTGGGCAGCATTAGCTTGTTGCTGATTGCTACGTTTAGCGTGTCTTCTGTGCTTTTTGTTGCAAGCGCTGCATTTGCCCTTTGCTTTTGGGGTTGAGGCATTGTTATCAGAATCGCTAGAAGAAGGCTGGCTAGAAGAGCTGTCAGCTAATTGCTGTTGTTGTGCAGCAGCGTTTGGTTGAGCAGCAGCTTGTTGCTGTTGAGCAGCCTGAGCTTGAGCAGCAGCATCATCTGCAGCGAAAGCTGGTAAAGCGACCAAGCCTGACAATAGAACAGGGGCCATAACTTTAATGAATTTCATAGAGATCTCCGTATTGTTTTAAAATTTGCTTTCCTCTCAGCACTAGTATTGAGAGCGAAAAGTATCATACACCCCATTTATTTTATTTTCAAACTGGTTTTTTCTTATTATCAGAGGCTTAAGTCGTATTTTTATGCTTCGAATATGACAAAAAGGTGCCGACGTCCCGCGACTTGAT
>DJAM01000045.1 GCA_002429595.1 Coxiellaceae bacterium UBA6002
CGCCTTCGCGGGAATGACAGGTACGCGGGAATGACAGAAAAATACGCCTCTTCATGTGGAAAAGGAATATATGGAAATAAAGATATAAAGAAAGTAACTAAGGAGTTTTATGACCCAATTCAGGCTACTAAAAACAAGGCGGTTTCTTCCCTTATTTATCACCCAGTTCTTTAATGCTTTCAATGATAATGCTTTCAAAAATGCTTTTGTCGTCCTTATTACTTACAAAATTGCACAAACCATTGCGATGGAGCAATTTTACCTGGCGTTGATTGGCGGAATCTTCATCCTGCCCTTCTTCCTATTTTCAGCGACCGCAGGACAAGTAGCTGACAAATTTGAGAAAACCAGAATTATCCGCTGGATTAAATTTTTCGAAATAGTATTTATGATCATAGCCGTATTCGGCTTTTATTATCAAAATGTTGGCTTGCTCATGAGCACCCTATTTTTCTTAGGTTGTCATTCAACGTTTTTCGGACCGATAAAGTACTCAATACTACCGGAGCATTTACAAAAATATGAGTTAATAGGTGGCAACGGGCTTATCGAAGCCGGTACTTTTACCGCTATTTTATTAGGTCAAGTGTTAGGAGGCGGTCTTTTTGGAAGTACCAATGGTTTATTTTACATTTCAGTTGCCTTAATCACTGTGGCTATTGTTGGATTTATCAGTAGCTTGTTCATACCGCAAACTAGAAGAGGACAACCTGAGTTACAAATATCACCCCATATTTTTCGAGAAACCGCGAAGATCATTCGTATTGTTCGGCAAAAAAAAATCATCTTTGTGGCAGTGATTGGGATTTCTTGGTTCTGGTTTGTCGGAGCGACTTTTTTAACACAGTTTCCAACCTTTACTAAAAATACGCTAGTAGGCAATGCCCACGTTTTCACTCTTTTTCTAACGGTTTTTTCAATTGGTATTGGGGTAGGCTCGCTTCTATGTAACTTACTTCTGCGAGGGAGAATTTCTGCATTTTATGTGCCATTGGCTATTTTAGGAATGTCGATATTTATTTTAGATATTTATCTTGCTACACACCATTTAACTGTGCCCAATATTGCTTTATTAAACATCCAAGATTTTTTAAAAAATTCAATCAATATCCGAATTTTAGTGGATGTGTTTCTCATCACAGTTTGTGGTGGCTTATATGTTGTGCCACTGTACGCGATCATGCAAGAAAACTCCATTGAAGCGGAACGGTCACGGGTTATTGCAGGAAATAATATTGTAAATGCCTTTTTTATGGTTATCTCAGCAATCTATATCATGATCGTTACGGCGCTGCATTTTTCTCTACCGCAACTTTTTTTGATCCTTGCAGTCAGTAATTTAGTCATTGTCCTTTATATGACCATGGCATTGCCATACAACATTTTTGAGCCCGTAAAAAAGCTTTTCCATCGTTAATTGCCCACAAACAACGCTTATTTCTTTGCTAGTCGCAGGCGAGTTGATAACATAGGTACTTTTTTGAATTTAGGAGGAAGTACAATTGAACAATGAAGCACTAGCCAAAACTATCAAAGACTTAGTCGTCCCTGGCAAAGGTATTTTAGCTGCCGATGAGAGCACTGGTACCATTACTAAGCGCTTTCAATCGATAAATGTAGAATCTACTGAAGAAAATCGCAGAATTTATCGTGAATTATTGTTCACTGCTCCTGAAATCGAAAAATATATTTGTGGCGTCATCCTTTATGAAGAAACTTTGGGCCAAAAAACCAAAGATGGAACACCTTTCCCGCAATATTTGCAAAATTTAGGCATCGTTCCTGGAATAAAAGTAGATAAAGGTATTATTCCTTTATCGAATTCACCTGAAGAAAATATTACTCAAGGATTAGATGGTCTTGGTGAACGCCTAAAAACATATAAAAACCAAGGGGCTAGGTTTGCTAAGTGGCGTGCTGTCATCCCAGTTTCAAATACAATTCCAACCGCTTATGGGTTGCATGCTAATGCAGAAGCACTCGCTCGTTATGCATCTATTTGCCAATCTGAAGGCATCGTGCCAATCGTTGAACCCGAGGTATTAATGGATGGTGACCACACCATCGAACGCTGCGCAGAAGTGACTGAGCAAGCACTAAGAGCAGTATTTAAGGCCCTACATAAAAACAAAGTTGCTTTAGAATATATGATTTTGAAGCCCAACATGGTGGTCCCAGGAATTAAACACCAACCACAAGCCAGCGTGCACGAAGTCGCAACAGCCACACTTAAAGTTTTACGTCGTACCGTGCCAGCAGCAGTTCCAAGCATTAATTTCTTATCTGGCGGTCAAAGTGACGAAGTGGCCACTGCGCATCTCAATGAAATGAATAAAGCTAAAAATAACCCCTGGTATTTAAGCTTTTCTTATGGTCGCGCCCTGCAAGCACCTGCATTAAAAACATGGACAGGACAGAATCAAAATATTTCTCATGCTCAAGAAGCTTTCCTGAAACGTGCGAAGCTTAATGGCAATGCAACTACTGGAACTTACAGCGAGAAATCAGAAGTTTAGTCTCAATATGTGGCCTAGGTGCAACGTAGCCTGGGTGCAACCCAGGAACCTTAAAATCGAAGGTCCCTGGGTTACACCCTGGCTACATATAGAATCAAAGACCAGCCTTCAATAAAAAATTATAAGGAGAAGTTATGCCAGGCAATGACACTATAAATGCAACAACTGCAACCTCCAACAATCGCAGCGCAATCAACCTCACAGCTGGTAATACGACGCTCGCACATCGAGAACATCAGACTAGCCGTGTGGCTGGGATGTTATTTACCGAGCTTTTAAGTCGACTAAAATCTTGGTTTTCTAGCTGGTTTTCAAGATCTGCACACGATCAACTGTTACATACTCTTAAAATAGAAGTGACCCAAACTCGATTAAATAAATTATTTCAGAGTCTTGATGCAGAGATACCTAAGTTAAAAAGCGATCCGAGCAGGATACAAAATATGCAACGCGGTATTTCTGAATATTTTAATAACTCACTCCCCTACGAACAAGCCATCGCAAGTGAAGTAATGTCTGAAATTCATGGGTTTTTACAAAATCATAAACTTACAAATAATCAAATTACCCAAGCCATTACTTTGATTGATTTGACAAAAAATCCTGAAGAACCAAAAAAAAATAAAATAAAAAGAGAAACGCCAAAACTGAATTTATTAAAACCTAAACCGCAAACCACTGACGAGCTATTCATTTTAATGGGCAAAGAGTTTTTACAGATTTTTACTAGTGATAGCAAAGCATTGACCACTACTACCAAAGATATTGCTATTGAAATTGGTAATCTATTTCATCAGTTTAGAACCCAAGATTTATCTCAGGGATTAGCCGTAGAATTAAGCCCAGAAGCAAGTATATTTATTGGTAGAACTCTAGCAAACAATCGACATCGTTTAGGCAATCCAACCCGTCAATTTTATGGCGTCCTAGGTGACTCTTATAATGAAAGTAGTTATTTGCAAATATCAATAAGATTTCTGCAAGCGTTGGTCAATACACCCCCAGATCGGCAACTACGAATCTGCGCACAAACTTTAGTGAATATACTCGAACCATTGCATAATCAATTGATAGCCGCCAGACCAAACGAATCGATAGGTCATCATGAAGTGGTTAATGATCCAAATTTATCCAGTGATGTTGAAGTTCTAGGAGAAATGTTGAGGCATAGTGTACTTGGAGAAATGGGAGTACCTATTATAACAATTACTGACTACCAAGGACCAAGTTATACCGAAGATGAATTAACATATCTACGCGCGTACGATATCGATGTCCCCACTCAAGCCCCTATATCCGTGAGCGAACTGGTTATCTCACATCAATATCGAGCAGCTCTTCGAGCGAGCCCAACCCAAGATCTACCCGGACTCACAGAACATCTCTTTCAATTACTGCTAAGCTTTTCACGTCGTGATGAGAATGTACGAAGACAAGTTGAAACCAACAGTAGTCCCTCACCCGCTGAGTTGGTCAACCAACAACGACATAGAGAGCGGAATGTTTTTTCGAATGGAGAAGCTGTCACTGTAAAAGCAGAGGCTCAGAGCCAACAGCGAACTCCCACACCATAAATGTAAGAGCCTTTGGACACAACAAAAAAAACGTCTACCGTCGGCTTTTATGTGCGGGACGTTAGCACAAGGATCATGTCCCAGGTAATCTTTGTCGTGTCCAAAGAACGTAAGCTATTCCCAATAATCTCTTCATAAAATCTTAACAAAAAAGGCTTATATTTATTATATAGGCCTTTTAAAAGAGATGTTTCACAGTGCAACTTCCAGAAGAATCCATTCCATCAGCCGCCATACATAAAGCTAACCCTGAAATTAAAGCGAAAAATATGAATGGCTTTTTCATCAAAATTCCTGTCACTATGGAAATGCCAGATTTTGGTGGAACCTCTCGTGATCTTATAATTGAGGAACATATTTTTTTTGTAAACACCGACGAATTACTGGGTAAAGGTGCTTTTGGAAGTGTCTATCAAACTTATTTAATTAATCCAGATACCCTCAAAATTAATTTTGAAAAACCTTATGCAACTAAGATCCTTCTTAAATCAAAACAACAAACTTTAGAAAAATTAAAACATGACGCTAAGAAGGAATTTGGATTTTTTACCCAATTCTATCGAGCTTTTCAACCTCACATCAGAGGTGACCGAGTTTATTTCGTTACAGAATTTTTTCCTGGGGAGAACTTATTTGATAAAGATTACAAGTTATCACCCCCATTTCTTAACTTAGATTTTGGAACAACGCTGCAGCTTATTCAGAATATCTGCCTTGCTATAAATCTACTTCATCACGAGACGCCTAGCACAGGCGGTGCACTCACTCATAATGATCTGACAGGACGCAATATTAAAGTGGAGATCCTTGAGGCAGCCTCCGGGCGAAAAAAAATTAATGTCTACCCTTTAGATTTCGGACTTTCAAAAGAGATTGAACATGACCCCACTGCGACCATTAAAGGAAAAACATGGTCGGGAACAATTCATTTCTTATCGCCAGAACGTTTTAGAAAAACACGTGGCATAAAAAGTGACGTCTATTCACTAGTTCCGATTATTCTTGCTCTATTAGGAGTTGATAATCCGTTTGTCTTGAAAGAACAGTACACAGAAGATGAAGACTTTGTTGATGCAAAATATGATTTAACTAATTTATTAGTTAGATTCAAAAAAGATTTAGAAACCATTCCTTACTCTTTAAATGGTCTTATTGTTCAATTTTTAAATAACATGCAACGAAACGAATATCAATTTCGACCAGATAGTGACGAAGTTTTGAAATTTTTCACAGCCTTAAATGTGGCTTATCAATTAGCTCAAGAAAAACTACTTAAGGAAGGCGAGTATAATTCTGCTAACGATATAAACAGACAACAAATTGGACAAGAATTAACACAATTGGGTGCCGATTTAAAAACTCAATATTGCACCATGATACTTCTAGCGAGAATGTCATGGCGACCAGCTTACGTTCGAATTATTAATAACCTGGTATTTCAAAATAAGATAATCAAAGAGCTGGCACAAAGAACTTTGACTGCTCAAAAACTACAAGCTTTGGCGGCAGAAGCTAATGCCTCCGAAGAAAAAGCCTATAAAGTTAGAACAGAACTAAAAGAATTCAAAGGAAAGTATCCCACGGCTTTTATAGAACAAATTTACGAGTATGCAGAAGTCGAACCTTATGTATCAGAAATATTTCTTATTCAACTTAGAAATTTATCTTCACAACAAAAACTAATTTTAACTACGCTCTTAAATTTCAATAGTACTTATAATGCAAAATTAGGCATGAATTCATTTATAGATGCAATCTCGTCAAAACCTAGTGATTTAGTTAACTTAATTGCACAATGTACTGTCGCATTTATTGAAAAAAAATCTGCGGAGGCATCTGAAAAACAAGGTGGTGCGAGGCTTCTCTCATTTTTAAGATACAATAATACTGAAATCCTGGAAAGCTCTGAAAAATTATTAAGTATCGCACGGGGCATTAATAATTGTTTAACACCCAAAGACGAAAGTGTTCTTAAGTCCACACCGCTTGGCGAAGTTTTGAATGTGTTAAATGGTTTTGAGGCAATCGCAGCTATTTCTGCACCACGATCAGAAAAAAAATACTAAACTACATTAGACATACTTCACTTCACCAATTTCGTATTCTACTAAACCGCTAGGCGTTTTCACTTCGACAGAATCGCCTACATATTTGCCAATAATTGCTCGGGCGATTGGTGAGGTGAACGAAATTTTACCTAGACGAATATCGGCTTCTTCTTCACCCACTATTTGATAGACGACTTGTTCTTCAGTATCCATATTAACAAGAGCAACCGTTGCTCCAAAAATGACTTTGCCATCATTACTGAGCTTAGTGACATCAATGATGTTAGCACGTGAGAGTCGATCCTCTATATCTCGAATACGGGCCTCGATAAAACCCTGCTGTTCTTTAGCAGCATGATATTCAGCATTTTCTTTGAGATCGCCATGGCTTCGTGCTTCAGCAATTGCTTTGACAACTTGAGGACGTTCGACTTTTTTGAGACGTTCTAATTCCTCACTTAGCTTAGCAGCTCCCACCGCTGTCATAGGTACGTGGTTCATAAGCACTCCTCTAAACGGTACACTTTAAAAGGAAGAATAACTAATTAATATGCAGGTCTTGTAATCTAATTATATTATTGAGTGCATCATGGCGTAGCGCAGCAACTGCAGCTTTACCACCTGCAATGGTTGTATAATAACAGACTTTATGCTGAACTGCATTTCGCCGAATGGCAAACGAGTCTGAAATCGCCTGCTCTCCTTCGGTGGTGTTCACAATGAAGTCAATCTCATCATTTTTTAGCATATCAACTACGTGGGGTCGGCCTTCATTGACTTTATAAATTCTTTCACACTCTATGCCGAATGTTCGTAACGCTTTAGCAGTCCCTTCAGTGGCGATAATTTTAAAGCCCATATCGATTAATGCTTGAGCCAAATCAATGACCCGATGCTTATCTGCGTCTCGAACACTCAAGAACGCAGTGCCACCCTTAGGAATTTCTTTTTCGGCACCCATTTGAGCCTTAGCGAAAGCTTCAGCGAAGCAATCACCAATACCCATCACTTCACCAGTTGATCTCATTTCCGGTCCCAAAATTGGATCTACGCCAGGGAATTTAACAAAGGGGAAAACCGGCTGTTTAACCGCAAAATGGGCTGGAATGATTTCTTGGTGATAACCTTGTTCTTTTAGAGAAACACCCATCATGCAACGTGCTGCAATTTTAGCCAATGGAACACCGATAGCTTTAGCTACAAATGGTACAGTTCTTGAGGCTCGAGGATTGACTTCCAAGATGTAAAGTTCATTATCCTGAATCGCGAACTGGGCATTCATTAATCCAATCACCCCTAACTCCAATGCCATCTTTCGCATTTGCGACCGGAGTTTGTCTTGAAGTTCTTGGGGTAAACTATGTGGTGGCAAACAGCAGGCAGAATCCCCTGAGTGCACACCAGCTTGCTCAATATGCTCCATCACGCCACCAATTAAAATATCTTTACCATCTGAAATGGCATCGACATCCACCTCAATAGCATTATCTAAAAAATGATCTAGTAAGAGTGGCGAATCAGCAGAAACTTCTTGGGCTTCGTTCATATAACGACGCAACTCGCGTTCATTATAAATAATTTCCATCGCTCTTCCGCCCAAAACGTAGGACGGTCGAACCACTAATGGATAAGCAAACACATTCGCAAGACGCAGCCCTTCTTCGACACTTCGAACCGTGCCATTAGGAGGTTGTTTTAATTCTAATTTCGTCACTAACTGCTGGAATCGTTCTCGATCTTCTGCTCGATCGATAGCATCAGAACTTGTTCCAATGATTGGCACACCTGCTGCTTCTAATTGTTTTGCAAGTTTTAATGGCGTTTGACCGCCATATTGGACAATGACGCCCAACGGTTGTTCAAGTCGAACAATTTCTAATACATCTTCGAGTGTCAACGATTCAAAATAAAGTCGATCGGAAACATCATAATCCGTTGAAACTGTTTCCGGATTACAATTGATCATAATAGTTTCATAGCCTAATTCACGAATGGCTAAGACCGCATGAACACAACAATAATCAAATTCGATACCTTGGCCAATTCGATTAGGACCGCCTCCAAGTACAATTATTTTTTGCTTGTCGGTTGGTAGCGCTTCACATTCTTCTTCATAAGTTGAATAAAGATAAGCCGTGTCGGTGGCAAATTCGGCAGCACAAGTATCAACTCGTTTATAGACAGGATAAACACCCAGCTCATGGCGATATTTTCTAAAAGCATTCTCGCTGACGCCTAATAACGCAGCCAAGCGAATGTCCGAAAATCCTTTGCGTTTTAACTTGAACACCTGATCTCGATCTAAATCAGCTAGGCGACTGCCGCAGATCGATTGTTCTGTCGCTATTAAATCTTTAATTTGCGCTAAAAACCATGGATCAATTAACGATAAGCGCTGCACTTCTTCCAATGAAAAACCATAACGAAATGCATCGGCGACATACCAAATTCGTGCCCAACCGGGAATGCTTAATTCTCTACGTATAATATCTTCGACACCATTGCTGGTTAAATCAACTTTAGGATCTAAACCTGAAACGCCAACTTCCAATCCTCGCAATGCTTTCTGAAATGATTCTTGAAACGTTCGCCCAATCGACATGACTTCGCCAACAGATTTCATTTGTGTCGTTAAGCGGGCATCGGTCTTTGGAAATTTTTCAAAATTAAAACGAGGTATTTTAGTCACCACATAGTCAATGGTTGGTTCAAATGACGCAGGCGTTAAATTACCTGTTATTTCGTTCTTAAGCTCATCGAGTGTGTAGCCTACCGCTAATTTTGCCGCTACTTTTGCAATAGGAAAGCCTGTTGCTTTCGATGATAGCGCAGATGATCGTGACACCCTTGGGTTCATTTCGATTACCACCATTCGACCATCTTTAGGATTCACTGCAAACTGGACATTTGAGCCACCAGTGTCGACACCAATTTCTCGCAACACTGCAATCGCTGCATTACGCATGCGTTGATATTCTTTATCAGTTAATGTTTGTGCAGGCGCTACGGTAATTGAATCGCCGGTATGAATGCCCATTGGATCGAGATTTTCGATCGAACAAACAATGATACAATTATCTTTATGATCTCGAACGACCTCCATTTCGTATTCTTTCCAACCAATAATGGATTCATCGAGTAACAGTTCGGCGGTAGGCGAAAGCTCTAAACCCCGTTCGCAAATCTCAATAAATTCTTCGCGGTTATAAGCAATACCGCCACCGCTTCCCCCCATGGTAAAAGAGGGTCTAATCACGATCGGAAAGCCTAATTCTTCTTGCAGTTGCTGCGCCTCTTCAATGCTATGCGCAAGTCCAGAACGAGGCATTTCTAAGCCTATTTTCAACATCGCTTCGCGAAATAATTCTCGATCTTCTGCTTTATCAATTGCGTCGCGAGTCGCTCCGATCATTTCTACTTGATATTTTTCAAGAATACCTTCACGTGCTAAATCTAGAGCACAATTCAAAGCAGTCTGGCCACCCATAGTTGGTAAAATGGCATCGGGTCGTTCACGTTCGATAATTTTGGCAACAGCTCGCCAATTAACTGGTTCAATATAAGTCGCATCTGCAAGCTCAGGATCAGTCATAATCGTCGCTGGATTCGAATTAACCAAAATGACTCGATAACCTTCTTCACGAAGTGCCTTACAAGCTTGCGCACCTGAATAATCAAACTCACAAGCTTGGCCGATCACGATTGGACCTGCGCCAATAATTAGAATGCTTTGGATATCATTTCGTTTCGGCATACTCTGTTCTACTGTAATTTTTGATTAATTCAATGAATTGGTTAAATAATGCTTGGACATCGTGTGGTCCTGGGCTGGCTTCAGGATGACCTTGAAAACCAAACCAAGGTTTATCGGTGTGCATAATCCCTTGTAAAGAGCCATCAAAAAGAGAGCGATTAATCGCGGTGAGATGCTCTGGCAAGGTTCTTTCGTCTACAGTGAAGCCATGATTTTGACTAGTGATATAAACCTGTTTGGTGCGCTCATCAATCACTGGATGGTTAGCGCCATGGTGGCCAAATTTCATTTTGACAGTCTGTGCACCGCATCCTAATGCTAAGAGCTGGTGTCCCAAACAAATACCAAATAAAGGTTTTGATTCTTTAGTTAGTAACGATTTAACAGAATTAATAGCATATTGGCAGGCAGCAGGATCACCCGGACCATTAGATAGAAAGATGCCATCAGGATTATATGCCAAAGCTTGCTCGATCGGTGTCGTCGCTGGAACTACCGTTAAACGACAACCTCGATCCACCAACATTCTGAGAATATTACGCTTAACGCCGAAATCATAAACCACAATATGCCAAGGTAATTGTTCTGGCGTGTAGCGCCGATAACCATGTGGCCATTCCCAGCTTCCTTCGAGCCAAGTATACACTTCAGGGGTAGTGACTTCTTTAGCAAGATCCATACCTTGCAATCCAGGGAAAGCACGTGCTTGAGCAATGGCTTCATCTGGTACAACATGACCTGTCATTAAGCAGCCGTTTAATGATCCTTTTTGTCTTAGAATTCGTGTTAATCGTCGAGTATCTACTTCTGCAATGGCAACAACGTTATTCTTTTGTAGATACTCACTCAACGACATTTCACCCCGCCAATTACTGTAAGTGAGGGGTAAATCTCTAATAATAAGTCCAGAGGCCCAAACCTGAGATGACTCTGCATCTTCAGAATTGGCACCCACATTTCCAATGTGAGGATAAGTTAAAGTGATTAATTGTTTAGCATAGGAGGGATCTGTCAGAATTTCTTGATACCCAGTCATCGCAGTGTTAAAAACGACTTCACCAACAGCGCTACCACTTACACCGATCGAAATTCCCTCAAAGACACTACCATCTTCAAGCGCAAGAATAGCCGGCTGTTTCAACAAAACCTCCAAAAATTAAGCAAAATATAGGTTGAATGGAATTTTTTTGGGCTGGAAGGATATTTTACGTTAATCCTTCTAAATGTCCACGATTAATCATCATGATTCACAAAACGCTTCCCACTTTTGCCGACGTCCCGCGATCAA
>DJAM01000158.1:0-1378 GCA_002429595.1 Coxiellaceae bacterium UBA6002
AAAATTTCCTTCAACATGAAATGACGAAAGGAACCTCGATCACTAGCATCTTGTAAATTAGTTAGCGTCTGAATGCTTCTCTTAACTTCATTCCCATTTAGGTCATAAATAACTAGGTTATCTTGTGAGATTGAGGCGATATCTCCCTCTTCCAGGTAGATAAATTGTTGAGTCACAGGAAAGAGAGCTAATGGATCAGAAGCAAAGAAATGCTCCTTAATACCAATGCCAATCACTAAAGGGCAGCCACTACGAACGGCAATCAAATGGTTCGGTTCGTCTTGGGCTAAAATGCCAAGCGCGTAAGCGCCTCGGAATTTTTTAACTGCACTTTGCACCGCAGCTAATAAATTTTTCTTTTCTAAATAATTTTTATGGATGATGTGGGTAGCAACTTCGGTATCTGTTTCTGAACTGAAATTATATCCTTCCCCTAGCAACTCGGCGCGCAACGATTCATAGTTCTCAATAATACCATTGTGTACTACTGCAACGAGATCGTGAGATAAGTGAGGATGGGCGTTCACTTCTGAGGGTTTACCATGAGTAGCCCAGCGGGTATGAGCAATGCCGACATTACCATATATTGGCTCCTGGAGTAGTCGGTCATTGAGTTCGGATACCTTTCCGGGGGTGCGTAATCGTTGCAGTTCGCCATTAGCTTTAAGCACTACCATGCCAGCCGAGTCATAGCCGCGATACTCCAATCGTCGTAGGCCTTCAACTAAAATCGGAGAAACATCTCTTTGTGCAATTGCACCAACTATCCCACACATTTTGCAACCTCTACCCATTCATCATGATGAATTTTTGATTATTCCATACTAATAACGTAATATCTTTCTGATAAAAAAACCAGTGTCATTCGCAATTATTAGGTGCTTTTTATGCAAATCGAAGATTCCGTTGTCGAACAATCCACTAACAAAAATTTAACACATCGTTCGCTAGCAAATGCTATTCGAGCGCTGGCAATGGATGCGGTTCAAAAAGCAAATTCTGGGCATCCTGGGATGCCTATGGGTATGGCCGATATTGCCGAAGTTTTATGGAATGACTATTTAAGGCATAACCCTTCAGATCCAACATGGCTTAACCGTGACCGCTTTATTTTGTCTAATGGTCATGGCGCAATGTTGCATTATGCCTTGCTTCACCTGAGTGGCTACGATCTTACTATCGAAGATCTCAAACGGTTTCGCCAATTACATTCAAAAACGCCTGGCCATCCAGAATTTGGAATCACCCCCGGCGTCGAAACAACCACTGGACCCTTAGGCCAGGGTATAGCCAATGCGGTGGGTATGGCAATAGCGGAAAAAAGATTAGCCGCTGAATTCAACCAACCGTCCTTTAATATTATTGATCATTACACCTA
>DJAM01000158.1:1486-1619 GCA_002429595.1 Coxiellaceae bacterium UBA6002
TATTATTGATCATTACACCTACGTTTTTGTTGGTGATGGGTGTTTAATGGAGGGTATTTCGCATGAAGTATGTTCTTTGGCGGGCACCTTAGCTTTACATAAATTGATTGCCTTTTACGATGATAATGGCATT
>DJAM01000158.1:1723-3320 GCA_002429595.1 Coxiellaceae bacterium UBA6002
TTACGATGATAATGGCATTTCAATTGATGGTGAGGTAAGCGGCTGGTTCGGTGACGATACACCTGCCAGATTTCGAGCTTACGGTTGGCATGTCATTACCAATGTCGATGGTCATGACGCTGATTCGATCTCAAAAGCCATCGCTCAGGCGAAGACAATTACTGATAAACCTATTCTCATCTGTTGCAAAACAGTCATCGGCTTTGGTGCCCCAAATGCCGCTGGTACGGCAGACAGTCATGGTGCGCCTCTCGGTGATCAAGAAATTGCTGCCGCACGCGAGCACTTAGGTTGGCAACACAAACCTTTTGACATTCCAGACAATATTTATGATCACTGGAATGCCCGTACCAAGGGGCAAGCTGCGCAACAAAACTGGCAAGATTTATTTGATGGTTATGAAAAAACACACCCAAAGTTGGCTAAGGAATTAAAACGTCGGCTTGCGAAAAAATTACCTGATAATTGGGCAGCCGAAAGCACTAAGTTCATTGCAAAAATCAAAGCAAGCCCAGCTGAAATGGCGACGCGCAAAGCTTCAAAAGTTTGCTTAGATGTTTATGGCCCTTTATTACCTGAATTATTCGGTGGTTCGGCAGATCTAACCGGTTCAAATTTAACTTTATTTAATTCTGCAAAAACTTTTAGCGCGACTGAACAGACTGGCAACTACCTATATTATGGCGTCCGAGAGTTTGGGATGTTCGCGATTATGAATGGGATAGCGTTGCATGGCGGTTTCATTCCTTATGCTGGTACCTTTCTGACATTTGTCGACTACGGTAAAAATGCTGTGCGTCTAAGTGCTCTAATGCAAACTCATACCATTTTTGTCCTGACTCACGATTCCATTGGCCTAGGAGAAGATGGACCCACTCATCAACCCATCGAACAGATTGCGATGCTGCGTTTGATTCCAGGCTTGAATGTGTGGCGACCTGCTAACGAACTTGAAACGGCAGTTGCCTGGCAGCATGCTATTGAGCACCACGTACCATCTTGTTTGCTCTTAACCCGTCAAAATGTTCCTGCTGCGAAATCAACCGAGGTTGCAGATATCCAACGGGGCGGCTATATTGCATTAGATTCGATACACCAGCCAGTTTTAATTCTCATTGCAACCGGTTCGGAAGTGGCTATTGCATTAGCAGCTGCTGAAAAATTACAGCAAGAAGGAATAGCGGTTCGAGTGGTTTCAATGCCATGTGTCGAACTTTTTGAACAGCAACCTGAAAGTTATCGAAATTCTGTTTTACCTAACCATGTTACGCGACGAATTGTTATTGAAGCGGGTGCTACCGCGACTTGGTACAAATACGTTGGTTTAAGTGGCAAAGTAATCGGAATCGATCGCTTTGGTGAATCTGCACCTTGCAAAGCTGTTTACCAAGAGTTGAAAATTACAGTTGAGCACATCATCGAGTCAGCTCATACCATTCTTAAAGATTAATAAACAATAAAGCGTCCTGCCGAAAGCGTAGTTTTGCAGGTAACGATTATCTTTTCCGTATTTCGCTACGCTTCTACGGATTAATAATGGAAGGGGAATAATGACTATCAAATTAGCAATCAATGGTTATGGTCGTATTGGTCGCAA
>DJAM01000158.1:3426-3618 GCA_002429595.1 Coxiellaceae bacterium UBA6002
TTATGGTCGTATTGGTCGCAACATTTTACGTGCCTTATATGAAGGCGATCACATTAACGATATGGAAATTGTGGCAATTAATGATTTAGGTGACGTTAACACCAATGTCCATTTAACCCGTTATGACAGTGTTCATGGCAAATTTCCGGGTGAGGTGTCGGTAGAAGATCATCACATGGTTGTGAATGGCGA
>DJAM01000158.1:3806-4484 GCA_002429595.1 Coxiellaceae bacterium UBA6002
ATTGTTTTAGAATGCACAGGCTTTTTTGATAGCCGTGAGAAAGCATCAGCCCATATTAAAGCCGGTGCCAAGAAAGTCATTATTTCAGCGCCAGCTGGAAAAGATGTTGACGCTACAATTGTTTATGGCGTAAACCAAAACACACTGAAGTCTGACTTCACCGTGATCTCTAATGCTTCCTGCACCACTAATTGTTTAGCGCCATTAGTAAAACCACTCCACGAAAAAATTGGCATCGAAAATGGTTTAATGACGACTATCCACGCCTACACCAACGATCAAAAACTGATTGATGTGTATCACTCCGATTTAAGAAGGGCTCGTTCAGCAACAGTTTCCATGATACCTACTAAAACAGGCGCTGCTGCGGCTGTGGGGTTAGTATTACCTGAACTGTCTGGCAAGCTGGATGGTTTTGCGATGCGCGTTCCTACTATAAATGTTTCAGTGGTAGATTTAACATTCGAAGCATCTCGTGAGACCTCCGTTGATGAAGTTAACCGTGTGCTAAAAGAAGCAGCGGAAGGCGAGTTGAAAGGTGTACTTGCTTATAATGACGATCCTCTAGTCTCAATTGATTTTAATCATAATCCTGCGTCCTCAATTTTTGATGCTACCTTAACAAAGGTGATTGGCAAAACCGTCAAAGTCCTGTCTTGGTACGACAATGAATGGGGC
>DJAM01000158.1:4594-5707 GCA_002429595.1 Coxiellaceae bacterium UBA6002
CGACAATGAATGGGGCTTCTCAAATAGAATGTTAGATACTGCTGCTGCATGGATGGCTGCTAAATGATCAAAATGACCGATCTTGATTTAACAAGAAAGCGCGTACTAATACGCGCTGATCTTAATGTGCCAATTGAAAACGGCCATATTACTAGTACAACACGCATTGAAGCTATTTTGCCGACATTGAAAATAGCATTGGATCAAGATGCGGCCATAATCCTGATGTCACATTTAGGAAGACCTAAGGAAGGTGAGTTTGACGAAAAGTTTTCGTTACAACCGGTTGCGACCTGCTTAAGTCATTATCTGGGCCGCCCCGTGCCACTCATGTCTGAGTACAGCAAGATAAATATTAAACCTGGCGAGATTATACTGTTAGAGAATACTCGCTTTCTTAAAGGTGAGAAAAGTAACGATTCTGGTTTAAGCAAGCAACTCGCAAGTCTCTGCGATGTTTTTGTGATGGACGCGTTTGCAACAGCTCATCGAAAAGAAGCGTCAACGTATGGTGTTGCAGAATATGCGCGTTACGCTTGTGCCGGTCCCTTGATGGTCTCCGAACTTGATGCTTTAAAGCATGTGTTAAAAGAACCGCAAAAGCCATTAGTTGCCGTAGTAGGTGGTTCAAAGGTCTCGAGTAAGTTAGCCATTCTCAACGAAATATTGACACAGGTGGATTGTTTAATTGTAGGGGGTGGCATTGCCAATACTTTCTTGGCAGCCGCGGGCTTTCCGGTAGGAAGTAGTCTTTATGAGCACGATTTGATTCCGGATGCGCAAGCTATGTTGAGCTTTGCTAAGGCCCACCACAAAGAAATTCCTTTGCCGGAAGATGTGCTAGTTGCCACCGAATTTTCAGCGACTGCAAAAGCAACGATTAAGAATGTAGAAGATGTAGAACATAATGACATGATTTTGGATGTCGGTCCTAAAACGGCAAACCGCATTCAACAGATCATTGCCAAAGCTGGCACGATATTATGGAATGGTCCGTTAGGCGTCTTTGAATTTGAAAATTTTGGAGATGGTACCCGAGTCTTAGCGCAAGCGATTGCAGGAAGTGACGCTTTCTCAGTAGCGGGTGGTGGCGATACATTAGCAGCGATTGAA
>DJAM01000158.1:5814-6191 GCA_002429595.1 Coxiellaceae bacterium UBA6002
GATACATTAGCAGCGATTGAAAAATATAATGTTGCTGATGATATCTCCTACATTTCAACTGGGGGCGGTGCTTTTCTTGAGGTACTCGAAGGAAAGACTTTGCCAGCTATTGATATATTAGAAAAAAGATCTGCGATCTGATCCCTTAAGGTTATTTCATGAGACGAACAAAAATTGTAGCGACCCTCGGCCCTGCTTCAGATGATCCAGAGATTCTCGGATTGATGATGACCTATGGGGTTGATGTCGTTCGGATTAATTTTTCACACGGGGACCCTTCTGATCATTCAAATCGTGTGCGGCAAGTTAGAGAAGTTGCCAAAAAAGTGGGTAAAGAAATTGCTATTTTAGCAGACCTGCAAGGCCCCAAAATCCGC
>DJAM01000158.1:6293-6830 GCA_002429595.1 Coxiellaceae bacterium UBA6002
CTGCAAGGCCCCAAAATCCGCATTTCACGTTTTAAAGATAAACAAGTTAATTTAGTACGAGGACAAGAGTTTATCCTTGACGCCTCAAAACCTTCTGATGAAGGCAATGAAACTGCTGTCGGCATTGATTATAAGCAATTGCCACAGGACGTTTATGCTGGTGACACATTGCTCCTGGATGATGGTCGAATCGTTTTGCATGTGGAGCAAGTTAACCCTCCACAAATTTTCTGCCGTGTCGAAGTGGGTGGCATCCTTTCCAATAACAAAGGTATTAATAAAAAAGGCGGTGGTCTTTCTGCGAAAGCTTTAACTGATAAAGATAAAGCAGACATCAAAACTGCCTGCTCTTTAAATGTAGATTATGTTGCAGTTTCTTTTCCACGTACTGCCGAAGATATTAAAGAAGCAAGAGAGCTTATTATTGCAGCAGGGGGCTCGGTAGGGATTATTGCTAAAATCGAACGACAAGAAGCTGTGGCAGCAATTGATGAGATTATCGTGGCATCCGATGGTGTCATGGTGGCGCGTGGTGAT
>DJAM01000158.1:6940-7062 GCA_002429595.1 Coxiellaceae bacterium UBA6002
TGGTGGCGCGTGGTGATTTAGCGGTCGAGATTGGCGATGCTGAAGTACCTGGAGTACAAAAGCATATTATCCATCGAGCACGTTCTTTAGATCGACCGGTGATTACCGCCACTCAAATGATG
>DJAM01000158.1:7165-8006 GCA_002429595.1 Coxiellaceae bacterium UBA6002
ATTACCGCCACTCAAATGATGGAATCCATGATTCACAGTACAGTTCCAACTCGTGCAGAAGTTTCCGATGTGGCGAATGCTATTTTAGATGGCACAGATGCCGTCATGCTTTCTGCTGAGACTGCAGTGGGTACCTATCCTGTTGAAGTGATCCAAGCGGTCACACGCATATGCTTAGGCGCAGAAAAGAATCCAAGAACAATGACCTCGCGCCATCGAGTTGAAATGCATTTCGATCGAATCGATGAAGCCATCGCCATGGCGGTTATGTATACCGGTAATCACATGAGTATTAAAGCTATTATCGCTTTAACAGAATCAGGTGCCACACCTTTGTGGATGTCACGAATTCGATCCGGTATTCCCATTTTTGCACTGAGTCGTCATGAGAAAACTCTACGTAAGGTGACACTTTACCGCGGTGTCTATCCAATACCATTTGACGCTACACAGGTCTACCGTCCCGAAATTAATCGCAAAGCAGTCCAAGAATTGCTGCAACGTGGTTTAGTGAATAAAGGTGACTTAGTAATTATCTCTAAAGGATCTTCAATGGGAGTCCATGGTGGAACTAATTCAATGAAAATAGTTGAGGTTGGCTAAATGGAAACATTAACCACAGTATTATTAGTGGCAGGTGCAGGTTTAATTGTCTGGTTTACTTACAAAAATGTAACCCGCAATCCTCAAGCGTTTAGCAAGGAAAATACCAGCCGTAGTATTTTCACTCTAGGCATATTGGCACTAATTTTGATCGCAGTAATTGCGATGCTGGTGTATCTACTAAAAAATTTCTAAAAATGTAGAAACACCTGTCACTCCCGCGAAGGCGGGGATGACA
>DJAM01000158.1:8107-8862 GCA_002429595.1 Coxiellaceae bacterium UBA6002
CCCGCGAAGGCGGGGATGACAATACTTCGCGGGAGTGACAGCAATTTGAATTTCACCCAGGCTACAAATTAGAGTAATATAGAGACTTATGAAAAAGCCTCATTACAATAACGCTACTTTTTTGTTAAGTGCGCCTACTCTAGTTGAATTGCCACCCGACCAAGGTATAGAAGTTGCTTTCATTGGTCGTTCCAATGCTGGCAAATCAAGCGCTTTAAATACTATAACTGGGATCAAAGGGTTAGCACGAACCAGTAAGACACCCGGTCGAACCCAAATGATCAATCTTTTTAACCTTGACGAGACTCGCCGCTTGGTGGACTTGCCAGGTTATGGCTATGCAAAGGTGCCGTTGGCGATCAAGCATCGTTGGCAAAAGAACATCAATGAATATCTACAAAAGCGCGAGTGCTTAAAGGGCCTCATTTTAATTATGGATATTCGGCATCCATTAAAAGAATATGATCAACAATGTCTAGAGTGGGCATTCCATTCTAATCTTCCCACCCATATTTTGCTCACAAAAGCAGACAAACTAAGTCGCGGTGCTGCTATTAATACCCTCATTGAAGTGCGAAAAGCAATCGAGCACATGCAAAGCACTACGGTCCAATTATTTTCCTCGTTGAATAAAGCGGGTCTTGATGAGGCCCTGCAACAGCTAGATAGTTGGTATTCTTCAGAAGAATAATTTTCCATTGTCATTCCCGCGAGGTATTGTCATTCCCGTGAGGCATTGTCATTCCCGCGAAGGC
>DJAM01000075.1 GCA_002429595.1 Coxiellaceae bacterium UBA6002
TTTTTTGTCATGTTCAGAGGGCTACATTTAAAGAATTCGCAATATTAATTCTTCCTTAATATTTCTCCTGTATTCTTAGATGATTAATTGCTCACATTAGTCGAGGTAATCATGCAAAATCCAAATGAGAAATCTATAGCAGTCGTAGGCAATGACAAAAAGCATGGGCCAAATGATATTAAATCATTATTCATTAATACTGCCCAAAACCAACTAATTTTGAATGAAACTGGATCATATCCGGATAAAGAAGATGTTCAAATAAATTACAGAGATCAAAGTTATACGCTTCAAATGAACAATGGCATTGGTGCTGAAAATTACGATAAACTCAGACCACTACACTACCAAAACAAAGATTTAATTATTTTGCTTTTTAGTTTCGAAGATCTAGAAGACCCAACCAAATGGGGCCCCCTCTCATGGCTTGCAGAAATTAAGCATTACCAACCAAACGTTCCAGTAGTAGTTGTGGGTATTGAGGATGGTAAGTTTGATCCCAAAAAAGAACCAAAAGGATTGGGCCAAGTTTACATTCGAGTTCCAAATCTAAGTATCGAGAATGTAAATGCTGTGTTAACAAAAGTAGTTGAAACTTTGCTTAAAAGTAAAGTCGAACAACCCGTTTCAGAGCAATACACAAGAGAAGCTTTAGTCACGCTTTATCAAGAAAGCGATAATAGCTCATACTTAAAACTGCTTCCTCAAGAACTGTATACCTCATTTTTAGATTATGCGACTTCTACGAATGCTAGAAACGCGCTAACTATGTTTGGTAAATTCATTCCCGCAAATAATACGCTACCTGTTATTGTGCGTGAAGAAAAGAAAGAAGAACCGAAAAATGAAGTGTGCGCAATTAGTTAATGAATAAGGTTTAAATTTCATATTTGCAGCTGGCTTCTCTAAAGCTTTATCATTCCTGCTAGCTGCTTGTGCAGCTCCAGGGATTGATAATCGTGCTAGTTGCTACATATTCATAAAAATTTTTACTCTTACATAACTCTTTTTTTCTAATTTAGCTTTCCCCACCTGGTGCCGGATGGACCCCACTTCTCATTTCTTTACCTTGTTGGTCGTCCAGCTTTGATGAAGACAAGAAACTAAATGTAGGGAATAGTTTTGAAAAACTAGTCGGAACAAATGCTAAGCCGGGCATATAAGTTAAGAGTGTTGAACTCTGCTCTGCAATATTAGGTTCTTGATTCATTACTGCAAGTTCGTTAGCACTTGCCGTAAGTTGGTCATAATAACGAAAATTTACTTTAGACAAGGCAGATAAAAGATTTCGATACAGTGGTTTTCTCTCTCTATATATTTTGCCATTCGAATCATGACGTTTAACATTATCTATTTCTTCTAAAAATAGAGTTTTAAACATTTCACCATTCTTCTGAGTTGCTAAATACACCAAGTCAGTAACGCTGTTTTTCATAGAAGCAATATAATAATCAATTGTAATATCTTGTGGCTGGGCACCCTCTTTTGGTATGAAAGCTCGAGCCTCTGTTGCTGAAGTAGCCATTTTCCCTAATTGATTAAGATTTTTAAAAACGAGATTGAATCCATTTTCAATGGATTCTCTTGCTGAAAACACAAATAATGCTTTGAATAATCCAGATGCTATTTTGTTGTAATATTGCGGTCCAAACAGATTAACAACCGCTACGAAATTATTTTCAGAAGACATATAACCTAATACATTGGTTTCTAAAATGACGGTTCTATAATCTTTAACTGAGGTGTCTTCAAGAACGTCTTTAAATATCCCGCACTGTAATAATATACCAATAGCTTCTGCTGTTTCGAAAGGACCTTTCGCATGATACATTAGACCCTGTCCAGCTTTAAATACTATGCTTCTAAGCGCCTTTGTTTGTTGAGGTAGATCAGCAAGCAATTTGATAACTTTTTTAAAATCATCTACGCTGGCGAGTGCACTAACAGACCTCGTTATAATCTCTGGATAATCACGCGCAGCTTGTACTACAAATTTTCTTGCTTCCTGCTTCCCACCTACCCAATCGCTAAGATATCTACCAATATGCTCGCGATTAAAAACTTCTGGCGCTTCACCTTTTTCAGGACAACCTGTATATCGGGTCTGCTCAGAACTCCGAAAGTCTTCCTTCTTTGCTATTGCCTTAGCTAAGATTTCACCACTTAGATCGCCTAGTTTTGCTTTATATTGTGGCGCAATAGTTACACCTAAACTTGAAACGCCCCTACCAAAACGATCTTCATCTATTTCTGCAGCAGTAATAAGGTATTCCTCAGCAGCCCTAATATCACGCACCAAATAGTCTTCAAGATAGTCTAATAAATTTTCAAAGGTAAAAAGATAGCCCTTTGACTCCATTATGTAAAAAAAAGCTAACTGTTTCTTAGCATCTTCTCTAGCGGAATAATATTCTTCGGTATCTATTGTTCTTCTGAGGGTTTTTTCATTCTCTAACTGCATCTCATAAACCTATAATTTAGTAAATTCAGGTCAAGAGTATGCAACAGATCCTGTCTCTTGTAAATTAAAGTAGTAATTTTTGATATTTTTCGGATCATTAATGAGTCCAAAAGAATAGAAACCAAAGAAGGACTAAGGCCACCGCAGCTAATAAGCCATGACCAATAGCTAACCATTTTGGTAGTGATTTGCCAGTGAGGTCGCGATACATCATGGTGAAGCCACCAATAGCGGCCAGGATGAATAACACCAAACTAATATAAGGCTTAATCGGGTAAACAATGGTCACTATGATTAAAAAAATGATTCCAAGTGCGGCGGTCCCCCCATGAATAATAGCGACTCCCTTTGGAGTATTTTTATTACCCAAAATAAAGGAAATTAAATAAGCGCCTAACACTGCCGCTAATAAGAATATCAAAAATACGGTTAAGATCATCTCAATTTCCTTTAGTGTTGTAAGGCTTTTGCTCTAGATCGGTTATCGCAGGTCCCTCAAGGACTTTTCCTTCTTGAGAGAATCGACTGCCATGACAAGGACAATCCCAAGTTTGTTCTGCATTGTTCCAGTTGACGATACCTTTCATATGGGTACAGACGGCGGAAACAACATGCAATTTGTTATTGGCATCGCGTGATACGCCACATTTTTCACGATTGATTTCGACTACTTTTCCTTCACCAGGTTTGACGTCACCAAATTCAGGACGAGAGAATATCGGCAAATCTTTCAGGTATTCTAAAAAGACATTGAAGTTTTCTTTGGTAACAAAGCCAATCGATTTTGAAAAATCCGATCGAGTCGGATTATAGACACTGGTCAATTGACCGCTTTTTTTTGTGATTAAATCTGACAACACTTTGCCAGCAATCGTGCCATAAATTAAGCCATCTGCAAAAAAGCCAGTCGCAATAAAAGTGTGTTTAGATTCTTTATCTTTGTGACCAATATATGGTACGTCATCGGCAGTTTGATAATGTTGCGCCGACCATCGGTATTCGATTTCAAAGTCAGGTATTTGTTTTCGTAAATACATTTCCAATATTTTGAAATTTTGTTCGGTGTTGTCATCTTGACCGGTTTTGTGATGACTTCCAGCTACGAGTAAAAGTTCAGGATGATTAGTGCGTTTAGCATGAGTACTAGAAATTGCCTGCCCCTCACCCATTCCCCAAAAATGACCTTCCGGACATTTGCCATCTTGTAATTTCACCGCAATCACATAACTTCGATAAGGCGCGGTGTAACACTGCAAATGCAAACTACCAACGGGCGCATGGGTTGCAATGATCATATCTTTAGCGGTAACTTTGCCTTTGGCTGTTTTGATTGAGCAGCGATCTTTTTCTTCCTTAAATTCCATCACTCGGGAATTTTCATAGATTTTGCAACCCTGCTCTTCAAGGCTCTTAGCAAGCCCCAACACGTAATTCAAAGGATTTAATCTAGCTTGATCTTGCATTACTGCAGCTTTATGGAAATAAAAGGACAGCGGTAAATCTTTGGTAAGCTCAATATCAAATCCCATTTTTTTGAGCGTTGAGACTTCCTCATCCAAAACGGGCAGCTGATTTTCTTGCTCTGTAAATATGTACCAAGGTCGACGTGCAAAATGACAATCAATGTTTCGCTCTTTAACATTTTGTTCAATCTCATCAATAGCCATCTTTCGAGATTGAGCAATAATTCGTGCAGTTTCTAAATCGAATTTTTTAACGATATTCTGAAAGTAAGGTTGGGTTTCAATATATAAGTTGCCAGTCGAATTCCCGGTAGTGCCACTACCGACGGTATAGGCTTCAAGGATCGCGACAGTCTTGCCCTCTTTGATCAGGTGCAGGGCCGTAGTTAAGCCCGTAATGCCACCCCCAATAATGGCAACATCCACCTCAATCTCTTCTTCGAGAGCAGGTCTAGGTTGAATTTTTTGAAAATCAGCAAGCACATGCCAAAGAGATTCAGTATCCATACTTCATTCCTTTAAAGCTTCTGGTAAAGCTTAGTAGGAAACTGGCAAATGTCAAAGCGACTGGTTTGAGAACATTAAACTCAGAAACACAATTAAATCCAAGGGTTAATTATTTCTAAATCCGAAAAGAGGTAGTCTTCGATATTTCTCGTCACAAGCGTCATATCAAAGTAGAGAGCCCTAGCGATGAGACTATCTATAGCAGGCACAGGTCTTTTTAATTTTCCTAATTCTCTCCCCCAGCGGTTAGCAACTTCCTGATCAATAGCTAAAATTCGATCTTCAAATCTTTTTTGCAAATCATTTTCAAGCCACAACTTAATATCATTCTTGCGACGACCATCAGGGAGCAATTCCACTCACTTACGAATTTCACCGATTGTCAAAGCGCTAATAAATAAGAAGTCTTCAGGAATCTTCTTAAACCATTCTAAAACATTGCTATCTGGCACAGGCCGAAACAGCTCCGATAACACATTGGTATCTAATAGATAACTCACCAATCAACCTCCCTTGTTAAAGATTGATCTCGAGATATATCAAGCTCCAAACCTTTAAGAGGAGAATTTTGAATAAATGTTAAGAGTGATATTTTTGAACCTTTTAAACGTTCATATTCTTTGCTTGAGATTATAATTGCTACTATTTTGCCATGATGAGTTATTTGCTGCGGTCCATGGGCTTTTGCTTCCTGAATAAGTTGGCTAAACCGCGCCTTAGCTTCTTGAACCTGCCAAATTTTCTTCATTACTACCTCTTCATAAAAACTAGTCTGACTAGTTTTAGCCTAAGTCAGAAATACTTTATTATCAAAAAAAACTCATTTTGAGGGTTAGTAATTGTTTTTATTGTTCCCGCGTTCTTT
>DJAM01000054.1 GCA_002429595.1 Coxiellaceae bacterium UBA6002
AGGTGGCCAAATGTGGACGTTTTTGCCTCTTTGACTATTGTGCTGCATACATACAAGTGCTCTATCTTTTGATTATAGGGCATTTTTTAACCAAAAAGTGAGAGAATTGAACTACTTAGGTATTAGAATCTTCTAAGATTCCCTTGGTGACTTTACCTTTAGCGATTTCACGTAAAGCGACTACTGTTGCTTTATCGTTTTCCCAAGCTACGGTTGGATCAGCACCTTCAACTTCTAATTGACGAGCACGTTTTGCAGCTACGATGACGAGCTCAAACCGGTTATGAATATTTTTCAAGCAATCTTCAACAGTAATTCTGGCCATATGAACACCTAGTTTTGAACGTAATTTTCTATTTTACCTGATTTTGGAGGAGATCTTCCAGTAATTTGCTATGTCTTTTCAATTGCAAGGGGGTTTCGAGGCGTTTAGCGGTGATAATGGTCTTTAAGTCGGATAGTGCGTGCTCAAAGTTATCGTTAATCACTAGATAATCAAATTCAGTACAATGAGCGATTTCCTTATTCGCAACTGCTAAACGACGTTCGATTATCTCAATTTGATCTTGTTTCCTTGCTAAGAGACGCTCCCTTAAGACCGAGATTGATGGCGGCAAAATGAAAATTGACATACTTTGAGGGAATAGTTTACGTATTTGCGCGGCGCCTTGCCAATCGATCTCCAGGATCACATCAACCCCTTCACGCAACTTTTCTTCTACCCAACTTTTAGAGGTCCCATAGTAATGGCCAAAAACTTCTGCGTTTTCTAGAAACTCATTGCTCGTAAACATGTTCAGAAACTGTTGCTTGGAGACAAAGAAGTAATGATGTCCTTGGCTTTCACCTTGGCGCATGGGTCTTGTGGTATGAGAGATTGAGACTTGCAAGTTAGGCACAGACTCAGTTAACGCCTTAACTAGGCTAGTCTTACCGGAGCCGGAAGCGGCGGCAATTGTGATCAAGCAACCCATCGGTCTATCTTCTGGAACATTATTCAATATTTTGCACCTGCTCTCTGATTTGCTCTATTAGAACTTTCATTTCAACTGCTGCATGAGTGATTATGGCATCAACCGACTTCGAAGCGATGGTATTGGCCTCACGGTTAAGTTCTTGCATCATGAAATCAAGTCTTCTTCCTGCTGCTTCTTCTTTGGCTAAACTGCGTTTGACTTCGGTCAAATGTGACAATGTGCGATCAATTTCTTCGGACACATCGATTTTTTGGGTAAAGTAGATCATTTCCTGCTCAAGTCGCTGCTCGTCCAGACTAGATCTTACATCTTCTAAACGATTTAGAATTTTATCTTGTTGCTTTTGTATGACTTTTGGCAAATTTGTTTTTATTTTTTCGACAATCACGCCAATATTTTCAATTCTTTCATTAATGCCTTGCACTAAAATAGCACCTTCCCTTTGTCTACCTGCCTGCAAATCTTCAGCAGCATCCTTAAAAAGATCGAGCAACTTTTCTTTCATTTGCTCAAGGTCGACATTTTCTTCAACAATCACCCCATGCCAAGACAAGACATCCATGATATTGATATTCGCAGAATGATTGGGCATGGCATCCGCTATTTCCGTGGCAATACCGGTTAACTGCTTGACTAAATTTTGATTAACAGTAACCGCAGAACTCAATTTTGGGCCTGGCTGAAAGCGCAAAACGCACTCAATTTTACCCCGTTTAAAGTATTTGTGGAGAGTCTCACGAACCTTTTGCTCAATCTCACGCAACATTTCAGGCAAACGTATGGTCATCTCCAGGTAGCGGTGATTGATAGAACGAATTTCCCAAATGGCTGTTCCCCAATCGCCTTTAGTCTGGCTTCTTCCGAATGATGTCATACTGTTAATCATGAAATGATCCTTAGAGTTTACTCGTGAATGATACTCACTATGGTCAATAATGCAAATTGCTGTCATTCCCGCGGTCTGTTCTGTCATTCCCGCGCAGGCGAGAACCCATGCTTCTAGCTGCACCTAGGATAGGTTCCCGCCTGCGCGGGAATGACAAACAGACCACGGGGATGATAGTAGTTAACTCAAGCTACGTTGAAATACCCTCACTTTACCGTATAATCTCTTCCCTTTGCCCAGCCAAACTGATTGGAGACTATATGAGACCCAGCAAAAGACTAGCTTCTGAGCTTCGCCCCATCAATTTTACACGACACTTTACAAATCATGCCGAAGGATCAGTGCTAGTTGAATTTGGAAAAACGAAAGTATTATGCACAGCAACCGTTTGTTCAGGTGTTCCGAGATTTCTAAAAGATTCTTCTCAAGGTTGGCTAACCGCTGAGTATGGAATGCTACCTAGGTCAACCCACCAACGCATCGATCGCGAAGCCGTTAAAGGCAAACAATCTGGAAGAACGATTGAGATCCAACGATTAATTGGACGCTCGCTTCGAGCAGCCGTCAACCTTAAAGCGTTAGGCGATTACACTATCACCGTTGACTGCGATGTTCTGCAAGCAGATGGCGGTACACGCACTGCAGCCATTTCTGGGGCCTGTGTTGCATTGGCTGATGCGCTGAATTATATGAAAAATAAAAAAATGATCAATCAGGATCCTTTGCGAAGCTTAGTCGCCGCGGTCTCAGTAGGAATTTTTAAAGATGAAGTCGTTGTAGACTTAGATTATGATGAAGACTCAAAAGCAGAGACTGATATGAATATTGTCATGACTTCTGATGGAGATTTTGTTGAGATACAAGGCACCGCTGAAGGGCGTGCTTTGAGAGGACATGAATTAGAAGAACTGTTAAAAGTTGCTCGGGAAAGCATTGCAACGATTATAGAAAAGCAAAAAACCGCTCTAGGAATATAAGGAGATACTGATGGAAATCAAAGTCAACGAGTACTTAGAAGAACTTAAAAAAAGCCAACCTGCTACTTTAAGCCTTTTGAGAGAAATAAATTCGATTATTGATTTAACTACATTAAGTCCCTCAGATGATGTTGAGTCTGTCAGTAACTTATGCCGCAAAGCAAGCAATCAATTAGGCGAAGTTGCTGCGGTTTGTGTTTATCCAAAGTTTATACCGATTGTTACTGACATGCTAAGTGATACAAAAATACACATTGCATCGGTTGCTAATTTTCCATCTGGAAGTGAAAAATTATCAGACGTATTTAAAGAAATTGATGCTGCGATTTTGGCTGGAGCTAATGAGATCGACATCGTATTTCCTTATACATTTTATCTTCAAGGTGACAAAAAAAAAGCAATAGAGTATATCGCCGAATGTAAAATTGCCTGCGGCAAGGCTGCCTTGAAAGTTATTTTAGAAATAAGTGAGTTTACAAAACTTGCAGAAATTTACACATTGTCTCAAGAACTGATTGCTTTAGGCGTTAATTTTTTAAAAACGTCAACCGGCAAAAGCAAGTATGGCGCTACGTTAGAAGCGAGTACCGCCATGTTACTTGCTATTCGAGAAACATCTTATAATACAGGCTTTAAAGCTTCGGGTGGTATTCGGGATTTCGATCAGGCAGTCGCTTATTTAGATTTAGCTAAGAATATTATGGGCGAAGACTGGGTAACACCGGCTCATTTTAGAATTGGCGCAAGCTCTTTATTAGATGATTTACTCTCGCTTGCTCAAGATAACTAATTAAAACTCATAATCATAATCAATGATTAACGGTGCATGGTCTGAGAATTTTTGATCGCGATAAATTGCTACGCTCTTCACCTTATCTTTAAGTGATGGACTGATAATTTGATAATCAATACGCCAGCCAGTATTGTTAGCCCATGCGTTACCAAAATTTGACCACCAGGTATACTGGTGCGGCTCTTGATTTATGACACGAAATGCATCAACCAATCCAACCTCATCAAATAATTTATCTAACCAGGCACGTTCTTCTGGTAAAAAACCAGAATGTTTTTGATTAGGGCGCCAATTTTTTAAATCAATTTGTTTATGTGCGATATTCCAATCCCCACAAATAATATAGTGTCTTGGCTCATTGCGAATTCTTTGAAGAACGTCGATGTATCGATCTAAAAATGCAAATTTGATACTTTGTCGTTCTTCACCACTGGTACCAGAAGGCATATAAAGCGATGCAACACTCAGGTCACCAAAGTCTGCCTGTAGATATCTCCCCTCTTTATCCGGACAATCCCATCCAAGGCAATTGATTAATTTTTCAGGTTCTTTTCTGCAATATAACCCTACACCACTATAACCCTTTTTTTCTGCATCAGAAAAATGTGAAAAATAACCTTCCATTTGAAAACTTTCATGGAGATGCTCCATATGCGCTTTAGTTTCTTGCAAACAAATAATGTCCGCATTTTGCGTTTTGACCCAATCAAAAAAACCTTTTTTTGCAGCGGAACGAATACCGTTGACATTAAGTGTGATGATACGCATTTACCAACCTTGTGTTCTTAAAAGGGTAAGACTAAATCGGGGTTAACAAATAAAATCTTTTCTCTAAATAAATTTTGGATAAAAGATAATTTCTCTATCGTACTAGCTTCAAAGCGCAATACTAAATTGGGGGTAGTGTTGGACGGTCTTACTAATCCAAACCCATATGGAAAATCTACACGCAGACCATCAATGGTGTTAATTGTTCCTTCTGGAAAATGAGCAATCTTTGCTAATTCCACCATAAAATCAAATTTATCATGATCTGATACCGGGATGTTCAATTCAGGAGTGTTCACACTATCTGGTAAGCGCTTAAAAAAGCTGGCAGCACCACATGATAGTTTCGAAATAATTTCTAACATTCTAGCACCAGCATAAAGCGCATCATCAAAACCGTACCAACGATCTTTAAAAAAGATATGGCCACTCATTTCACCTGCCAAAGCGGCATTAACTTCTTTCATTTTATTTTTTACATATGAATGACCAGTTTTCCACATAAACGGTTTACCCGCATATTGATTAATGACTTGCGGCAAATAACTGGAACACTTAACGTCGTATAAAATAGTTGCGCTAGGATGACGTCCTAAAATATCAATGGCAAAAGCCATCATTTGTCGATCAGGCCAAATGATTTCACCATCATTCGTCACCACTCCCAAACGATCACCATCACCATCGAATGCTAAGCCCAAATCAGCTTGTTCTTCTTTTACTTTCGCAATGAGTGTTTCTAAATTTTTTACTTGGCTAGGGTCAGGATGATGATTAGGAAAGCAACCATCAATATCACAAAATAATTCGACCACTTCACAGCCCAAACTTCGATATAAAGCAGGAGCGATTTTTCCTGCAATACCATTGCCGGCATCTACAATAATTTTAAGTGGCTTAGTAAGTGAGATATCTGATTTAACGCGAGCAATATAAGCAGCTGCAATATCAACTGTAATTAATTTTCCCTGACCTGTTACTAAATCGTCAGACAAAATCCGTTGATACAGTTTTTTGATTCCTTGATCCGCCAAAGTATTACCATTTAATACTATTTTTAAGCCATTATAATCAGCTGGATTGTGACTGCCGGTGATCATCATTCCAGAATTAGCAAGTAAAAAATGCGTTGCGAAATACATGAGAGGAGTCGGAACATCACCAATGTCGATGACATCAACGCCACTTTCCAACAAACCCGCAATAGCTGCTTTGGCAAAACCTTCACTTGATAAACGACCATCACGCGCCATAACAAGACTAGTTTTGTTAATAGCTAAAGCTTCCGCCGCTATTGCTTTAGCTATGCTATACATAACATCTTCTGTTAGGTGTTCATGTACTTTGCCTCTAATATCGTAAGCCCTAAAAATTGTTTCTGATAAGTTTGTACTGATTCGATAGTCTTTCATTACTGCTGACCTGTACTACCAAAGCCACCAACACCTCGTTCGCTTTGTTCAAAATCGGAAACAACTTCAAAGTGTGCCCGCATCACCGGTAAGATCACTAACTGCGCTATCCGCTCACCAGGTTGCACGGTATAAACATTCTGACTACGATTCCAGCAAGACACCATTAGAGGCCCTTGGTAGTCAGAATCGATCAACCCCACCAAATTCCCCAGCACAATACCATGCTTATGCCCTAAACCTGAGCGAGGCAAAATGGTAGCAGCCAAAGAATCATCACCAATATGAATGGCAATCCCCGTCGAAATCAATTTAACGTCTGATGGCGCAAGCTCTAAGGGCTCATCCAGACAAGCTCGAAGATCAAGCCCTGCCGAACCGGTGGTCTCATACGTTGGCAGAGGAAAATCGTTGCCTAAACGTGAATCTAAAACTTTTAATTGGATTTTTGCGGCCATTTTTTTACCTTTGTAAGTGGAATTGTCATTCCCGCGTAGGCGGGAATCCATGCTACGTGCAGCTAGAAACATGGATTCCCGCCTATGCGGGAATGACACATAAGAAAAATGATTAGTATTGTAACGGCAAACCTTTCGAACTCAAAATTGGAAACACAGTATTGTCTTTAACACCTCCACTCATGAACAATAACCGAAAAAGGAGGCTTCAATGAAAATTCTAGACTGGCCACCAAAAGAACGCCCCAGAGAAAAGCTCTTACAAAAAGGCGTCACCACCTTAACCGAGGCAGAGCTACTGGCAATTTTTCTAAGAACAGGCACCAAAGGAAAATCGGCCATCGACCTTGCCAGAGAGTTGTTACGTCAGTACCAAACCCTCAGAAACATACTAAATTTGCCACCCGCCACCCTCATGAAGACCAAGGGTATTGGGAAAGCTAAACTATCGATGCTACAAGCCACACTAGAATTAGCCACTCGATGCCTCGAAGAACAACTACGAACACCAATCATAATTACCCAACCCGAAACAGCGAAAAAATTTTTTATCGCAAAGCTCGGAAATGCCCGAAATGAAATATTCAGTTGCCTATTCTTGGACGCTAAGCACCAGGTCATTAAATTTGAAGAATTATTTACTGGTAGTATCAACTATACGCCCATTTATCCCAGAGTCGTCGCTCAAAAAGCACTGGAATACAATGCTCAAGCTGTCATCTTCGCTCACAATCATCCTTCGAATAACGTCACCCCCAGTCAAACAGATCTCGACTCGACCTATGAGCTAACTAAAATCCTAAAGGTCCTGGACATTAGCGTGCTCGACCACATCATTGTGGGTGGGACAGATTGTTGTTCATTTGCTGAATTGGGACTTCTATAGCTAATATAACTCAGGCTAAGTTAAAACTTGCGTCAAAAAAGTTTGGGGGGTTATTAGCGTTCCTTTGATACTCCGACTTTTATACCACAGAACCTACGGTATATTTTTATCAAAATTTATTATAAAATAATAATATTTTCGCAATAGAATTTTGGAGTCAACGTGCAAAAGCCAGATCTACTTAGCTCTCTACCAGGCGATATTCATCCCCTTTACATGGCTTACTTGTCTAGCCACAACTTGGCCCAACTATCTCTGGTAAGCCAAAGACTTAAAGCGATGGTACGACAAAGAGCCGTTTGGAAACCAAAGTTTCTTAAACATTTTCCTGATTTAGCACCAGCTGAAGAGCCGAACGATTGGTATGCTTTGTTCAGTACCACGAGTTTAGATCAGTATCCCGATGCTAAAAAAAGACATCTGTTTTACAATGGTAAAGATGGGTTTCTTTGGACAGTTGAAGATGCATTAAAACCAAAAATGACTGTTTTCGGAATCCAACAGCCTGGTCTTTTGTATGACCTGGTTCAAACTGAAGATAAAAACTTTCTAACTCCAATTGACTGGATTATTCGTTTTAATTATCAGTTTTTTCTAGACGCTATTTTTACTCAAGCTCTTATGAGTTTTACCAAAACGGATAAAACACTTAACTATGAAAAACAAGATAAATTAGGGTGGAGTGTCGCACATTGGGCAGTAATCACCAATCAAGATGAAGCTAAAATTGTAGAATACATATCTGAAATACGGAAAAAAGATTTATTTGAAAAGCTTTTTAAAACAATTACTCCCTTACATATAGCTGCAGAATTTGGTGTATCGAGGTTGGTAAAGCTGTTAATACAACACTTTAATCCTCCATATCTTAAGATTTTCAATAAGAAAAAAACTAAACTTGGACCTGTGGAATCAGATGAAGCCACTTTTAAATTAAGCATGAGTGCTCTACATCTAGCAGCAGCTAAGGGTCATCTTAGCGCTGTTGAGGCTTTATTAGATGGCAAAACTGATCTTAATCAGCCTGGATATGAAGAAGAAATAAAGAAAGAACTTGTTACAATTAATAAATCGGCAAAAGCTATTCACTGGTCCAGTGAAAACGGTCATTTATCAGTGGTGAAGTTTTTATTACAACGTGACGCATGCGCTTTTGAAGAAGACGATTGGCACAACTCACCTTTAACATACTCGGTAAGAAGAAATCAGAAGCCACTTTTCGATCTCCTAATTCAGCAAGAGAAAGGAGAAACTATAGATATTAGCGCATCCCTCAACCGCGCTTTATTTGATGCAGTTTTTAGACAGTATGTTGAATATATCCAACCTTTAGTAAGAAAGGGGGCCGATCCTACCTGGAAACATACTTTCTCAGACTTTCGCTGCTCAGGACGTTCAGCCATCGATGTTGCAATGGCGAGTGAAAATGGTCAGATAGTAAAGTTACTGCTCGGTGAATTGAAGGAATCTAAGCCTAACTCATATAAACCGGCAAATTATAAAGGAATATGCTCTTTCATCTTTTTATTACCTAGTCTTTTCTGCATTGGTCTGCCAGGCTTTGTGCTTTGTTTATACACTGGAAAAGATCTACCTTATTCCCTTGGCCTTATTTTTGGTTTAATTGCACTGTTCATCGTAGGCTTTGGTTTAGGACCGGTTATAGGGTTCATGATTGGAACAATACTTGAACTAAGAGCACAAGAAAGAGCGCAAATCTTCTCTCGAACATTAACTACCGATAGTGGTGATCTAGAGATGGCGATTACACAATCTCATTACCCACAATTAGCAGTTCGAGAGCTAACTGAAAGTGAAGAAGAAGCCCTACCAATTCTTCGACGTGTTCGCCCAACCCCCACTGCTGACCCAATAGCTCCCTACGTTGGACAGACATTTTTAAGCCCACCTTCTCCTCAGGTGGCAAAATTAAGTTCGCAAGATGCCCCACCCGCCGCTAATATTCCGCGGTAGGGCACACAAGAAAACTTGCCTTTTCTTCGTTTTTTTGATATAAACCCTAGTTCTTTGTTGGAGAGAGAAAACAATGGCAAAAGTATGTCAAATAACTGGCAAGAAACCTATGTCGGGGCACAATGTGTCTCACGCTAATAATAAAAGAAAGCGTCGGTTCTTACCTAACTTACAAACACACAGATTCTATGTACCTAGCTTAGACAAATTTATCAAGCTACGTGTTTCTTCTAAAGGTATGCGTATTATCGATAAAAAAGGTATAGAATACTTTTTACAAAATAAAGATGAAATTCAATCCTAAAGGATCGTTCCATGGCTGCTAAAGGTAAAGGTCGCGAAAAGCACAAACTACAATCTACTGGTACATTTGAAGATGGTAGACCCAGTAAACATTTCTACACCATTACACGTAAGAAAGGTGCTCCAAAGCTAAAGATTAAGAAGTTTGATCCTTGGCTTGGAAAATACGTGATGTATGAGCAAGGTAAATTGAAATAATCGGTTATTCTAAAAAAACCCGCTTTATGCGGGTTTTTTTGTATATCATTCCCGCCTACAGCTGGCAGAGGAAATTAACAACATTCCCTTCCTCAACTCTGCTTTCTCCTTTCTTATGTCTCCCCCTTTTCTTACTTCCTCTCCCGCGCACTATCTTGGATAGCGCTCAGTGGGTTACAGCGGGAGGGTTGGGGTGAGGGTTATTCTAAAAGTGCTTAGAAAGTTAACCCTCACCCTAGCCCTTGT
>DJAM01000143.1:0-6371 GCA_002429595.1 Coxiellaceae bacterium UBA6002
GAACGGGAACGGGAACGTGTACGGGAAGAAGGGTCGGAAGATTTTTATAAATAAAAAAAACCTCTCCGAAGAGAGGTTTTTTTAAAATTCGAGAAATCTCTAGTATTAATTTTCTTCTTCACGCTGTGTCTGCTTGCGTGCGAAGTTAACACGAACTGTTCTACCCTGTAGTTCTTTACCATTCATATCAAGAGCTTCTTTAGCCTGATCTGGGGTGATAAAAGTCACAAAACCAAAACCCTTAGAACGGCCAGATTCCCGATCTTTGATGATTTTTGCATCGGTTATTTCGCCATAGGTCGAGAAAGCTGAAATAAGGTCTTTTGTTTCGAGGCCATAAGCAAGGTTGCTTACGAAGATAGTTGTTTGAGACATAAAAGCTCCTGGTCTAAATAAGGAAAAAATAGACATGAACTACTAGGAGAACACACCATTCGCAGATATTAGTCTAATTTTAAAGGCCAAGCAATAGGAAGTCTTCGCCAGATACTGTATTTTTCAAGATACAAAATGGAGATTTATAAGAACCTTGGCTATGATCGACACTCTTTTAATCTAAAAAATTTGACATTTTATTTGAATTAATCTAAAAAATTTGACATAAGACAGTTTTTTGAGGTTTTAATGAAAAATATTTTACCGAAATGGCCAGAAGTTGTTTTTGGTTCTTCTGAAAGTACCAGATCGCAAGCAATTAGAAGAGCTTTGCTTAGTGGCCAATTACGAAAAATTGCTCCTCGTATTTATACTTCAAATCTTACTGACCCACTTAGCACTATTGTAAGCAGGAATTGTTATGAAATTCTTGGAGAGCTTTACCCAGAAGGTGTGATTAGTCATCGTTCCGCACTACTAGGAGGGGTTTCTAAAGGAGTGATCTTTGTAACATATAAATATACGAAAAAAATAACGTTGCCAGGTCTTACTATTTATTTATTAAAAGGCTTGGGTCCTCAACCTGGTGATATGTCTTTTATGGGTAAGTTATATATCTCTTCTCCCGGACGAGCATATTTGGAAAATTTACAACAAAGTCGCGGCAGAGATCATTTGAGGAAAAGTTTATCTGTAGGCGAGCTTGAAGAAAGACTAGATAAACTTTGTCGTGTTTATGGTGAAGAAGAATTAAATGTCATTAGAGAGCAAGCAAGGCAATTAGCGCAACGATTTTCGATGAAAAAGGAATTGGACCTTTTGGAGCAAATTATTGGCGCTGTGTTAGGAAGTAAGCCAATTGAAATATTAAATTCAGATGCTGCACGTGCTAGAGCAATCGGTGAACCTTATGACGGTCGTCGTTTGGAAATATTGGATAATTTATTTAAAGAATTAAGAAAAAATATTTTGCCTATAAAGAAAGAAATGATTGAGTCAAGAGAACAACTGGAAAATTTAGCATTTTTTGAGTCTTATTTTTCGAATTATATCGAAGGAACAGAATTTGAAGTAGAAGAAGCACGGGAAATTATTTTTTACCACAAGCAAGTACCAAAACGGCCTAAGGATGCTCATGACATTATTGCAACCTTTCAAATTGTTGCCAATTTGTCAGAGATGAGTAAAGTGCCCACCGCTAATGCTGAGCTTATTACATTGTTAAAAAAACGTCATAAAATATTGATGGAGGGAAGGGAGGAAAAAAACCCCGGAGAATTCAAAACAATTGCTAATCGTGTGGGGAATAACGTTTTTGTCGCGCCAGAGTTAATGCAAGGTACATTTGCAAAAGCATTTTCATACTATGAGAATTTAGATCAAGGAATTCAACGAGCAATCTTCATTATGTTTTTAGTCTCTGAGGTGCATCCCTTTTTAGATGGTAATGGTCGAATTGCACGTATTATGATGAATGCTGAATTAGCCTTTAGCCGACAATGTCGTATTATTATTCCGACAGTCTATCGTGAAGACTATCTTCTGACTCTAAGAAGACTTAGTATAGAGGGTGATCCTGACGCTTATATTAGAATGTTACTGCGTGCACAAAAGTTAACCGCTGATATCGATTTTTCTGACTTTGAAAATGCGCTAGGTGATTTTAAAAACGCTAATGCATTTATGGAGCCCTATGAGGCAAAACTTATTTTGAAAGATGAATATGAAAAATAATTGAGTAGGGTTTGGAAAAGTTTTCCCTGGTAATATACCTGAGGATTTCAGTTTAGGCTCTATCGATAGCCGGGTTGACTTGAGCTTGTATTTTCTGTTTCCATAATGCATGACATTGCATAATATCGTCGCAGATAGTCCTCAACACGACCGTAAAAATAATGTTGTATTGCGGCTGGATATTCTCTGATATCTGAGACTTGTTCTGTGAGTCTTTGTGATCTTCCGCCTATCTCTTCCGAAATGGTTAAGGTAAGACCTAATCTTTGATAATAGCTAGTCGAAAATTGACTCAATGCCTGATTAAGGGGGAGCTGGTATGCTGTACTGAGCAATTGATCAACAGTATTTTTTAAAATGATATTTTCTGGTGTTAAAGATCCATGATTGCTTGGGTTATGTAGCGCAAAATAATCCAGAACTGCTTGATGACCTTCGTTTAAAGCAGTTTCGAGTTGGTCTTGTAATTGATGATCAATTTGCCAATCTGCTGTAACAAACGGATAACCTGTTAAGAATTTATTTTCTGGTAATTTCGCGCCACACTTCACAACGTTAATGTAAAACGCTTCAACATGAGCAATTTCATTTTGAATGGTGATTTTGTATTCATCAGGATCAAGATCGGCGTTAATATAAACATTGCCGCTAGCAGCTTCGACCATTGCATTGTGGTTGAGGATATACTCTCCCCGCACAATTCGAAACTCTGTGCCAGAGAGGGCTGTTCTTTGGAAACTGCTAAAATTTGCTTTTTGAATTGCATCTTGTAATCGTTTCAGCTTGTGATTCAGTTCTTTTTTTCTATAACGTTTATCATAGCCATCACTCTTGAGCAGGTTATCTTCGAAACCAAATTTTAAAGTTTCAAGCCAATCGGTAGCAGTATTTTGTAAAAGATAGGTTACAGCAAGATTTTTATTATGTTCGGTTTTTTCAGGTCTTTCGCTGAGGGGTACACATTTTCGAACAGGTTTGCTGAAAAATTCTGAAGGTTTTGCGATTTTTTTTTCTTTAGCAGCGCGATTAGGTTTAGCTGATACTCTCAAATATATTCCGACCATAGCGCCTATGACCAATAAAATACACGCTATGAGTATAATGCGCTGTCGAACTGTTAAACTCTGCCACCAATGTACTAAATTGCCCAACATACTTCGGTCTTGTTTGCTGACAGATTTATTGGAAGGAGTTGGTCGTAGTTCTCTTCTGATTCGCATAGATTGCCTCAATTCAAAATCTATTCAAAATAGTAAAATTATGCAAATCATAAGATAGCTTATATTAAAAAACAAGGAATTTGATAAAAGGCTATTTATTCCCGAAGATCTGGGCGATAACCGCGCTCACACATTGCCTCGCCTAGCACCATAAGTGGTAATGAGAACACACTGTTTGGCTTTGCAACAAAGGTTGGTTGTTGGCCCTCGATAATGTAGCCCAAAATCTGTAAAATCCAACCAGCTGCAAATAAAATGCTGAAAATAAAGAATGAAATCCAGTAGGCGGACAATAGATTAGCTAAGAATACGAATGGTAGAAGCATGGCGGCAAAGAGCAATGCAATTTGTGTATCTAGGCGAAAATAGTAATAAACGAGTGCTGCATAGATTAGCCAGGATGTGTGGATATCAAATAATCCTGGCATGCTGATGTGGATCCAGCTAAAAAATTGGAGTGTTGCGAATAGGACGAAAGGTACGCCGACAAGATGTAGAAGCTTATTCAGTGGGTGGCGATGAGATTCGGAATAACAATCAAGTAAGGTCGTAAAATTCATTCTAATCTCCCTGAAACCAGCAAAGATGTTATTATGCAGTAACTTCTCAATTTTAACGAGCCAATTTTCAATATAATGCTAGACACTGGAGATTTCCTATGACTTTTAGCGGCAATTTCCCTCAAACTCGAATGCGACGTTTAAGATCAAATAACAATCTGCAAGATTTAATTAGGGAAACACAGCTCTCCCTAAATGATTTTGTCTTGCCGTTGTTCATTCGTGAAGGAAAAGGAGAGAAAAAAGCCATTGCCTCGATGCCCGGCTTATTTCAGCTCACAATCGACCATCTTGAGGAAGAACTTAATGAACTCACTAAGCTTGGGATTCGCGGTGTCATTTTATTTGGTATTCCAGGAGCTAAAGACGCGACGGGCAGTGGTGGTAGTCTTGATTCGGGCATTATTGCCATGGCGACCCGAAAAATAAAGCAATTGGCACCTGATTTGTTGATCATCACCGATATTTGCCTATGTGAGTATACCGATCATGGCCATTGCGGCGTGGTAGCGGAACATGCTCATGGTTATGAAATTGATAATGATGCAACTTTAGAAATTTTGGCGCAGCAGGCGCTAAGTCATGTTCGAGCCGGTGCAGATATCGTTGCGCCAAGCGGCATGATGGATGGCATGGTGCAAGCCATTCGTAAGGGATTAGATCAAGCTGGCTTTATTACGACGCCTATTTTAAGTTACGCCATTAAATATTATTCATCTTTGTACGGGCCATTTCGAGAAGCGGCAGAAGGAGCGCCACAGTTTGGTAATCGTCGTAGCTATCAAATGGATCCTGCCAATGGTCAAGAAGCGTTGCGCGAAGCGATGTTAGATCTGCAAGAAGGAGCAGATATGTTGATGGTGAAACCCGCGCATACTTATCTTGATATCATCTATCAAATTAAACAACGATTTCCTGGCGTGCCATTAGGCGCTTACCATGTTAGTGGCGAATATGCCATGATCAAGGCCGCAGCTGAAAAGGGCTGGATAGATGAACGAAAAGTCACCCTCGAAATTTTAACGAGTATCAAGCGAGCGGGTGCCGATTTTATAATTACCTATTTTACTAAAGATGTTATTCGTTGGTTGCAAGAAACATGAGTAAAGTTAAAACGATTTACACTTGTCAAACTTGTGGCATACAAGCACCAAAATGGGCTGGCCAATGTGGTGATTGTGGCACTTGGAACTCCTTTGTAGAAGACGTAATTTCAACAGCGCGAAGTCAGCGTTTCCAAGGTTATGCGACGGGTTCAAGTGCACAAGCAACATTGTTAGCCGAAGTAGAGTTAACTGATCTAGAACGAATTAGTACTGAGCTTGCTGAATTCGATCTAGTTTTGGGGGGCGGTTTAGTTGCAGGTTCAGTGATTTTGATCGGTGGCGATCCTGGAATCGGTAAATCCACTTTGTTGTTACAAACTGTGTGTCAATTAAGTCAGGAACACTCCTGTTTATATGTCACAGGAGAAGAATCGTTACAGCAAGTCACTTTGCGTGCCAGACGACTTAACTTGCCTCAAACAAGTTTACGATTACTCGCAGAAACACAAGTAGAAAGCATTATTCATATTGCGAATCAACATAAACCACAGGTTATGGTCATCGATTCGATTCAAACAATTTATACCGAAACATTGCAATCAGCACCTGGCGGTGTGTCTCAAGTGCGAGAAAGCGCAGCACAATTAGTTCGTTATGCCAAACAAACCGGCACGATTTTATTTTTAGTAGGTCATGTCACTAAAGAAGGTACGTTAGCGGGGCCACGTGTACTCGAACACATGGTGGACACTGTTTTATATTTTGAAGGTGAAACTGATAATCGCTATCGAATTATACGTGCTGTTAAAAATCGCTTTGGTGCAGTTAATGAACTTGGCGTTTTTGCAATGACTGATAAAGGCTTGCGCCAGGTCAACAACCCGTCCGCTATTTTTTTATCGCACTACCAACAAGAAGTTTCCGGCAGTTCAGTTATGGTCACGTGGGAAGGTACCAGGCCGCTGTTAGTTGAAGTACAAGCATTGGTTGATGAAAGTCATTTAGGAAATCCACGACGTGTGACAGTGGGGTTGGAGCATAATCGTTTAGCCATGTTATTAGCAGTATTACATCGACATGGTGGTGTTGCGACTTACGCGCATGATGTATTTGTGAATGTCGTCGGTGGCGTTAAAGTCACCGAAACTGCAGTCGATCTTGCTTTGTTGCTCGCCATATTATCTAGCTTAAAAAATAAACCATTACCAAATGAATTAATTGTGTTTGGTGAAGTAGGTTTGGCAGGAGAAATTCGCCCTGTGCAAAGCGGCCAAGAAAGATTGCGCGAAGCGGCAAAACATGGTTTCAAAACAGCTATTGTGCCAGCGGCTAATGCCCCTAAAAATCCCATTCCAAATTTGCAGATTATTCCTGTTGATCATCTGAAAAAAGCTTTGGATGTTTGGTAACTTTAGAAGCTCCCTCTCCCCCTTGGG
>DJAM01000143.1:6532-29081 GCA_002429595.1 Coxiellaceae bacterium UBA6002
CCCTCACCCTAGCCCTCTCCCGCAAGCGGGAGGGGGAATAAGAGTAAATGCACGAGGGGGAACAGAGTTTTCTGCTGAAACAAATGCCCTTTCTGGAAAACGATTTCGAATATTCTCAAGCTCTTGTGCATCCCACATTTTAAAAAACATACTTTTCTGACTATTGGTACTCCAGTTTAATTGACCTTCTAGTGAAGGTCGAATTGCACCCAACAAAAATAAACAAGTCTTAGCTATCTGCTCTGGTGCGCGAAGATGATTTCCCGCTACAAATAAAAAGATCACAACGACCATATCATTAGGTAAAATTCGCCAAGGAGATTCCTGTGTATTTCTACAACCCTTAGCAATCTCAACAATTTGTTCAATAAATCTTAATTCCTTAGCTTTCTTATTTAACTTTGTAACTTGATTAAGCTGTGTTGACGTCTGTTTTGAGATTTTATCGCTTTGTAAAAAAAGATTGGTGAGATTTCTATTTTCAAAAAAGGCACGTGCTCCTTTTTCGTCAATTTCATTATTACCATAAAGACACAAACTTGTGAGGGTGGTATTTTTAGCAAGAGTCTCCGCTCCATTTTGAGAAACTAGGTTGTCTTCTAGATCGAGGATCGTCAAGGAAGAGCTATTCGCTAGAGCTTTAGCTCCAGAATTGCTAACTGAATTATTACTTAGAGATAATATTGTTAACTTAGGAAGATTTGTTAAATGAATCGCTCCTAAATCATCTATTTCACAACTATCAAGTTCCAATTTAGTTAAAGAAGTGATCTGCGCGAGAATGCGCGCGCCTATTTCTCTTACAACATTAGATTTCATGCAAAGGGTATGTAAGCGTGTCATTGTCAATAAAATAGATGATGCTGCAGCTGTTAAGTTATTTCTTGTTATATTGAAAGTTCTCAAAGTAGTATTATTTCTAAATGCTTTAAGACCATCATCTTGTAAATTATTTTCGCGTAGATGAAGTTCTGTGAGCACGCTATTTCTCCCTAGCGCTTGAAATCCCAAAAGAGAGAAAAGATTCTCATTGGCGTGTAAGCATCGGAGTCGGGTGTGATTAGCAAGAGCGATAATGCCGTCATTTGTTATACCATTTGAACCCACTTCTAAATGAGTTAGAGTAGGATGACTTGCTAAAATGTTCGCTCCTTCGTCTCTAAGTAAATTTAGGTTAATATTTAAGGTTGTAAGTCGTAACATTAACGCTAGAGTCGTTATACCTTGTGCCGAGATCTTGTTGTTTTCAATTGTCAGTGATGTGAGATTTGTAGCGGGTAGCAAATAACCTAACCCTTCATCACCTAGTTTGGCGCTTGAAATACTTAGTATAATGAAATTTCCTTTGCCTATTGCTTGCAACTGTAGGCAAGTAAGCATGCTGGTTCGAAGATGTAATGTTTTGAGATAGTAATTTTTTTCAAGCGCAGAAACTAAACTAGATTTCTCATCTTCATTTAACAATGCGAATACTGCAAGGGTCAAAGTGGGGTCATTGTTTTTGATTTTTTCAATTATTTCGAAATTTCTTTGTGTCACGAGTTTTTCCTAAGCGTTTGGTATTGAAATAGTGATTGCGGGCGCGGCAACTGCTGCTTCAGACTTGTGCAAGCGTTTTCTCACTTCCAAAAGTTCTTTCGCATTCCATTCACTAAAAAATTTACTTTTTTGACTGTTTGTGGCCCAATTTAATTTATTTTTTGAAGAACATCGAATTGTTGCTAATAAAAATAAACCTGTTTTAGTGATCTGTTCTTGGGAACGTAAATTATTCCCGGCAACATAAAAGAAAATTAAGATCACTAAATCATTCGGTAGGATTCGCCAAGGGGATGTTTGTGTTTCTCTACAACCCTTTGCAACCTCAATAAGTTGTTCAATAAATAATAATTCTTTTGCTTTTTTGTTTGAAGAAATATGCTGTTGAATATGTTTTTTGGTTTCGCTGCTGATCTGATTATTATGTGGAGTTAAAGTAAGAAATGTAAGCTGCCTATTATTTAAAAATAAACTTGCTCCATCCTCATCTATACCATTATTGTCAAGCTTAAGATGAGTCAAAGAGGTATTTGCGGCAAGTGCTTCGGCGCCATAAAAGGTAATGATGTTTCCGCTAAGATCAAGTTCAGTTAAACAAGTATTATTTGATAAAGCTGTCGCGCCATCATTGCTTATATGATTTCGTCCCAGCAACAGTATCTGAAGTTTTTCTAAACTAGCTAAAGCTTGCGCGCCTTTATCTGCAATTAAATTGGAACTGGCGTCCAGCTTGGTAAGATTATGACTCAATGACAATATTTCTGCGCCCGTATCGTTAATCTCATTTTCTCGAACTAAAAGGGTCGTAAGGTTTCCCATTTTAGCTAAAATTTGTAATGCAGATATTGTTAGCATGTTCTTGCTAACGCTAAGAGTTATCAATCGCGTATTTTTTTTGAGTAAACTAATGCCATCTGATGTAAATAAATTTTCGTCTAGAGCGAGGCTACGAAGACGAGTGTTATTAGCGAGTGCCTGAATACCCGTATCAGTAATCATATTGTCACATGCTCTTAAGTGCCTAAGAGTTGGGTGACCAGCAACTACTTCTATTCCTGGGTCCTTAAGAAAGTTGACACTGATATCCAAAGAAGTGAGTTGTGTATGCTGTGACAAAGTTTGTACGCCTTGTTCAGAGATTCGATTACTTTCGACAGTGGCGCTAGTGAGATTTGAATTTTGTAACAGATGTTTAAATCCAATATCGGTGAGTTTGCAGGCGTTAGCAGTAAGAGTGCTAAAGTTGCCTTGCCCCAATCCCATTGTTATTTGATCGGTAAGAAGGTTAAAAGTTATATTTAAGGAGTAAAGCCGAGTATTGTTTCGAACTGCTGCCACTAAAGATGACAACTCAGTTTCCTGCCACTTATCAACTGTGAGTGACCTTAACTCTGTTGCATTATTCTGAACTTGAGCGATTATTGCTAACTTACTTTGAGACACTATATTTATCCGTATCACTTTTGATCTGATAGCTGGCAAATTTACCATTTTTTCGTTTGTTTTTAAACATTTTTGCCAATCTTTGGCTTTTGGTCGGTTTGTATCGAAGCTGCAGGCTTTTGCATACTTCTGAAATTAACCTATAATGCTGGTCTACCTAAGGAGTTTCCTATGCTGCAAAACGATCTCTCAATCTCTGAATATGACAGCGATTTATGGAATGCCATTGAAGCTGAAGCGCACCGTCAAGAGCAGCATGTGGAACTCATCGCCTCAGAGAATTATGCCAGCATGAGAGTGCTGCAAGCTCAAGGTTCGGTGTTAACTAATAAATATGCAGAAGGGTATCCTGGCAAGCGGTACTACGGCGGTTGTGAATATGTAGATATCGTCGAACAACTTGCGATTGATCGTGCTAAGGAACTATTCAACGCTGACTATGCGAATGTTCAGCCGCATTCAGGCTCACAAGCAAATGCCGCGGCTTACATGGCATTATGTAATCCTGGTGATACTTTATTGGGGATGAGTCTGGCTCATGGTGGTCATTTAACTCATGGCGCGAAAGTAAACTTCTCGGGTCGTATTTATAATTCCGTGACTTATGGCTTAAATTCAGCCGGAATTATTGATTATGATGAAGTGCGACGCCTAGCCTTAGATCATTCACCAAAGATTATTATTGCCGGTTTTTCTGCTTATTCTCGCATTGTAGATTGGGAGCGATTTCGTAAGATTGCCGATGAAGTAGGTGCTTTCTTAGTGGCAGATATGGCGCATGTTGCAGGGTTAGTGGCAGCCGGGCTGTATCCTTCCCCGGTGAATATAGCAGATGTAACGACGACGACTACCCATAAAACGCTGCGTGGGCCACGCGGTGGCATGATACTAGCCAAGGCTAACCCAGAAATAGAGAAGAAATTAAATTCGGCAGTATTTCCTGGACTACAAGGTGGTCCACTCATGCACGTCATTGCAGCCAAAGCGGTAGCGTTACGAGAAGCTTTATTGCCTGAATTCAAAATCTATCAAGAGCAAGTTCTTTCGAATGCGAAAATCATGGCGCAAACGTTTATGGAACGTGGCTTTGACATCGTATCAGGGGGCACTGAAAATCATCTATTTTTACTGAGTCTCTTAAATAAAGATATTACCGGTAAAGATGCAGAGGCTGCGCTTGGGTTAGCCCATATTACAGTGAATAAAAATGCAGTTCCAAATGATACACGATCGCCATTTATAACAAGCGGTTTGCGAATTGGAACACCTGCGGTAACCACTCGTGGCTTTACGGAGCTTGAATGCTCTTTGCTAGCGCAGTGGATTTCAGATATTCTGGACGATATTGAAAATCAACAGACCCTAGCGGATGTGCGTCAACAAGTTTCAGATTTGTGCGAACGTTTTCCTGTCTATGTGTAACCTTACAACAAAATAAAAAACACTGGTGATGAATGCATTGTCCATTTTGTAATACACTCGATTCGAAAGTCATTGATTCACGCTTAGTCACTGAAAATAATCAGGTGCGCCGTCGTAGAGAATGTATTGATTGCAAAGAACGTTTTACGACTTACGAAATTGCTGAATTAGTTTTGCCCCGGATTGTTAAAAATGATGGTCGCCGTAGTCCCTTTGATGAAAATAAACTACGGGTTGGTATGTTAAAAGCTCTAGAGAAACGGCCAGTCGGTGTCGAAACTGTGGATGCGGCGATTAATCGCATCGTGCACAAATTACGCTCCAGTGGAGAAAAAGAAGTAAATTCTAAACACATTGGCGAACTGGTCATGCGTGAGCTTTTAATGATGGACCAAGTTGCCTATGTACGTTTTGCTTCTGTTTATCGTAGCTTTCAAGACATTAATGCTTTTATTAAAGAAATCGATCAGCTAGAAATTAATCAAGAAGAGATTGATGAATAAACACAAAAATTCCGAACGACATAGAGCGCGTGAATATGCGCTACAAGCCATCTATCAATGGCAATATACACAAGATTCGCCGACTGAAATCGAACTGCAATTTCATGAAGATTATGATTTATCTAAAGTCGATACAGAATACTTCAGTGAAATGTTGCATCAAATCCCTAAAAAATTAACCGAAATTGATGACACCATTGAAAAAGCGCTAGATCGGCCATTCCAGGATCTCAATCCAGTTGAATTAGCTGTGTTACGTATTGCCGTTTACGAGCTTTTGTACCGACAAGACATCCCATACAAAGTGATTATCAATGAAGCACTGCAAATTACTAAAACCTTTGGCGCGCAAGAAGGGTTTAAATATGTCAATGGCGTATTAGATACCCTGGCTAAGCATATTCGCGGCTTAGAGGTTTCACTACACCAAAGTAAAGGTTCTTCAAAAAAATCTGATTAGCAAGGTCAGTCATGTCGCTGAACGAGTTTGACATCATCGCCACCTACTTTAAACGTCCTTATCATCGCGAAGATGTTGAGTTAGGTAGTGGTGATGACTGCGCGGTTCTTTGCCCCCCTCCTGGCAAACGGCTCTTAGTGACCGTAGATACACTCAATGAAGATGTACATTTTTTTTCTACAACGTCCCCATTTGATATTGGCTACAAATCAATCGCAGTGAGTTTAAGCGACATTGCAGCCATGGGCGGCGACCCACTTTGGGCAGAAATCGCACTTACCGTTCCAATTCCACATGCAGACTGGCTCGAAGACTTTTCTGAGGGGTTGTACGCTTGTTTAGATCAATATCAAGTGGCACTAGTAGGGGGCAACTTGACACGTGGACCACTTGCGATAAGCACTCAGTTGATAGGCGCCTGTGATCCAAAGCATTATCTTACTCGCCATGGTGCCCGGCCAGGGGATTTAATATATGTCACTGGCGTTTTAGGTGATGGAGGCCTTGCTTTGGCCTTCTTACAAAATCCAGAGCGATTCAAGAACATTAATGCATCCCAGCAAGAGCAGTTAGTAAGACATTTGTGGCAACCCGTGCCTCGAGTAGCTGAAGGAAGGTTATTGAGCTCCATCGCTACCGCTGCAATTGATATCTCTGACGGCTTAGTTGCGGATTTGAATCACATCCTAGAAGCCAGTGGCGTTGGAGGTGTCATTGAGGTCAATTCGCTGCCAGTCTCAACGCTCCTGCCAGAGAAAGCTGCAGCACTTACCTCGGGTGACGATTATGAATTGTGCTTCACGATCGCGCAAAATGAGGTAGACGAACTCGCCAAGATCAGCCGTAAGACAAATTGTCCTATGACATGCATCGGCCGTATTGAAGAGGGGAGGGGAGTGCGCATACTAGAGAACGGTGAGTCATTATCCTTGGCTAATCTCGGGTACCGACATTTTGAGTGACTTACAAGCAAAAATAAAAGTAATCCTTCCGCTTGCTAGATCTATGTCATTGAATATATGTTAGATGCCAAAAAAGCTCAAAAGTTATCAACAGAGTCTGTGGATAACTTTGTGGAGAACAGTGTGGAAGTGAACCTAAATCATTGTTCTAAAATGACCTGGCTTAGATTGGACATTTTTTAAGCACGCAGCAAAAGTTAAGTAATTTCAATAAGTTAAAAGAAATATTTCAACTAGCTTTAGAAAAAAGTTCGCTAACAATGGGATGTTAAATCTAAAGATGTAATTGTGTATAAGTGGTTTTCCCTCACCTGCACTGTCATTCCCGCGTAGGCGGGAATCCACTCTTAAGAGCGCTCCCAGACATGGATTCCCACCTACGCGGGAATGACAGTGCAGGAGGGGTGAGGTAGGTAGACAAAACCTCATTTATTTCCAATTGTTAATATTGAATTAAGATATCCAAGTTATCTTATCACTCAATTTTTGATAGTTTAAACACCACCAACCCAAGCAAAACGACCGGAGTAGTAAAATGGCCAAGAAGAAAATTATGCTAACAGGAGGCAAATCAAGAGATCCTTATGGCGAATATTTGATAAAAAATAACCATGGAATTTTTTTTAGAGTGCACCGAGCTACAACAGAAGTTGCAGTAGTCGATCCTAGCAAAAGCAAGCTTACGGGCAACGCTGCAATAAATACTTACAGCCAAGATCATTATCAGGTATTAGGGGTTTTACCTTCAGCAAACTTCGAGGATATAAAAGCTGCCTATAAAAAACTTGTACTGAAATTTCACCCCGACAAGAACAAAAGTATAGAGGCAGCCGCAAAGTTTTTAGAGATAACGGCAGCTTTCGAAGTACTCAGTGATTCTGAACAGAGGCTTCGGTATGACCTACAAAAACACCGTCCTTGGTCAGTCAATTCAAGAACAAAAGCAATTTGTTTCTCAGGTGTCAATTCGACTACTGGAGCACAAGAAGATAGTCGGTTGTTAAATGCTAGTAGATTATTGTTACTGTTATTGTTGTCGTTCAACAAGCCATCTCTTCTTTCCGGTATTTCAGACGATTTACGTGAGGCGTGTGAGCGTGTACATCGTACTCATATAAATTCTCAGGCTCATACTATCAATTGGGCTGTCAATCGGGCGCTTATGCTTTCTTTCTTAAGTTACCACACTGCTGTGGCTAGTATCCAGACTAATGCCTTTTTCACAGGCTTCGAGCGAGAAGAGTGTCAACCTGAAAATTTTCTATCAACTATAAATAATTTAATTAACCAAGTAACTAGTTTCCCTTGTATGACTGCTGAGTCGCTCTTCGAACTTACGAAAAATGATAAACCTGCTTCAAGCTGCTCAAGCCGTAATGTGCCGCAAACAGATTTTTTTGTCTCTGCTGAGGAAGTAATCGTTATCAGACTCAAAGATAGACTTGGTATTTTCGATGGTCCTGAGCTGATGCGAGTACTATTAGCTGAAAAAGTGAAAGTCGAGGATATTCATCTCTTAGATTCTGACTCTGGTTTGAACGGTATTTTGATTCCAAAATCTTCTATCGCTGACATTATGAAATTTCAATGTGCTTTAGAAAAAATATCCATCGGTGGAAGATTGTTTCCTGTTACGGTTGAAGGTGAATGGTTGAAAATTGGTGTGGCTTTTGCAGCTCCCAAATTTGGCCAGGCATGCGATTAGAGAGTAGTAAGATGCAAGTACCAAGAGAAGTGAACGAAGATCAGCCAAGAAAATCCTTTTTGAATTTTAGCGGGTTATCTCAAATAGTTGAGTTGTTAGCCTCATTCAATTTTCAAGGAGCAGAACTAGATGACTATTTCTCTAATTCTAGAGTAGATGGTAAACCTGATAATTTTCAATTTGACTTAGAGAGCAATATCAGCGACGTCGATCAAGATATTTCTTCAGAATTTGCTAGCTCGCTCTCCGAACTCACGGATGAAGAAAGAGCTATAATTAGAGCCTCTTTTGAGGAATCCAAAGTACCTATAACAGATTTTTTTGCTTTGTCTGGGGAAAGTGTCGTCAACAAAATCAAAATTAACCTGGGCAATATAGATGGTCCAAAGCTCATTCAACAACTATTCGCTGAAGGAGTGAAACTCGAAGATATTCGACTCTTAAGCAATCAGTCCGGTGATTTCCTCGACAGTGTTTTAATACCAAAATCTTCCATCTTAGATCTTTCAAAATTTCAAAGCACTTTAAAAGAACTATCTTGTTGTGGCAGATTATTTCCTGTGACGGTGGAAGATGAATGGCTAAAAATCGATTTTAACGCTTATTCTGTTGATCACAGGTTTGTGCAACAGATGTGATTAAGTCAGAGAAATTATTATTCTTTAACTCTGAACATGACAAAACTCACTTTAGACGCAACCTCTCGCCGAGGTCACACGTACAAAAAAGCCGACCTCCTGCGACTTGTTCGTAAGCGGGACGTTGGCTGTTTTGTACGTGTGACCTCGGCTTTTTTAGGTGGAGTACTATAGCAGGCTTTTTTTTGTCATGTTCAAAGATTCTTTAATTTTAAAAATACGAAAATTAATATTGTTTTAAGATTTCAAATTTAAAATGAAAACAATTATTTTTTTCTGGAGCTAATATGTTTGATTTCGAAAAATTAAGCGAGCAACTTCCTAACCTTGGTGAGCATGATAGAAGAATTAGATCAGTCTATGAGGTCCAAGGAGTATCTTCCGATAGTAGTCAAACGCAAGTGCCCGCAGCCGCAGAACAGCATGCTCCAATCTTACAGGAAATGATCAGCAGTTTAGAGCCCGTATCCAGTAGCCAACACGATTTACAGTTGGAAGGACAAAAAGTAACAGAAGAAACAGTCAATATTGAAAGCATAGAACGCATTGAACGTTTAGTAAATCACTTAGTCACCTGTCCTTTCGTATCGATTAAAGATAGTGACTTAGAAATTTTTAGGGCTAAAGATTTTCTAACAACATTGGCTGGACGGATTCGTGTAGCCATGGAAATTCATGAATCCGATATCAAAATGCATGCAAATAACGACTTACCTAGATTAGATTTGTTGTCTGAGTTAGTTCATAAGGTTCATCTTTTACTCCAGGAAAGTTTTTTTAATATTTTACCTCTGGTATTGAATTCTGCTACCCAAGAAGGATTAGCTGCTGCTTCTCGTTCATTTAGCAATTATGAAACCTTAGAATCAATTCAACCAATGATTGATGATCATCTAGATGAAGTCGAGGACATGGCAAAAAGGTGCGATAATTATTTTATTTGGACTGGGGAAAATTATCTTGAAACTAAAACAAGGACGACATACCTAAGATTTTTATTAGCAGATAAAGATGGGGTAAGCTTAACGGGTAAAGAGGCAATCCCAACTGTAATAAGCAAAATCTACGCTGCAAAAGTTTTCTATTACATAGCAAAAAAAGTTGAAGACGCTCTGAGTGCAAAGCTTGCGCCATTACTTGCTAAAAAACAGGATGAATTAGATAGGCTACGGAATGAAAATAAGAGACTTAATAAATTCGTTGCTAAAAGAGAAAGCCAGGTCTACAGAACAACAAAAGCTTCACCAAGTTTTTGGGAACATCGTGCCATGCCTCAAAGCGTAAGTGCGATTCATGCCGAAATTAAACGTCTGACAGCTGCTAATATAAAATTGGCTGAGAAGTTAGAAAAATTGGCTACGTGTTCTTCTTTAAAAAATGATGAAGCAAGCTCCAAATATGGAAAAATAATTCCATCTTCTAAGCTTTGAGCGATTGGGATTTGTGTGAGTTCCCTCACCCCAACCCTTGTCCCGCAATGAGTTCTGAGTACTTAATAACTACTTCGCGCGGGAGAGGGAGTTTTGGGAAGTTTGTATATAGCTAAGGGCCACAATAAGCACCATTTCTTACTCCCTCTCCCGCGCACTGTGTGATTAAGTACTCAGAACTTATTGCGGGAGAGGGCGGGGGTGAGGGTACTTAAGAGAAAACATCATTTTTTTTCCTAAAGTATTAATCTACAATTTGGAATAACCTAAAATCCTTTGCTCAAGTCATGGAGGTCTATGGAAAGAATACTTATCATTGATGCAGGCACAACGAGCGTTCGCGCGATGTTGTTTGATTTGCGTGGTCAAGTAAAAGCCGTCGAGCAACTAGAGTTCAGCCAAATTTTTCCTCAGCCTGGATGGGTTGAGCATGATCCTGAAGAAATTTGGTCCAGTGTGCGGCTTTGCTGTCAAAAAGTTTTAACTTACTCACCCGCTGCGATCATTGCTATTGGAATTACCAATCAACGTGAGACTACCGTCGTTTGGGATAAAACGACTGGCAAAAGTCTAGGTAATGCTATTGTTTGGCAAGATCGGCGCACGGCGCAATTTTGCTTAGATCTTAAAAAAGCACAGCATGAACCACTGATTCGTCATAAAACTGGCTTACTTTTAGATCCCTATTTTTCTGCCGCTAAAATTCATTGGATTTTGAATCAGTATTCTGCGCAATCAAAAGCACAGCAAGGGCAATTATTATTTGGGACGATCGATAGTTATTTGTTGTGGCACTTAACGGGTGGGAAAATTCATGCGACCGATATCACCAATGCTTCAAGAACAATGTTGTTTAATATTCGTGAACGAAAGTGGGATCCAGAATTGTTACAGCTGTTTGATGTTCCTGAAGTTATGCTGCCAGAAGTGAAGCCAAATTGTGCGGAATTTGGGTTTACGGCAAAAGAATTATTTGGTGAGGCTATACCCATTTTAGCAATGGTTGGTGATCAACAATCCGCTCTAATCGGCCAAGGTTGTGCCAAACCTTTTGATGCCAAATGTACTATAGGTACCGGCGCTTTCTTGATGATCAATACGGGGCAAGAGTTTTACGATGTACCCGATCTGTTAAACACAATTGCTTATGAGATCGATCACGAGGTTAGCTATGCACTGGAGGGAAGTATTTTTTCGGCGGGGACTATTATTAAATGGCTGCGCGACCAATTAAAAATCCTTAATTCTTCTTCGGAGACTGAACACCTTGCAGCAAGTCTTGGGAATAATGGTGGCGTTTATTTAGTGCCAGCATTTACGGGTTTAGGTGCACCTTATTGGGATCCTCTGGCACGTGGAGCGATATTTGGTTTAACACGAGAGACTGAAGGTGCGCATTTGGTACGTGCTGGTTTGGAAGCGATTGCATATCAAATTAAAGATTTAATACAACCTCTAGCGACAGTGTATAAATTGGAATCATTAAAGCTGGATGGCGGTGTGACTGCGAATCGTTGGTTAATGCAATTTATTTCGAACTTATTACAAATTCCAATTCGTGTTAGTGCTAATAAGGAAGCTACTTCTTTAGGGGCTGCTTATTTGACACTGTTGGCAATTGGGCATATTAAAAAGCTTTCGGATGTTGCGAATTTATCCTCGATTGTTGAAACATTTACTCCCAACATTGCAAAGCAAGAGGCTGAACAACTATATCGAAATTGGTTAGTGGCTGTGGAGCGAACTAGAACCCATGCTAAGTAGTGCGGCAGTCTCTTCGGCATCTTGGAGAGGTTTTCTGAAAAATTCTAAATACTCAAGCGCTTCGTTTCGAGAGTGTTCAGTTATTTTGGGTGGGTATACAGTTTCACCATGCATCTGGTAAGGTTTTTCCGCTGCTTCTTTGAAGGAGGGAAAGAATCTACAATAGCGCACAACATTGAGTTCGGTAGCACTAGAATTATGACGAGTACTCCAACCATCATTAATTGACTTAGAAAATTTCCTCTGTATTTCAAATAGCAATGAGGCAGCTTCTCGTTCCTTAGTATTTACTTGATCCCAGAAAACACCACCCAAAGGCTTAACGTCTGAAACATCGGGCAGTGATCTTATTTTTGCTTCTGCCTCAATGACTAATCTTTGTATTTGAGGTTTATCTTCTGCATACTCGTTAGAGCTGGAAAGTGTCATGGCACCTCGGAAAGGCAATTCAAAACCATAAGCTAAGGGAGTGCAAACGACTTCAGCTACGCCCCTGATCAGAGTTGCCAATCCTTCAATAAACCAACTGATGGGATAGATGACTTTTGCAAAGAACGGTGCAATGATTCCAAATAAACAAAGTGATAATAAGCAGACACTAAAAAGTAAAGCCAAAGGCAGAACTGCGGTCCACAATGCAGCTGCAAGAAGACTTAATGCAATTATTACTATCCCTGCCGCAATATTAATCAGTCCGTTGACAGGTTGTAATAAATCTCGCTTTACTTTTCCATAGGATTGATAGGGTTTGAAGGCTTCTCTCAACGCTTTTCCCATTTTCGCAAAATGATATAGGGCGCCTAGAAATTGATGTTTAGGGTAAATTTCATAGTAGCCACCCTCACCACTTGTCACAATAAAACGTTCAGCAGTAGCACCATCATGATAATGGTAGCCATCTTCAGTATATCCAGTCGGTGCACCTTCTGCTTTTTTTGCAAAACCAAATACGTCCCATACGGAAAAATAAATTCTGTTAATTTTTTTCATTTGTCACCAAAAGTGTTTTTGAGTCGAGGATAGTATTTTTATTTGGTAGAGAAATGCAATTGATATCATTATATATCGACAGGGTCTTAATTCTTTGGTATCGGATTTGCTGTCATTCCCGCGATTTGTTGTCATTCCTGCTATCGTTTGTCATTCCCGCGAAGGCGGGAACCCATTCTCGGTGTGACTGGAAGGATGGGTTCCCGCCTTCGCGGGAATGACAACAAACGCGGGAATGACAACAGAATTCTTAAGTGCCACTTCCTACAGCAATTTCTTCAGACTTATAGATATCATACTGTCCCCGAATAGCTCCCATTCGAGTAATAACAGCAAGATACAAAATGACGACGCTGAAAGCACCAATGACCAAAAAGTCCCAGCCAAAGGCAATGGCTCCCGTTCCGCCGAAAGAGCCAAAGTAAGAGATTAAAACTAAACCTGCAAAGTAAGGTGCAATCCAAAAGACAGATCTCGCTCCAAGTTGCTCTTTGCTGATTTTGCCTCGAGCATAGGCGACCATGAAGAGTGATGCGCCGATGACAATGGCAACAGCAAGCTTCCAAATCGTATCCCAACCAGTCCAGTAGCTAATTAAATTACAGAAATAAAAAGCAACCGCGCAGAGAAAATTGGCAGCTGGTAAGCGAAAATTTCGAGTTTCATTGGGTAATTGTAAGCGCAGGCACAGTAATGCAATGGGGCCCATCGCATAAGCAATCACCATCGCGGACACTAAGAAACTGACCATTGCTTGCCAACCAGGTAGTGGTAGAAAGAGAAACATACCGATAACGAAGTTCAAAAAGATCGCATAAACGGGGAAATGCTCGTGGTTTAACTTCGAGAATAGCTTAGGGATATAACCATTCTTACTCATGCCATATAAAATACGTGCTGTTGAGGTAACAAAGATCAAGCCGGCACCTAGGGGTGATACTGCAGCATCAGCGTAAAGCAGCTTAAGTAGCCAAAACAATCCAAGTCCAGCGGCGATACCAGCGAAAGGTCCAACATCTCCAGTAAAGGTGACTTTGCTCCATCCTAGTGCCAAGCTCTTAGCGGGTAAAGCTCCGACAAAGGCGACTTGTAAACCGATATAAAGTAATAAGCAGATGAAGATCGAGCCAACAATGGCAACCGGTATGGCGACTCGTGAATTCTTAGTTTCACCGGCCAATTCGACGCCATGTTTAAAGCCAGTGAACGCAAAGGCAATACCGCCTGCTGCCACAGCGCTTAAAATGGCATGTGCTGTTGCCTTGAACGAGTGCACGTCTGCGGTCATGAAATTCAGGGGTTGAAACTTGGTGTTAATTAGGCAAAGGATGGTCAACAGAATGACGATGATCTTAAAGCTAAAAAGTAGGGCGTTAAAGCGAACTAGCCCTTTAAAGCTGGCAATGTTAACGATGCAAAGCATTAACATAATGATAGTTGCCCAGAACAATCCAAATGCCGTTAAGATTGGGACACTATTTTGTAAGTGAATTAATGACGGAAAGTAAGTTGAAGCGTATTGCAGCACCGCTTGCACTTCGATAGGTGCCATAGTCAGCGAAGAAATCCATGCAATCCAACTCATAATAAAGCTAGCGAGTGCACCGTGGCTTAGTTGCGGAAAGCGCGAACTACCGCCAGCGATTGGCAGCAACACTGATAGTTCTGCAAACGTTAGCGCAATTAACATGGTAATAATGCCACCGATGACCCAGGCGTAAATTGCGTAAGGTCCCGCGATTCTTGCCGCATAGAGCGGAGCAAATAACCAAGCCGAACCGATCATTCCGTTAATACTAATAAGTAGCAGATTCAAAGGCGAGAATCGACGGTGCAAATGCTGTTCCATATGCGCTTTCCTTTCTTTGCGTTGTTAATCGCGTTTTTCTAAATTCGGGACATCTCGTTGCGTAGGACCAGTATAAAGCTGTCGGGGACGACAGAGTCGACGGTTAGGATCGCCGATCATTTCATTCCAATGTGATATCCAACCGATCGTTCGCGCTAAGGCAAAAATCACGGTGAACATATTGGTGGGGATTCCCAAAGCACTGAGGGTAATACCAGAGTAGAAATCCACGTTAGGATAGAGTTTTTTCTCGATGAAATACTCATCTTCAAGCGCAATTTTTTCTAATCGTAAAGCAAGTTTGAATAACGGATTATCGTGACCTTCGACTACCTTTAAGACTTCATGGCAGGTTTCGCGCATGATTTTGGCGCGAGGATCATAGTTTTTATAAACACGATGCCCAAAGCCCATCAAACGGAATGGATCATTTTTATCTTTAGCCTTTTTGAGGTATTCATTGATTCGAGATTCATCGCCAATTTCTTGGAGCATATTTAATGCCGCTTCATTAGCCCCACCATGCGCAGGTCCCCATAAAGCACCAATTCCTGCAGAGATACAAGCAAAAGGATTCGCGCCCGTTGAGCCGGCCATCCGAACGGTTGAAGTAGATGCATTTTGCTCGTGGTCAGCATGCAATATTAAGATCCGATCCATGGCTTTTACTAAAGTTGGATTTGGCTCATAACGCTCTGCCGGTGTGCCAAACATCATATGCATGAAATTTTCGGAATAATTCATATGATTTTGCGGGTACATATAGGGTTGGCCAATAGAATATTTGTGGCACATAGCTGCAATCGTAGGCATTTTCGAGATCAGACGATAAGCGGAAGTCTCGCGATCCAAAGGATTATTGATATCGAGTGAATCGTGATAAAAAGCAGATAACGCTCCAACTACGCCGACCATAATAGCCATCGGATGAGCATCGCGTCTAAAACCGTTTAAGAAGTTAGAAAGCTGTTCATGGACCATAGAATGGTAAGTAATAGTGTGTTCGAATTGCTTCTTCTGCTCATTGTTAGGCAATTCGCCATTTAATAGCAGGTAGCAAACTTCGAGATAATTACACTTTTCAGCCAGTTGATCGATTGGATAGCCACGATACAAAAGAATACCCGCATCACCATCAATAAAAGTAATTTTAGATTCGCAAGAAGCCGTAGACATATAGCCAGGATCAAAAGTAAACGAATCTTCTTTGGCTAGTTGATTAATATCGATAACATCAGGACCCAAAGTGCCAGAGTAGATTGGTAGGTCTAATTCTTTATTATCAAGAGTGAGTTTAGCTATTTTATCAGCCATTATAGCTCCTTTGGTGTTAAGGCCTGTATTGTATCGTGGATTTATGCTACTTGTCATTCCCGCGTAGGCGGGAATCCACCTTGGGTGCGGCTGGAAGCATGGATTCCCGCCTACGCGGGAATGACAGAACACGACTCGGGAATGACAAAATTTAGTTATTGTGGTAAAAATCTGAACTCGTTATAATCCCCAGCGTCTGCCGCCAAGCAAAATTCATAAATTTTAATGATTTTACAAGCGCGTATCATAAACATAAAATAGAGCCAGTGCGAAGTTTTATCGTGAAAATTTCTAAATTCTGCTATGGGTCATGATTGAATTGCTAATGTAATAAGGGAACTCAAACGTGAAAGATAAACGCCCTGTTTATTTAGATGTAACTAAATACCGATTTCCAAATACTGCAATTGTATCGATATTGCATCGGATTTCAGGAATTGTATTATTCCTTTATATTCCTTTTTTATTATGTGCGTTAGATCGCTCAGTGTCATCAGGTGAAGAGTTTCAAGGCTTAGTGTTAAGTCTTGACTATCCGATCATGAAAATATTGGCTTGGGTGTTCTTATCGGCGCTGATCTTTCATATTGTCGCAGGCACACGCCATCTCTTAATGGATATGGGGCTTGGTGAATCGCACCGAGGGGGGCGAATCAGCGCGAACGTCGTGTTCGTTGTCTCTGCCTTATTAATTTTGGCTGCAGGGGTATGGTTATGGTAGATAACATCCTAAGTTTGAGCACTAAGGGGTTACGTGATTGGTTGATTCAACGTGTTACCGCTGTCTTAATGCTAGTATATTCTGTTTTTATTATTGGCTTCATTATTCTCCATCCGCAGTTGCAATATGACGAATGGCAGATGCTATTTTCGTTCAATACCGTCAAGATCTTTAGTTTTCTAGTGCTTTTTTCGATCGTGCTGCACGCTTGGATAGGTATGTGGACAGTTTTTACAGATTACGTTAAATGCTATGTCGTACGATTATTGTTGCAAGTGGCGATGATCATTCTATTTTTCTGGTGCCTAGTTTACGGCGCAATTGTTTTGTGGGGTATCTAATCAATGGCTTTAGCAGAAATTGTTTTTGATGCCATCATCGTTGGTGGTGGTGGTGCAGGAATGCGCGCTTCATTGCAGCTGGCTCAGTCTGGATTGAAAGTAGCGCTTATTTCGAAAGTATTTCCCACGCGTTCACATACCGTATCAGCACAGGGCGGTATCAATGCTGCTCTGGGTAATGATGGCGTAGACGATTGGCGTTGGCATATGTACGACACGATCATGGGCTCTGATTTCTTAGGAGATCAAGAAGCGATTGAATACATGTGCAAACACGCTCCCGACACCGTGTACGAACTCGAGCATATGGGCTTACCCTTCTCACGTAACAAAGTCGGTAAAATTTATCAACGTGCTTTTGGTGGTCAGACGCTAAATTACGGCGGTGACCTAGCGCATCGAACCTGTGCTGCGGCCGATCGTACTGGTCATGCTATGTTACATACGCTGTATCAGAAGAACCTCGAAGCTAAAACCAATTTTTATAGTGAATGGTACGCCGTAGACCTCGTGAAAACTCAGTCTAACGGTGTTGCAGGTGTGATTGCTTTAAATATTGAAACCGGTGAAGTCGTGTTTTTGAAATCACGTGCCACTGTTCTAGCAACAGGCGGTGCCGGCAGAATTTTCTCCACCACTACTAATGCTTACACCAATACCGGCGATGGTTTGGGGATGGTCCTAAGAGCTGGCTTCCCGGTCCAAGACATGGAGATGTGGCAATTCCATCCAACAGGTATTGCGGGTGTGGGAGTACTAATCACTGAAGGCGCTCGTGGTGAAGGTGGTTTCCTAGTCAATAAAGATGGCGAACGCTTCATGGAACGGTATGCGCCACATCTTAAAGATCTGTCTTGTCGTGACGTCGTCGCAAGGTCTTCAATGATCGAAATTCGCGAAGGTCGTGGCGCTGGACCTCACAAAGATCATGTTTTATTGAAATTAAACCATCTAAGCGATGAAGTCTTAAAAACAAGATTACCGGGTATTACGGAACTTGCCAGAACCTTTGCCGGTGTTGATATTCGCAAAGATCCAATTCCAGTTGTGCCAACTTGCCATTATATGATGGGCGGTATCCCCACCAATATTCATGGTCAAGCTATCACGGTTGATGAAGCAGGTAACGATAAGTTGATCGACGGTTTGTATGCAGCAGGCGAGTGTGCCTGTGTGTCAGTGCATGGTGCTAACCGATTAGGCGCGAATTCATTGTTAGATATCGTCGTCTTTGGTCGCGCAGTAGGTTTACATCTAGAAGATATTTTAAATGAAACCTACGACATGCCACACGTCAATACAGATGATATTGATGTTGCTTTAAGACGTCTCAATCGCTTAAATGAAGCTACAACGGGTGAACAACCCCATGATGTGAAAGTAGCGATGCAAAAAGTAATGCAAGAAGATTTCGGCGTTTTCCGTACTGGCGCTAATATGGAAGAAGGTCTAAATCAACTCAAAGAAATACAAGAACGTTCCAAACACACAGTATTAGGTGATCATAGTAAAGTCTTTAATACTGCACGCATCGAAGCCTTGGAGTTAGATAATTTAATGGCAGTTGCGATGGCTTCTGCGGTCTTAGCGAATAATCGTTCTGAAAGTCGCGGTGCACATTCCCGGTTAGACTATCCAGATCGTAACGATGAGCAATGGCTAAAACATAGTGTTTACTTTGCAGATGGTCGAATCGTTTACCGACCAGTTAATATGCGGCCTCATGATGTTGAGCCTTTCCCACTTCAAGAGAGAGAGCACTAAATGAAATTTTCGATTTACCGATTTAATCCCGACACAGATAAAGAACCCTACATGCAAGATTATGAATTAGATCCTGCGAAGATTAAGGGTAAGATGATTTTACATGCGCTTGAAGCATTAAAAGAACAGGATGCCACGTTAGGTTTCCGCCGGTCTTGTGGCGAAGGAGTCTGTGGCTCCGATGGTATGAATATCAACGGTAAAAATCGCTTAGCTTGCATGACATCGATCACAGACTTTCCCGATCATATCACGTTGCGACCACTACCAGGATTTCCAGTTATCCGAGATCTGGTTGTCGATATGACCCAATTTTTTGAGCAATACGGTAAGGTGTCACCATTTTTACAGCCTGACCGAGAATTGCCAGCCAAGGAATTTATCCAATCACCTGAAGATCGAGAAAAACTCGATGGTCTTTATGAATGTATTTTATGTGCCTGCTGTTCGAGTTCTTGTCCATCCTACTGGTGGAATCCAGACAAATTCTTAGGCCCAGCGGCATTACTTTGGGCTTATCGCTTTATTGCTGATACTCGCGACAAAAAAACTGAACAACGACTGTCGTTTTTACAAGATGCTTTTAAATTATTCCGCTGCCGAACAATTATGAATTGCGTCGATGTTTGTCCTAAAGGATTAAATCCCTCTAAGGCGATTGCGCACATTCGGCTTGATATGTTAAAGCGAGCTGTTTAGCGTCTTTTTGTCATTCCCGCGCAGGCGGGAATCCATCCTTGGTGTGGTTGGAAGCATGGATTCCCGCCTGCGCGGGAATGACAACGTTATACGGCATAGAAAACAAAACTAAGGTGAACGCATGCAAGACAAAAGTATGAAAGCACTCGAAGCCACTTCCTACCTTTCGGGTGGTAATGCAGCTTATATCGAAGAGCTATATGAAGCCTACTTGAAGGATCCCAAATCCGTTCCACAAGAATGGCAGAATTTTTTTCAATCTCTGCCTGCTGTGGCCAATATGGGCACAACGGATGTTTCGCATGCTGACATACGCGATTACTTTATCCAACTTGCGCGCCAACCTCGTGGCTTACAAATTCCGGTTAATCAAGACGTGCTTAAAGAGCGTAAACAACAACATGTTAATGAATTAATCGAAGCTTTTCGTCGTTTTGGACATCTTGCTGCCAAAATCGATCCCCTGGGAACTGGGCGACCTGAAGTTCCTGAGTTGCAACTTAGTCAATACAATTTAAGCGAACAAGATTTCAAAAATACTTTCTACACTGATGGCGTCTTAGAAACGTCGACAGCGACATTAGGTGACATTTATAAAAGATTGCGTCAAACCTATACGCAAACGATTGGTGCGGAATATGTTTATATCCGTGATCCAGAGGAAGTGCGTTGGTTACAGAATTACATTGAAATAGAACAATTCAAAACGAAACCTGATGCGCAGGAACAGAAAGAGATTTTGAAATTATTAACCGCTGCAGAAGGTTTAGAACGTTACTTAGGACATCGCTTTGTTGGCCAAAAACGCTTTTCACTAGAAGGTGGTGATGCCCTTATTCCGATGCTTAACGAAGTTATCCAACGTGCGGGTAAAGAAGGCGTCAAAGAAACGATTATTGGCATGGCTCATCGGGGGCGCTTGAATGTCTTAGTCAATATTATGGGTCAATCGCCAGAGGAGCTCTTCCAGGAATTTGAAGGCCGCAAAGACTATGGGCTAACGTCAGGTGACGTGAAGTATCATCTTGGATTTTCATCTGACGTTAAAACGCCAGGTGGTGCGATGCATTTATCTTTGGCATTTAATCCTTCACATCTTGAGGTCATCTCAGCAGTAGTGATGGGGTCAGTGCGCGCACGCCAAGATCGTTATGATGATTCTTTGGGCACCAAAATCATGCCCATTCAAATTCATGGCGATGCTGCTTTTGCTGGGCAAGGTATTGTCATGGAAACTTTTAACATGTCCCAAACCAATGCTTACTCAGTAGGCGGTTCGATTCATATTGTGATCAATAACCAAATTGGGTTTACCACTAGCAATCCTAAAGACGCTCGTTCCAGCTTGTATTGCACCGACGTTGCCAAGATGATTGATGCGCCTGTTTTCCATGTTAACGGCGATGATTCGGATGCTGTGGTGTTCTTAGCAAAATTAGCCGTCGATTATCGCGAGCGTTTCCATAAAGACATCGTCATTGATTTAGTTTGCTACCGCCTTCATGGTCACAATGAAGCAGATGAACCATCTGCAACTCAACCTATCATGTATAGCAAAATCAAAAATCACCAGACACCTCGAGAATTATTTGCTGAAAAACTCGTTAAAGATGGCGTCGTCACTTCTGACCAGGCTAATGGCCTTGTTGAGACTTATCGTGATGCGCTTGATGCTGGCAAACAAATCATCGTTAATTTAACTAAAAATGGTGAGCGACCTCTTACTGATTGGATCAAGTATATTGATAAAGATCCAAATATGGTGGTTGATACTAGCGTTAAAACCGACAAATTAAAGAAGCTTGCCCAAATCTTATTGAATGTTCCGAAAGATTTTCATCTTCAACGCCAGGTTGGCAACATGATGGAAGCCCGCACTCAAATGGCGGAAGGTAAAATTCCGATGGATTGGGGCTTTGCTGAAAACTTAGCGTATGCCACCTTGTTAGACCAAGGCTATCCAGTCCGGTTAACAGGACAAGACGTGCGACGTGGTACTTTTGGTCATCGTCACGCTGTTCTGTGTGATCAAACCAATGGAGATGCCTTCATCGCTTTGACCTACGTCAATCCAAAAAAGCGTTCATTCCAAATCTATGACTCGATCTTATCGGAAGAGGGCGTCCTTGGGTTTGAATATGGTTATGCAAAAACAGCTCCCGAAACATTGGTGCTATGGGAAGCTCAATTTGGTGATTTTGCGAATGGTGCTCAAGTTGTTATCGACCAATTCATCAGTTCTGGTTGGCAAAAATGGCGACGACTCTGTGGTTTAACGATGTTATTACCGCATGGCTATGAAGGTATGGGGCCCGAACATTCTTCTGCAAGATTAGAGCGTTATCTGCAACTTTGCGCTCAAAATAACATGCAAGTTTGTGTTCCAAGTACGCCAGCTCAAATTTTCCATTTACTTAGAAGACAAGTTATTCGTCCTGTGAGAATTCCGCTGATTGTTATGACGCCAAAGAGTTTATTGCGTCACAAATTAGCGGTTTCAACGTTAGATGACTTATCGCGAGGCAAATTCCAATTAGTCATTCCTGAAGTTGATGATATTAAGGCTGATAAAGTTAAGAAGGTTGTGCTTTGTAGTGGTAAAGTCTACTACGATTTATTGACCAAACGACGCGAAGATAAAATTACTGACATTGCTATAATTCGAATCGAGCAGCTTTATCCGTTCCCTTATGAAGAGCTGCGTGCGGAATTGAGTAAATACAAGAAGACCAAGCAAATTGTTTGGTGCCAGGAAGAACCGAAGAATCAAGGCGCCTGGTTCATTACTCGAGATCGAATAATTGCTTGTTTACAAAATGGCCAAGAGTTAAGTTATGCAGGTCGAAAACCCTCAGCAGCAGCAGCGGCAGGTTATCCTGCGTTGCATAAAAAACAGCAGACCGAACTCGTTGATGAAGCATTGAAGGTTTAATAGCGAGCAGAAAGTACATAGCCCATAAAAGCTCCCTCTCCCCTTTGGGGGAGAGGGGTGGGGTGAGGGGGTA
>DJAM01000116.1 GCA_002429595.1 Coxiellaceae bacterium UBA6002
GGGAGAGGGCGGGGGTGAGGGCTAAACTCCAAGCACCTACCCAAAACAAACACTAAAAAGGAACAACCAAAATGCACACCAAACCAGAACTAAAAACCATCAAAGGCTTCGCTATCACAGGCCTCGCCACAAGAACCCGCAACCAAGACGAAATCCAGCCAGACACAGCTAAAATTCCCAGCCTGTGGCACAATCTTCACACAGAGGTACTATCCAAAAGCAACGCAGCAACGACATTCGGCGTCTACCACAACTACGAATCCGACGACCGAGGCTATTACACCCTAACAGCTGGCACAAAAGCCACCACACCCACCGACCACCTCGACACAATCCAAATCGTTCCTGGCAATTATCTCGTTTTCAGCAATCATGGCCCCCAGCCAGAAGCTATCATCATGCTATGGCAAGCAGTTTGGTCATACTTTCAAACTGAAGTGCAATACCAAAGAGCCTACAAGACTGACTTTGAGGTTTATCATGAGGAAAATTGTGAAATTTACATAGGAATTTAACTTGCTTTGTTGCTAATTTTTAATAAAATTGATAAATATTTGTACTATTTAGAGATTAGCAATGCAGTTACCAGAAAGCTTCGAAGATGCCAAAAAACACTATTTTGGTATAAGGTGTAAACGAGACAGAGAACGCGGCCAGCAACTCCTGCCGGCCTTATGGGAGAGGTCTGAAGACAAGCTCATAAAGGCTAAATCGGCTTACTTTCTTGGAGTGATTCATTTAACCGACCTTATCCGGGGGAGTTTTACGTTAACTACCACAGCCGACAATCTAAGCGAAGCACAAAAAAGGATACTGAGCACGGGTCTTGAATGGCTAAAGAGATCTCATCAATTTGGTTATGAAACAGCCAGTTTATTGCTAGCGAGAATGCATGATGCTCCAAATCAAGAAGAGTTTGATACTATTCAAATCGATATTGATGGCAATAAATTAACTTCTAATCCGGTTTATGCGCGAGAATTATTTAGCCCTGTTTATAGCGCAAATCTTTTAGTGCCAATCTCGAATACCAACCAACGCGCCGCGTTGCTGCTGGGCATTTATGCTCGAGAATGGTTAAAGTTAATGGAAAACATTATTCTTAAAGATTCTCCTATATATATGCAATATGATCAAAAATTAGCACGAATCGTGCAGAGACCGCTTGCATTTTATCCCCCCGAACAAGAGTATGATCTGATTGCTTCAATTTTTTTAGATAAATTCGTGAAAGATTTTGGTGACCTAGACGAAGTCACTGAAGAAACTGACCTAGAATTCATGCGGGACGAAGCAGAAAAATTTATCATCAAAGCAGAAGCATTTAGCAGGAGAGGTGTACTTGCTGCTATTGAGCTCATGAGGGATGTGTTTAGTGGTGAATGGTCTTTTTGCCATTTAGTAAGTGATGTCTTTACTAAAGATATTGATAAAGCAATACAACTGCAACAACAAGTATGGGATATAAGATTAGGGAAAACAATTGTTGCTTTGCAATGGTTAGAGAATGCCAAAAAGTTAGGATGCTCTAATCACGTCTCCGAATATCGTTTGGGACTCTTCTGTTTATCACAAGTTTATCTAGTGCAGCGAAAAGAAGGTTTGACCCATGAAGAAGCACGAGAATCATATGATTGTGCGGTTAAAGAAGTGAGAAGACGTAACACTGCTGCACATGAAGCCCGCGCTAATACGGCTTTCTTCACTACACCAGATGTTACTCAACAAGCTCAAACACTCTTACAACAAAATAATTTTGAGTTAGCTGTAGTCCGGTTTAGAAAAGCAATTGGCATTCTGGCTAAGAATAATCCAGATTCAGAAGAAATGGCAGATTGTCATCGTGGATTAGCTCTTTGTTATATCGAAACACATGATTTTGAATTTGCCGCTAGTGCTTGTGAACAAGCATTGAAGATTTACAAAAATTTACGTCTAACTCAAAAATATAAAGATGTCGTCAAAATATATAAACGAACCCTAGAAACAACAATACCTTTGGTAGAAAAAATTTTTATCGTAGCTCTTAAGCTTATGGAAGAAAAAGAAAAAAATTATGACAAAGCAAAAATATTCTTTAAATATGTTCTTACTCATACGAACGACACAGGTATACTTAGGTGCGCCGCGTTAAATCTAGATACCTGCAACGATAAGTTAATAGAAGAACAAGAAAATCAAAAAACTGGACCGCAAAGTAGCTAAGCTATTTGCAGCCCTGCCAAAAGCCAGTAGCAAAATTGAAATAATAAATAATACGAAGTAATATTCGCTTAAGATAGTTTCATTACAATATTAAGTTCTTATAAAAATGCGTAAGGAATGGTATGTTTAAGTTTAATGAAAAAAATTCTGCTAAAAATCCCGAATCCAACCTCCCTAATAACGTATCTATCATGACTCAAACTAGTCAACCAAAAGCAGATGTAGCTGTTGACAACTTACCAGAAATTAGTCACGAAAAAATTAGTTCGACAGAGTTTTCAGGCGTATACGCTGACCAGCAAGAAGAAACTCAAGAAGAACAAATGATGTCAGCAGCTAAAATAATAATTGAAGAAAAAGCGAGCGATCTTATAAAAGAATTATTAGAATCTCTCACTTTAAATTTAGAAAGTTTAAGCACTACAGGACAAAGGTGTGCCCTGCGCCGTAATCTATTAGCACAACATCGCAATTTTTCATATCTCCCCAATAACTTTAAAGAATTCTTTTTATTTACCAAACAAAATGCTCTCATTGATTGTGAAAAAACTCGAGAGTTATTACTAGGGACAATGAAGAGATTTTTAAAGCACATAGATTTAATAGACGCTCTAATTGAAATGAATTACATGCGTATTCTAGTAGGCAGGAGCCAGATAGTTACCAACACTGACAAAGAAGCATTTAAAAATTCTCTCAAGAATCTTTTAGAGAAGAAAGAACTATCAGAAGCTAATTGCAAAGAACTCATTCGTTGGTTTACCACTGCCTACTTGGACCTGATGTTTTTAAAAGGACTTAATAAAGTACTCATTCGAAAATGCCAAGAAAAATCTCTCAATATAGTAAGAAGAATGAACAGTGAGTTAAGCCAGATTGCACACCTTGAATCTTATTCTTCCTGCGACGATGATCAAGTGATTGTTTGGGTCCAATTCTGGAAGAAAAATAAAAGAATTAATATCCAGGAAGCTGTGACTAGACTGCTGGATGTAACAAAGAAAGAACAATCGATTAACGAAAAGCTGCATGTATTAAATAGTGAACATAATGCGTTTAGAAAAGTACGCATTCCTTGATTGTAGTTCCATTGGCTATTGTCTTTTGCCTTCATTATTATTCCCGCAATTCATTGTCATTCCCGCGTAGGCGGGAATGACAATAGAAATGACAACAAATCATGAAACTCGAAGATAGTCTAAACTTATAAATATTCTTATCAGGACAAGTTTAAAGGGACGACTATGAGCAACGACGATAAAAAAAATTCAACCCCTGAACCAATCAGAGGCAACGAAGGGGCATCCATTTTAGGTCCGCGAAACCCTTCTAGAGAAGCGGAAAATCCCGATCGAATAGCTCCGCCACCAACCGATGCTGGTACCGTTCCTAATCTCAAATGGTCTTTTGCTGACAGCGCTATGCGCATTGAAGATGGGGGTTGGGCGCGACAAACTACTATTCGCGAACTGCCTATTGCTACGCAAATAGCTGGAGTCAATATGCGCTTGAAAGCAGGTGCGATTCGAGAGCTACATTTTCATAAGGAAGCTGAATGGTCTTACATGATAGCTGGCAGTGCACGGATTACGGCAATTGATCAACTGGGTCGAACATTTGTTGATGATGTTAACGAGGGTGATTTGTGGTATTTCCCGCCAGGGATTCCACATTCAATTCAAGGATTAGCAGATGATGGCTGCGAATTCTTGTTGGCATTCAATGATGGCAATTTTAATGAAAATACCACATTCTTAATTAGTGATTGGTTAGCCCATACACCCAAAGAAGTATTAGCAAAAAATCTAGGCGTGTCCGAAAGTGTACTCGCCGATTTGCCTAAAAAAGAATTATATATTTTTCCATCAAAGGTCCCGGGTCCTTTAGAAGAAAGTCGTACCATGGGCGCAGGTCCAGCCGGTCCTGTTCCGCTATGGTTCAGTCATCGCTTAACAGCACAAGAACCCATAAAAACTAACAGTGGCACGATGCGCATTGCTGATTCAAAGATTTTTCCGGCTTCTAAAAATATCGCGGCTGCTTTGGTTGAAATTGAGCCAGGCGGAATGAGGGAAATGCATTGGCATGCGAATGGCGATGAATGGCAATATTATTTAAGCGGTCAGGCGCGGATGACTGTTTTTGCTTCTGGTGCCAATGCTAGCACCTTCGACTATCAGGCAGGTGATGTGGGCTATGTTCCTTGTTTCATGCCACACTATGTTGAAAACACTGGCAACACGACATTACGCTATTTGGAATTATTCCGGAGTGACCATTTTGAGGATATCTCACTCACACTGTGGCTATCATTGACACCACATGATTTAATACGTGCTCATCTTAATATTGATGAAGAAATTTTAGCTAAACTACCTAAGCGTGATGTTCCAATCGTTCCATAGTTAAACGATATTGCTAGTGAATTTCATACAAATCTGCTGGATTGGTTTTCAGCAGATTACCTTTATCAAATAGTCTTTCACGCTTCAGTTCTTCTTGATAGAACACTAAGAGCCCTATAGAAAAGAAAATAATGGAAGCAAGATAGTGCCAAGTAATTTGTTCATTCAGAAAATACCAGCTAAAAAATGCCGCAAAAAATGGGGTCATGAGGCCGGCAAATGACATAAAAGTCGCGCTGTAGCGCTTTAAGAGATGAGCATATAAGTTGTAACAAATGATATTCGAAATGAGACACATGAAGAGACTGTTCTCAATAAAGGGCCGCATCGATGTCACCGGTACTGGATTCCAAGCCTCGCCGCTTAAATAGGAATGAATCAAGGCTAGAATTCCACCAATTAGCATACTTGCGCCATTTGCCATGAGCGGTGAAAATTCATAATCGTTCACGAATTTTTTCAATAAAACCCAGCCCGAGACACTGCAGATCACTGCCACTAACAATGCAATTTCGGGTAAAGAAATAAAGGCGATTTTTCCAATGCTTACTTCTGAAGGTGATTGCGCCATGAAAATTGGAAATAGGCCGAGAAATCCTAAACACAAACCATAGAATTTTTTACGATTTAGTTTTTCTTTCAACATCAAATAGGAAACGAGAGCCGCCACGAAAGGCGATAAGCTATATAACAAGCATGCTTTGGCCGACACCATATGTTTGATGCCCCAAACCTCCGCGACATTGGTCAAGTAGATATTCAAGACGCCTAATAATAACAACGAAGGGATATGTAAACTTTTCGTAAACGCTTTGCGATTAAAGATCAACTGATGGAGAAGTAATAGGACACCGGCAAAGGCCATGCGAGAACCGATAAAGAAAAAGGGTTCCGTATAATTGAGGGTATCTTTGCTTAAACCGAATAAGCTAGCAAACAACAAATAGAGAAGGACGACTAAGCCAATCATTAAGACTCCAATCCTTGACAGAAAAAAAGCATTGTATCGTTTAGCACCTAATTTGACTACTTCTTAAACTGAAATAATAATTTTGCTAAGGGAATCATTATCTTAAATAAAAATCCTATCCAGCTCTTGTATAGTTTGGATTAGCGAACGCTTCTTTTATACCCATACTATGCTGTTGATTTAGCCATACAACTCTTCCATGAATAGCCTTGACCAGGTTCTCAGCTGTGTCATTTAAGCGCTCTATTTTTTGTTCTTTATTATTCCCATATAAACCCGAAGCAGCTACGGCTAAACGACCAATAGAAAGAAACCCTGCCACAGATTGGTTACGATAAGCATAGTCATTGGTTTGATAATAAAATTCTCGGATAGCCCAGCCAATATGCTGAGCCATGCCATGGGACTCGGTAGGTGTGAGCTTATTAGGTTGTTTGATATAGTATTGCTTAATATATTCAATAATGCGCTCACAGAAAAAATCTGATCTTTTATCTAAAAATTCTTCTGCCGCTTTTAGTTTTTCAGTGTTGACAGTTCCAGCACTAAGAAAGCTGCTAAAGTTTTCAGCTAAACCTTTTAAGGAATCCACAAAGACACTAATACGTTTTTTTAGGTCTTCAGAAGATTCCTCTCGTTCGATACTTGGAGCCTGCATATTACCCTCTCAAAAAAAACTTTGCTCTATGGTAACTTGCTTAGATTAATAGAATATTAAAAAAAGAAAAAATCCTTGTCATTCTTCTTTGGACACGACAAAAATTACCTTGGACATGATCCTTGTGCTAACTTCCTGCACATAAAGCCGATGTCCCGCGACTTGTTCGCGGGA
>DJAM01000160.1 GCA_002429595.1 Coxiellaceae bacterium UBA6002
AATTATTGCCTCAAACCATCGAATTTTAATTTAATTTGCTGGTCATGTAGATCCCCGAACGTTTACGCAAAAATGTTGTAATAATCTTGAGGAAATGCAAAAAATTGTAAACAGAGAAGAAAAATCCAGTGGTGGTATGTTTGAATCTAAAGAAGATCTAAAAACTTTGGAATTCTATAAACACGTAAAACAAGCGCATAGTATACGTGACTTAGAGACCTGGGTTGAAGCTAAAAATTATAAAACTTCAAACTTGGATAAAGTACCAGCTCCTTAAAATTTTGAGAGGACATCTTAGATGAACTATCAAATAACCATCAAATTAGTCGCTCAATTAAGAAAACATCGGGTTTTTAATCACGATGAAAAAAACAAGCAATGCTCATATGGTGCCTGCAAAAATGTTATTCGCTATGAATCAAAAAATAATCTTCTAACATCTTAATTATTGTTGTGTGTAAAGAAAAACTATTACAGTCAAACGTAAAGATGATTACATTTATCCACAATAGCTTATAACTTAAAAAGCTATAACAATAAGACTAAGCAACAATATTTAACGTTAGGAAGATAATGTGGTTGATCTGGTTCACTGTGTTAGTCAACACATACTGATTCATATACCCTATGTCAAAGTTAACGTGTTTATCTAGCGGAACTCTAAAACCAATAAAGGCACGGTTTTGATTGATAGTTTGTCTGTTAACCCAAACTGGGTGATTTAAATTAATGAAAATTTCCTCAGAAATTAGTGGCATAATATTTTTATTGATTGCATTCGGTAACAGAATAGTAAATTTTTGACGCAGAGTGTCTGCCCACTCTGGCTGTGATGTTGTACGACGTTCTTCAACACGCGTACGACTAGTGAAGTTAATGCATTTATTATCTGCCATGACCCACAAAATTTGCTGCCAAAGATCATTTTCTTTTCGAACAACTCCAGGCGCAACAGAGGTGTAACCAAACCAAAAACTCAAGTTTGGCAGAACTTTATCACCAAAGGAAACTTCAGTGTGAGTTTCATCGTAGACCCCATCAGTCCAATTCGTGCGTGTTTGCGGGAAAAAATCAAAGTAATATTTTTTGCAATCATCAAGAGGTGCCACTAATTCTAAGCCTATCCATGATTTAACTTTATTAGTTTCACCAAGTGATATTGACCCGAAGCATAGTAAAATAAAAAAGAAAGCTACTTGAAGCAATTTACGAGTATACATATCCAAATCCTTTTCAGATCTTTATCTCAAACTGATGATGGGATCCCCGCGTTCAAATGATTCAATATATTTTGAGATGTTGATTTTTTTAGCAATTGCTTCCTCAATAATAGGTGTTTCTTGCGCATAGTCAATTAAAATTGCACCGATAATTATATTCTGAGTAATTACTAATTTACGATAACGATGTGTTTCTTCGTCATGAGTGATGATAACCCGATCATCGGAATTACGAGGAGTAATAATGCCCATTGAAGCTACATTAATGCCCGCAATTTTTAGAGATGCATTGGGTGAAGTGCCCTGATAACTTTCGTGACCGCCAATTGCGTTAGTGGCAGCGACTACTGCTTGTTTCATAGCAGGCACCCACATACCTTCAATACCCCCTTTATATTGGGCGACATCACCGATTGCATAAATGTTTGGATCCGATGTTTGTAGCTGATCATTGACAATTATTCCATTACCAGTTTCCAATCCTGCACTCTTAGCTAACTCAAGATTAGGTTTAATACCAGCTGAAACGAGAAGAATATCACAATTTATTGTTTTATTATTTTTGAGCGAGACACCCTTGATGTATGTTTCACCAATGGCGCCTTCAATTTCACTATTGAGGATAATTTGTATACCCGATTGTTCCAAAAATTTCTGTAAATAGCTAGACGCTTCCTGATCTAATTGTCTTGGTAAAAGTTGTGCTGCTCTTTCAATGACTGTTACATGTAGATTAAGTTTTTTTAATGCATAAGCCGATTCAAGTCCTAGTAATCCACCACCAGCCACTATAGCTGTTCGAGACTGGAATTCTTGTGTAAAGGAACGAATTTTTAAAGCATCCGTTGCTTCTCTTAATACAAATATTCCATCTAAATCTGCATTAGAAATTGGGGGAATAAATGCTTTAGCACCCGTTGCTACAATTAGCTTATCATAGTGAATTTGCTCTTGTGAGCCTAATATAACAACTTTATTCTCACGATCAATTTTAATTACGTTGGTGTTTAACCAAACTTCTATTTTGGGAGACTTGTACCAATCAGAAGGCAATAAAAACAAGCCAATCATAGCTGATCGACCATAAATAACGCGGGTCAAAGCCATCCGATTGTAATAATGATAAACCTCTCGACCAATCACCGTGACATGACATTCTGGGTGGTAGAGCTTGATATACTCAGATGCAGTCATCCCCGCAGCACCATTACCGATAATTACAATGTCTTTAATATTCTTATCGACAAAAGGTTGTGTCGTTTCCTGTGGCGTTAAGTTTTTGTTTGCAACGAGTGACAACGTTACATTACCAACTACACGAGCAGAGCAAGCCATTCGGCAATTTTTATCTAAACCCAATCTTGCTAAGGTTTCACACTCATTTTCTTTAGGGGGTGTCAAATTTTCTTGTCCAGCAATAATGGTGACTGGATCTGCTCCGCACATCCCCATGCGACAGCCTGCTTCAATTGGCAAATCATTACGCTCTAATATTTCAAGCAAACTCTCACCTGGCTTAACGCTAAACGTACGCTTGCTTGGCATAGCTGTAACAGTAATACCATTACTTTTTGCTCGATTCGCCTTAACCAGAGACTTTACGTCAGCTAACGTTGCTTTTGTTGACTCCAATTCAATAAAAAATTCATTCTCCTTAATGAAACTGCGCACTACCCAAATGAGTGTTACAATAAAAAAGGTAACAGAAAGAATCAAAGGTAAATTCGCAGGAATATTGAAATTAAAAATTTTATTATAAGTTATGATGACCTGCCGAAACATAAACCAATAATAGATGTTAATTGCTGCTGCTCCAAACAGGACGGCTATTTTACTGATAGACATCCTGGAAAACGTTTTAATAGCAACAAAAATACTTAAGCTCACGCTCATAAAAAGCAAAATACCAGCATAGAGTCGAATCAAAGTGCTGGCGGGATAGTTTGGTAATATAAAAAAAGCCAAAATAAAGCCAGGCAATATAGCCACAAAAAATTTACGATAATCAGTAATGGGTTCATCATTACTATTAAGATTGCTGATATTGGAAATTCGCGGATTAAAATCATAACAATTTTTAGTGCAACCGACACAAGGCCTACAATGGCTGTTCCTAATCGGAATGAAGGCAGTTTGTCCATAGACTTGTTGAATAGGTGAAAGCGGGCAAATACTTGCACACCAACCACTTTTCCCCTTAAAAAAACATCCTCCAATAAAAGCGATTACAATAAACGATAAAATTCCACTAGCAATAAAAGGTCCTTGGTGATCCAATGGTATTACTTTCCGCAATGAAATGCAGATCAGAAATGTCACAAAGCCAATCAGAAAAGCATAGTTAGCGAGACTTTTTGATAGAGTTAAACCTTGAGTGAACTTGTACACTTTTGGAACTTGATTGCTTGCAGCAAAAGGGCAAATATTACGCCAAAAACCTGGCGCGAAAAAAAAAATTAAAGGTAATAGAGCAACGATAAAATTCCAAAAGAATATCATGCCATATTTGGAATAGAATAATAAAAAATAACATACACTCAATGTCGATACAAAAGTTATAAAACGAGCGGTCGTCCAAATCCAAAGAGGTATTTTTGGAGTAATCTCCATATAACTGGGAAATTTACTCTTCAATTTCATTGAGAACCTCATTGCATTTACGTAAACGTGAGGCAAGAATTTTTCCCAGCTCATATAAAAAGTCAATAGCTAATGGAGGCTCTTTAGCTGCTAACTTTTGAAAGGAGTCAACACTCATCCTCAGAACATTGCCTGAACGATCAACTCTAACCGTAGCACCACGAGGTTTACGGTCAAAAAATCCTAATTCACCAATTACCGACCCTTGCTCAATATAGGCGACCAAATTATAATCTCCCTTTTTATCGGGAACGAGTACACTACAGCTTCCTTCTAATAATATATAAAGTGAGGAATCAACATCTTCATAGTTAACTAAGATATCATTTTTGGCTACAAGGATGGTATCAGTATATGGAACGATTTTAGCCCACACTTCAGGCGTGAAGTTGCTAAAAAAGACCTCATCATGAGTGTCTGTTTTATTAGGATATTGAAAAAATTTAGAAAAATCTGTCATTTCAATCTTCCGTGATCTCTCTTATATTTAAACATAAAAAAATAGTTACCTCTACTGTAATACAATTAGTGCAGTAATTTCCATTTATATTCCTCCCTTTTTTTCAAGAAACATGATATCAATATACGACATGAACTGCTTTTTATATTGACATTTTTCTCTCGCCCAATGAAAATTGGGAAAACATATACCGATTTTCATGGATAAACCGCAAATCTTTGAACATATCGATTTCTCCTTCCAGGTAACTCCCTGCGTGGCGATTCTAGGCCCAAGGCAATGTGGCAAAACTACTGAAGCGAAGGAGTCATGTTCCGTACCTTACCGACCATGGCTTAGATTTAATTGTTGATGGTAGAGTAGCTGCAGTGCAGTAAAAATGATTGTTCTAAGAGATTTTTTATTTAGAAAGAAGGAGTTATGCATGAGAAAATCAGTTGTTATTATATTTGTAGCCTTACTTACTACTAACTCGCTAAGTTTTAGCGCTACCTTAAAATCATTAAATAGAGATCAATTCATTAAAGCATTTGTTAATAAAACATCGATATCAATTGCGACTGACAATTTAAATGGCCACACTATTGAAAATACATTTTCAATGTACCTAGATAATAAAGGCAATATAATCGGTAAAATGTCGCATCAACCAGTAAATGAGCCTCAAACTGATAATGGTGTTTATTCGATTGATGAGGATGGAACTGCTTATATAACTTGGCAACATTGGGATGGCGCAAAAAAATTATGCTTTCATGCATTCAATACCAATAATGCATACATTAATGTTGGTTGCGATAATGTTTTTCATACAGCTTTTATAAAAGAAGCTATCAAGTCTGGAAATCATTTGAATTAGAATGTTCAAAATAATTGAGATGTTAAATTTTTGACCAGACACTATTATCGACTGTAATGACTTGAGTATAGTGAGACGTTGTTTTGACAACCGTCACTTGGGGTAAGCCCATCACTTGCTGCGGACTCGCTCTTTTTTCCTGGTCTCCAAGTCCCAATTGGCCATAGCCGTTTCTGCCCCAGTCCCAAAGTGTACCATTTTCTACTAGCGCTAAGAAATGCTCATTATCGCCAGTGCTAAGCTGCTGAACCTTGGGCAGGCTAGTGAATAATTGGGTAGGAGAACAAGGGGTCAAGTACTGAGGGA
>DJAM01000091.1 GCA_002429595.1 Coxiellaceae bacterium UBA6002
CAAAGCCAGACGGGAATGACACGAAAAAAAAGCATTAAGGAGCTCAGATGCTAATTAAAATCAGTCACTTCAAAAAAATTCTTAGCAAGATTAGTGCATTAATCTTAATGCTATGCGCTACAGCTAGTTACGCAGAAAGTTTGCCCATCTCACAATTAAAGCTGCCTCCAAACTATGCCATTAAAATCTTTGCAGACCATGTTGAAAATGCTCGTCAAATGGTATTAGGTACTAAGGGCACATTGTTTGTTGGGACACTCAACGCGGGAAATGTTTACGCGATTACGCCTGACAAAAAAGTCATCACGATTGCTTCCAATCTAAACATGCCAAACGGTGTAGCTTTCTACAAGAATGCTTTATATGTCGCAGAAAATGATCGTATCTTAAGATTCGATAATATAGAAACTCAACTGACTCACCCTCCTCGTCCTGTTTTAATTGCGAAACTACCATCGAAGAAACATCATGGCTGGCGCTATATTAAATTTGGTCCAGATGACAAGCTCTATGTAGGTATTGGTGCTCCATGTAATATTTGTCTACCTACAGATTATTTTGCGACGATCATCAAAATGAATCCTGACGGCAGCAATTTTGAAGTTTATGCACGTGGCATTAGAAATACAGTAGGTTTTGCTTGGAATCCGAGCACATCACAACTATGGTTTACAGAAAATGGTCGGGATTGGCTGGGTGATAATTTACCACCTGATGAACTTAATTACGTTGCAGTCAAAGGATCGCACTTTGGATTTCCATTCTGTCATGGTAGCAATGTTTTAGATCCCACTTATGGCAAAAATCATTCTTGTGACGAATTTGTCAAACCTGCACTAGAATTGCCTGCTCATGTCGCGCCATTAGGTATGATTTTCTATACAGGCAAAATGTTTCCATCTCAAACAGGCCAACAAATTTTCCTTGCAGAACATGGCTCTTGGAATCGCTCGAGTAAGGTTGGCTATCAAATTTTATCTGTGAAGGTTGATGGCACTAAGGTGCTTAATTCACAACCTTTTATAACTGGCTGGCTAAACCAAGAAACCGTTTGGGGGCGACCTGTTGATGTTATCGAAATGCCAGACGGCTCAATTCTTATCTCAGACGACTTTGCAAATGCGATTTATCAAGTTACGTATAATCCCATAAAAAACTAAATATGACTCAACTTTATCTTCAAAATACAATGCGAGTCTTATTATTTTCTTTTGTACTGCTTCCAAACAGTTGTTTTGCTTTACTAAATGGTTCCACTTCATTGTACGGACTTTATGAACTCAGTCCTATATCCGGTTTTTTACAAATACCCACAGCAGGTGTTCCGATTAGCACCACTCCTAAAAGGCCAACATTAGCAGAGCTTGGAATAAATAACTTGGGGAGGGACGCTCCTTTCTTTCAAATCGGCTTGAGACAAGATTGGTCGGCGTTCAGATTATATGGTGACTATGAGTACAATCATCTAACTCCGAGCACTGTTCTGAAAGAGAACTTACAAACACACTTCTTTTTTATAGGTGCCGGAACATTAGTCGAAACAAATATTTGCTTCGATCTTTTTCGACTCGGCATTAATCGTAAAATAATTTACTGGAACAATCGCAGCAGCTTTGCACTCGGTGCCGAAATCAATGCCTTTAATTTCCATTACCAATTTATTAATCCAAGTCATGTTCAGGGTAGAAATCTTTTTCATACGACAGGCTGCGCTAGTGCAAACATTGAGCAAGTCATTACTAGTTTCATGACGTTAAACTTAAGCGCCACCTCTTCTATTCCCGAAGCAACAGACTTACAGACCCAAAGACTAGCAGCGGATATCTATCTTAATATTTTAAATACTAGGAAGATAACGACCAAATTAATCCTAGGAGTGGGATATCAACGAATTACTTTTGAAGATAACCAGCAAATGCCAAATCACATTGTGATAAAAATGGGACCAATTACAAGAATCGGACTTATGACTAGCTTCTAATTACATGCCAGAGCCAGTTACTTTTTTACTCCCTCTGCCGCAAGCGGGAGAGGGAATAAAAAAACAAATGAGAACAAAGCTACGGGCACGATATAGAAATGTCTCAACTAGCTTTTCTACGCAGATAAGAAGATTCCACTGCCTTTCTAATTTCCTCAGAAATATTATGAGCAATTTCATTCACCAAAACTCTATCTTCGCCTTCTACCATTATCCTAGCGACAGGTTCAGTTCCAGAAGAGCGTAGCAAGATTCTGCCCTTGCCATCAAGTTTCAATTCTCCATCTCTATAAGCTTTACGAATGCTTTCTTCTTCAAGGATCATGGCATCATCACAACTCACATTGATCAGTACTTGCGGATATTTATACATTCCAGATTTTAAATCGTAGAGTGATTTCCCTTCTTCTTTCATTATTCGTAAAATCTGCAGCGCTGAAATAATACCATCCGCTGCTTCCGCTTTATTTAAACACATGATATGACCAGATGGTTCGCCACCTAAAAACCACTTGCGTGCTTTTAATTCTTGAAATACATGATGATCACCAACATCGGTTCTAACGAAAGGGATTCCTTTTTCGTTTAAACCTTTCTCTAATCCAAGATTACTCATTTTCGTTCCCACAACACCACCTCTAAGTTTATTTCGTTGTGATAGAAAATTCGCAATAATGAAAAGTAATTGGTCACCGTCAACTATTTCACCACGATGATCAACCATAATAACTCGATCACCATCACCATCAAACGCAATACCGACATTCGCTTTTTCATTTAGCACATAAGATTGCAACGTTTCTGGATGTAGTGAACCACAATTATCATTGATATTGATGCCGTTAGGAGCGGTATTAATTTCAATGACATCCGCCTCAAGCTCCGCAAATACCTTTGGTGCAATGCTGTAGGTCGCACCATTGGCGCAATCAAGCACTACTTTAAATCCCTTAAAGTTAGTGTTGTGAGGCACTGAAGATTTACAATATTCGATATATCGACCTGCGACATCCTCTAATCGGTATGCTTTACCAATTTTTGCTGCATCACTCGTAATCAACGGCTGATCAATCATCCTCTCAATTTCTAGTTCAATCTCGTTACCAAGCTTACAGCCTTCAGAAGAAAAGAATTTTATGCCGTTGTCATCGAATGGATTATGGGAAGCACTGATAACGATACCTGCGGCAGCGCGAAATGTTCTAGTAAGATAGGCAACACCTGGGGTTGGTAACGGGCCTAGTAAATAAACATCCATTCCAGCAGCTGACAAACCCGCCATTAATGCTGATTCAAACATATAGCCGGAGATCCGCGTATCTTTACCAATTAAGATGCGTTCATCATGGGTCTTCTTTAATACTTTTCCAGCTGCCCACCCTAATTTCAAAATAAAATCGACACTAATCGGATAAATACCCGCTTTTCCTCTAATGCCATCGGTACCAAAATATTTCTTAGTTTTCATAAACTGCCCTGTTAAAAAACTTACTTCTTCCTAATTTTTGTTTTCTTTCTTTTAAGAGCTATGCTCTTAACAATCTAGGATAAGTATAGTGTGAAATTATTCATTTTATTGAGGTCTAACGAACGTGGAAGAGCAACCTAATAGCAGTACGCTCACAAGCTTAATTATCTTGCCGATTCGCTTTGTATTGGGATGGATATTCTGGAGTGGAGGCTCGCGCCGGTTTTTTTATGCTCCTGAAAAATTAGATCCTCACTCGACCACTTGGCTTGCGAACAAACTCCAAAGTGCTATGCCTGGCGCAATTTTAGGCGCTAACTATGTCATCAGTGATTTGCTACAGGATTTTTGGCTGTTGTATGGGATGTTAGTTGGTTTTAGCTTATTAGAATTACTAAGTGGCTTAGGATTAATTTTAGGCGCTTTTACTCGGCTGTGTTCCTTGATCACACTATTCTTAAGTATCTCCCTGATGATAAGTTTCGGATGGCAAGGTGGCACATGCATGGACGAATGGACAATGGCTGTTGGCACCTTTGCGATGTCGGCAGTATTGTTATTATCAGGCAGCCCTAAATATTCAATTGATAGTATTTTCTTAAATCAGCGCAGGTACAAAGAAAGTTCCACTTTAGCTATTTTGGCCAGCAAGCCTCTATCGATAAAAGCATTTAAATGGGCTGGCCTGTTATTAACTTTACTGACCATAATTTTTACCCTTACCACTTACAATTATTATCGCGGTGCAATTTATTCTCACTATCATCCAGGTCCGGTCAGCCCAACTCACTTTTCTGTAGTCTTAAGTCAGGGTGCCATCCAAAAAAATGGCGCTGTAAGTTTTGAGATATACATCAGTGCTGGTACAAGTTCGGTCCCGACTTATATTCCGAAAATCGAGCTAACTAATTCTGAAGGTCAGATCATTCAAGCTTGGACAGCTCAAAACCTAAGTCAATTAACCAGCAGTCAAATTAAGAACGTATATTTATACAATAAAATTACCACAGGACCCTTTGGCCTCATCGCACCGGAAAGCGCTAAGGCATTGATCATCCTGCCAACAACCATCCAAGGTAACCTCGCGCCGGGAAATTATCAGCTCCAAATAAATTTGATTGATAATACCAAGTGGCGTTTACCCTTGACGCTAACTTCATCAGGAAATTAAAATTACTGGTTAAATACAGTCATATCAGGTTTATTTGCATCAAGCATTCGATAACCATAAAGCCATCGTGATTCAGTTTTACCAATATTACGAACTGAATGAACCTTGTGAGCAGGGATAAAAATAACTTCATGGATTTTAGGGTAAATAAGCTCACCCATTATTTCGAGCTCGATCTCACCTTCGATTAGCATAAAAAGCTCATCTTCTTTATGTTTATAATTTTCCCAGCGTTGACCAGGGGGGTCGATCCATAAGCCGCAGGTGAAGCCACGTTTCAACCATTCTTCAGAAATATTTTCAATCATTGGCACTCCATGCTATAAGATCTCTCATACTTTTTTGTTTCCTCTCACCCTTGTGGGAGGTGGTTAGGGTAAGGGTTTTCAGTATAGGTAAATTGAAAAAAATTGCTAGGGAGCCTTAAATGAAAAAATTAATTTGGTTGAGCCTATTTCTAAGCACTTCGATATTTGCACTTGCAAATCCTGCTGCGGTTTATTGCACGAAGCAAGGATTCAAATATCTTTTAATCGAAAATGTTGGGGTTTGTGTATTCCCAGATAACTCTTATTGTGAGGAATGGGCATATTTTCGAGGACAGTGCAAACCGGGACAGAACTTCTTGAAAGGCAAGACTCAAAAATAAGCTACCTGTCAGTGCTTGTCATTCCCGCGAAGGCGGGAATGACATAGAAAAAAACCCATTAATAATTAATAGCTTATATCTCTTTCTACTACTTTGTTTGATTTTTTACTTAATTTTGGTAAAATGATTACTCTTTTTGGCTTTATGTTTGTGATTAATGTAGAGCTTTGAATGTATAACCCATCAAACAAGAGTGAATTTGGTATATGAAGCTAATGAAAAAATATTTACACATTTTGTTGCTAGGTTTGTTGCCCTGTGCAATATTTGCCAATCAAAGCATGAGCTATCAAAGTTCTCTAGTAAACCAATTTAATAGCATTCCCCTCACTAGTCTGCCACATAACCCCAACATAATCGCCACCAATTCTGCTGTTCCAATTAACAGCATGGCCGATATTGCTCATTCTAAACATCCCAATTTTAATAAATGGCTAAATGCGGGCCAAATGAAACGAATTATTACTAAGGCACAACAAAACGGTGATTTAAAATATGTCATGACTAAGTTGCAATCGATGCAACTACCAAAATCTTTAGCATTGATCCCTATTATTGAAAGTCATTATTCAACTGGAGCCATTTCTAATAAAGGTGCTAGCGGTATTTGGCAATTAATGCCTGCAACTGCTAAACGCTTTGGCCTTAATAACAAACAACGTTATCAACTTGCCGCTTCAACTGATGCAGCTCTACAATATTTTAAAACCTTACATCAAAAATTTGGTAATTGGGAATTTGCAATCGCAGCTTATAATGCTGGCGAAGGTCGCATTCAACATGCTTTAGCAAAAAACCCCAGCGCCGTCTCGGTTCAGCAATTAAATCTACCAACAGAAACTAAACAGTATGTCCAAAAGTTTTATACCCTTGAGGATTATATTTCTAATAGCAGCAGCAATACCGGCACGACAGCATAATGATCTTCAATCCCGCTCTACTTAGAGCGGGATGATCTCCTTACTATTTCCTGCCAACAATCAGCCAGAACAAATTTACTATAATTAAGTAAATCTTAATATAGGATAGTGACCATGACCCCTGCACAGCTAGATGTTCTTAATATCATTCGAGCAAATCCATATTTCTGTAAAAACGAGTATGAATTACGACATCGGACTCAGGTTATTAAGGAAAGTATCGACCAAATGCGTCCTAAACTTGAGCAAAGATTGCAAGCCTTAGGGACTATCAATGAACAAAATGAGAAAAAGGCGATTAATATTATTCGCCAGGAAATGAATAAGTTACTACAGCATAGTTACAATGCCATTATTGTTAAAGCAGATCTTGCCGATCAAAATCTCGCTTATATAGATCAAGATCACCAAGCCTACTTAGTTTACTATTTTTTAACAGACAATATTTACCCTTATATGGCCACATTGACAGTGGATCCGGAAGGTGTAATTCATTTTTATAACCCTCCTGCTGCACTACTTGACGAGGAAGTGGTCCAGCAAGATCAACCGTTGAATAAAAATATCAGCAAACAGCTTTGCGACATATTAAGATTACCTGCCGACTTGTTAGAGCACGGACCAGACACTGCTCGCTATAAAAAAGCGAGTTGAATTGCTCAGAATCCAATTCAGCTTTAAAATAGCCTTCACAATGTAGCAACCTAAGTGCCATGGATGAAAAAAATTAATAAATTTTCGGATGCAATAATTACTCTCATTAGCGTCGTTCTAGCGTTCATCATATATAACAATATATTCGTCAATGCTGATGTTGCATGGCACATTGAAGGTGCCAGAAGAGTACTTGCTGGAGCAGATTATCTTACAAATTTATTCGACAATAATTCGGCGTACGTATTTATTTTCTATATTCCGGTAGTGTGGTTATGTAAGCTGACGCTAATCACCGGCCATTATCTCCTTAATGCTTATCTATTACTTTGGATTTTAGTGGTACTTTATTTATGTCATTACCTTCTGACTAAAATTTATCTGCAAAACAAACTCACCAAACGAGCACTCTATTTCACTGCGGTCTTCATTTTATGTTTTTTACCGCAAGCCAGTTTTGGCCAACGGGAGATTGTTTTAGTATTGCTTTTTTTGCCTTACCTTTTTGTGCGACTTCATGCTCTAATTGCATCGCCAACAAAACTGAGTCCAACCATTATAGCGATTAGCATTCTGCTAGCCATTTTTGCCATCGGTCAGAACTATTTTTATATTGCACTGCCTCTATTTCTAGATAGCTATATCACCATCAAACGCAAGTTCTTTAATAAATACTGCTGGTTTTTTTATCTAGGGATCGTCCTTAGTGTTCTTTACATAGTTATTGCTTTCCCCAATTATTTTCCTTCAATCGTGCCGCTTACACTGTGTTATGAATCCAGCTTTAACTTCCCTTTCACGCTACTTTTATTTGAAATACTCGTCTTGATTAGTATACTGGCCATCACCATGATCCTCTTCCACTATAGAAACTTAGGAGACAAAAATGATATCACGCTATTTAGCGGCTTAATTTTTTTTAGTTTAGTAATTTATTTTTTTGAGATGAAAGTTTGGTACTACCATGTGTATCCCGCTGTGGCTTTTACTATGCTGTTGCTAAGCCTAATCGCCACCAAATGTTACCAAGGAAAATTTTTTTACCAGCAGCATCGACATAATGAAATTATTTTGGTGATGAGCTTAGCGATGTTATTCACTATTTTATTCACCATAGCCGGTTATTTTAAGCAAAATATCCTTAGATTTCACGATTCAAAATCAGAAACCAACCTTTGGATTAATTTTGTTAAAGAACATTTTGATAATAAGAAATTATTTTTCTTTGTGATCAGACTCGGGCCTTCCTACCTATTACCACTTTATTCTAATGTCACCATTGCTTCTCCTTGGTCTAATCCGTGGTTTTTGTCCAATATTATAAGAAATTATGATTCTGGCCTCTTTTGTAATCCTGTTCGAGATTTAGATATATTTTTTAATCTTACTGCTAAAGCTCTTCAGAGTACCCAACCTGACTTCATTATCATGGAGAATGTTGAAAAAAGCGTCCTCTATCTTGGTAGTCCCTTTAGCTATAAACATTTTTTTTCTCAAAATAAACAAATACAATCAGCATTCCAAAACTACTTCTTCTGGAGTAATTATTTAGGATTTGATATTTATCAAAGAAAAGATACATTCTAAGGGATTTCCAACATGGCCAACACGATCACTTTAATAAGAGTTCTCATCGCACTTTTGGCAGTGGCCATTTTAAAAGTTAATCCTTTCTATAATCTGCTCGGCACCATATTGATCTTAGTCAGTCTGTCGCTAGACGCCCTGGATGGCTACCTGGCAAGGTATTCAAATACTGTCACAATCTCAGGGGGGGTCTATGATATTTTGGCCGACCGTATCATTGAAAATATATTTTTTATCTATTTTGCTTGCCAATCTCTGTTTAGCGTCTGGATTGCTTTCATCTTTTTAATCAGAGGCTTAACTATTGACGCCATACGCAATATCTTCAGTTATTCTGGCAAAACGGCCTTTGGAGAAAATACGATTCACTCAAGTTATTGGTCAAAATTCCTAGCGTGCTCACGATTCAGTCGAGGAAGCTACAATGGCTTAAAAATAATAGTATTTACTGTCTTTGCAGCATTATTACAGCCACAAAGTTACCTTTCACAGGTAATCTCTATTGATGCCCTGCATTTTCTCGGAAATACCGCTCTTTGGCTGTGCCTATTAGTCTCAATTCTGCGCGCATTGCCTGTTATCTATGAGGGATTGACAGCTAATAACCTGCCATAACGATAAACCACCTTTATCGCATAGCGACACATCTTTACGATGCAAGGCCGCCATCCCCAGCCTGGGAAATTGCCCT
>DJAM01000108.1 GCA_002429595.1 Coxiellaceae bacterium UBA6002
TTCGCGGGAATGACAAAAAGTCTTCGCGGAAAAAATGACAAAAAAAGCCTACGCGGAAATGACAAAAAATCATTCCGTAACTTGTTTCGGTTTATCCACTGCCATGGTCGCCAACCCCGCTAGTATGAACAACATTGCAATGACAATACTGACCGTAATATGCTCTCCAAGCCATACTGAAGATAGCAGCAGGCCCAAAACTGGGACGCCAAGTAGCAGCAACGACGTGCTAACTACTGGCAAATTTTTACTGACATTAATAATTGCAGCATAAGCGATGCCAGTTGCAAGAGCGCCATTATAGATAGATGTCCACCAAAGCCGACCTGTCCAAGCAACCCTTGGGTGTGGCTCGATGATGAAAGCGGCTAGTACTACAAATATCAATGCTACTAATAGCTGCCATGGAACAAGCATTACAGAGGGCGTATGCCAAGTACCATAACGAGTGTGTAACATGGCAATTGCCCAGCAAGCTGCCGCTAAAATTAGCATGCTGTTGCCCACCACAGTGTTAGCATTATCCCAATCAAAACTTGCGGGATTAAATAAGATCAGTATGCCTACCAAGCCAAACGTCAAACCAAGTAATTTTAAGAAAGATAATTTTTCATCGAAGAACAACACTGCAATTGGGGTCACTAAAAACGGCGTGGAATAAACTAAAATGGCAGAGCGTCCCGCATCAACGAACATAAGCCCGCCATTAATAAGTATTAAAAAACAAGCCATTTGAAGTAGACCAATACTTAGAATCAGAGGAAGATCTTTGCGGGTAGGAAATTTAATTTTCTTTTGGAAAAGCAGAATAGCAAACATCGTTACAAAGCCAATTGCAAGACGCAATGCCGTATACCAAATAGGTGGCATGTCCAACAAACCAAGTTTGCTCACTGGCCAGGCAACTGCCCAAATGACAATCACCAAAAAAAGCAGAGAATAATTAAAAATTGGTTTTTCAGCCATAGTACAGTCCTTGCAATGACTTTGAAAATAGGGCCTACGAGGTAGGCCCAAAGCTTAAATATTTAGTAGTAGTAACAGCGATGGCAATTTCTTCTAGCTTGATCTTGACCTATTAACGCGCCACCTACAGCGCCAGCGATGGTGCCAACAGCACTGCCTCCCGTCACCACATTTCCGGCGACACCGCCAATAAGCCCGCCCGCTACCAAAGCATTGTCACTTGGAGTAGCACAAGCCGCTAAAAATAATGAAAGGAAAATAAACAGAGGTGCTAGGAAGGATTTCATCTTGTTGTTCATTATAAATTCTCCTAAGGCATTGATAAACAGCACTTCTTGCGATTCCCTATTTCAATAGGTGCTAGAACAAACATAGTAACAAACAATTTGTTAGATTACAGCTCTTCGTGCCATGGTGAGATCGCAAACTTAACTCTTCGATAGCGCTAGATATTTAATATGAATTTTTTGAACTTGTTCTGCTAATTGCTGTAAATCGCCATTGTTATATATGATGTCATCAGCAAATTTTACGCGTTGTGATCCTGTCGCTTGGGAATAAATAATTTTTAAGATCTGTTCAGGTGTACTCGTATCTCTGGCTATTGTTCTTTCTATCTGTAAATCGATATTCGTTTCAATAACCAAGACGCGGTCTACCAGATCAAAAGAATGCGTTTCAACCAGAAGTGGAATTGAAACGATACAGTAAGCAAAAGTAAGTTTTGCAGCTCTGTCTATAATTGCTTTTTTGATCACAGGATGCAGCAATTCTTCCAACCATTGCTTTAAATCATCATCGGCAAAAATACGATCCCGTAATTTTTTTCGATCCAATTGTCGATCCGATAATAAAATGCTATCGCCGAGCTTTTTTACAATCTCCAAATAAGCAGGTTGATCAACTTCAGTAATTTCTCTTGCAATAAGATCAGCATCAATAATTGGCGCACCGAGCTGCTGAAATAATTCTGCAACAGTTGTTTTACCGCTGCCAATTCCACCTGTTAATCCCACTTTTAACATAATCATCACCAAACAATTTGTGCCAAATGTTTTTGATAAAGCATGCCAGTCCAGAACAAAGCAACCATCCCTGCTAATCCTAAAAAAGGACCAAAAGGAATGCGACTCGTGAGTGGCTGCTTCGCAGCAACAATATAAACAAACCCAACAACCAAGCCTGTTACAGAAGCAAGTAAAATAATACCAGGAATCATGCCAAATCCAAACCAAGCCCCTAGCACGGCAATAAGTTTAAAATCACCTCTACCTAACACTTCGATTTTACGTATTTTATAAAAGATCCGCGCCAAAACATCAAAAAGCAGATAACTTAAAATAGCGCCTAGCATAGCCTCTCGAAAAGGAACAAACATCGAATAACTGTTTCCGATTAATCCTATTATTACAAGAGGAATAGTGATGCAGTCGGGTAAAAGATAAGTATTGAGATCGATAAACGCTAAGACGATTAATGACCAAAGTAAAACGACGCTAAATATAAAATAAATACTCCAGCCGAAATAGTAGTAGAGAAGTAGCGTTAGAACGAGTGTTAAACATTCGATTGTGACGTAATTCCACGAGATTCTGTTTTTACAGGAACTACATTGCCCTCGTAAAAATAAGTAACTAAATATTGGAATCATCTCCCGAAATCTAAGTGTAACTCTGCATTGTGGACAAAAAGAAAAGGGGAGCCAGAGATTGAAGATTTCTTCTCGGCTGTGATTTTGAAGAATCATATGCGGTAACCGGTATGCAGCCATACCAAGGAAGCTGCCGACACAGAGAGTTACAGTAGTTATGATTAGAATCACAATTGTATGATGCAAAACCCAGACAAAATCCATCACCGACTCGATTTATTAGCGTAGCTCTAAGATACCTGATTTAAGACATGAGGCAATGCCTGTATTAATTACGGTAAGAATGAAAAGAACAGATTTGCATTCAAATGCATAGTTCCTTATACTGCACGGTTCCGCCGGTGTAGCTCAGTTGGTAGAGCAACTGATTCGTAATCAGTAGGTCAGGCGTTCGATTCGCCTCACCGGCATCGGTAAATTAAGGGTTTTTTGATATTTTGATTTGGTCTTTATTTCCTTCTGTGTAATTCCTGTGTAAATCAAATCCAAGTGAATTCTGTACTAAAATAAAAGTATGAGTATTAGAGTCGATTTGGAGAGAGATATGATTGCAAAGAAAAAAACAAATATGCGGTTAAGCGGGAAGATCATTCTCGCTAGAGGTGATCCGGCTCTTCCCCGTTTTCGGGGGCACTCAACTAACCACATAGCACTCTAACCCGTAACCGATAATTCTCAAAATTTCGGAACCCATAAGCACGTCTTTGAATTAACTTCATCTTACGATGAAATCCTTCAGTTATGCCATTCCCTTTAGTAAACCGCCACATTCTAACTATCTCTTCTCTCCATGCATGTAATGTTCTCCCTAAAATTGATAAATGCTCAAATTTAATTTGTTTTAATCGTCTAACCATTTCAGTGAAAAGTGGCAAGAGTCGTCTGCATTGCTTTGCAGTGCGATGTTTCTTCATTAACAGTCGATGTAATCGTTGTTTGAAATAATAGATATGTTTGATAGCAGGGTTATTCGCTAAATATTCATCACGCTTTTGTAAACGCTTGACTGTTAAGTTTTCAGGGTTAGTTTTTAAAGCAGCCAAAAGACCTCGTTGGTACCGTATCGACGGATCTAACTTAGTATATGTTTGCATGCACATATGATTAATTAACTTTATAACATGAAATCGATCAGCTACTATCTTTGCATTCGGAAAATATTTCTTCACCATACTACGATAACTACTGCTTAAATCAATGCATATAACTTTAACTCGTTCTTTATTCGGCAACAGTTTTAAATAAGATTCTAAATCTTTAGAAGATCGCCCTTTTACAACATCAAAAATCTTATTCTTTTCTAAATTACAAAAGGTAGTGGCATAGCCTTCCTTCTTATTAAAGAAATGTTCATCTATACCCAGTACACGAGGCAGTGTGCCACTATGGTTTCTTTTTTCTTCGTGCTGATAACGCTGATGATACCAACGTTCTATGGTAGTCTTGCCTGTCTTCAAATCATTGGCTAAGTCTTTTTGAGAACTACCTTGCGTGTGATAATGAAATACTTGCCTCTTTAAATTTTCCGTCGCTCGTTGATATTTCCCTATACCGGGAAAACGTTGATTAAACTATTTATCACAATATGAACAATAATATTTATG
>DJAM01000171.1 GCA_002429595.1 Coxiellaceae bacterium UBA6002
CGCCTTCGCGGGAATGACAGCGCGTGCAGACGAGGACAAAATGGGTTTGTTAATATTTAGTTAAGAAGAATCACTTAAAATAAGTAATATTTTAAGAGATTTAAGGTCAATGCAGCAAAAAATATCAAGTAAACGACTTATCAGCCTAGCAAGTGCCATGATTCGGCTAAATGAGACGATTTACGAGCCTACCTCTACAGCGGAATCACAGCATTTTTTGAGTCAATCAGAAAGGGCAATTTTATGCGAATTACGCCAGTTTCTGATCCAGATTAGCGATAGCGCGAATATTAAACTTAAATCAGATGCGAGCTCAACCTTTCATCAAGAAACTATTAACGAACAACAAATGCAGGCCATTAAAACCGTCTTTAAAGAAACGGTTCGTAGCCTTGGAAATGTTATCGAACTGGTTAAACGGTCGTTAGCTAACACTAAAGGTTCGAAGTCCTTCTTTAGTTGTTTAACTGATCTACTACGCATTCTTGAAGGAACATTAGCTTTAATCCAAGATGTCGGTGTTGAAAACGTGGATACTAAGGTCTTCACCAATGACAATATTTATCAGTTATGTCGACAACTAGGTATTTTATATATCCCAGTAAATCAATCACTTGACCCATTTCTTGGTGGGCACGAAGCTGAAGGAAAATTAGAAAGTAGTGATGGCGAGTGTGCTGGGAAGGTGACCAGTTGGCTGGAAGCTTGTGCTCAAACGAGTGAGATTCACTATCCATTTTACGCTGGCAAGTTTGATGGCATTTATCATGATCAACAACGAGAAATTGCAAAAAAATATAGTGCTGTACATCTTAGCCGAGACCTGTTTGAGTTCACCGACGTTGTCTTTAACAAACTCAAACGACAAACGTTATATAAGATTACCCTAGCGGGTGAAAATAGTGGTCATGCGCTTGGCTTACGGATTAGACAAGACGGAGTGTATGAACTTTTTGATCCTAATTATTTGCATGCTTTTGCAATCAAACCAGACTCACTAAAGGTAATATTTAAATACTTATTAATCTATTATGCGATTAAATACCAATACAATGTATTTGGCTTCTTTGCTGCTGATATTGTCCAATGCACTGCCGCATCCAATTTATTTCCTCATCGATTGCATATAATTCAAGCAGAAAATAAATTGAGTAGTGATAACAATGAACAACTATACAAAAAAATCCTAATCAAAACTTACAATCTTTTACAAACCGAATTCAAGAAAGATCCGACTTTTCAGCCTAATGCGCAAACTATCTTTACGAATCTCTTAGAGAGTTTTGCAGCTGCCATGCACTCTCCAAGAGCATTGGAAGAGTTAATAGGCTCGATGAAGCAGATCAACCTTGCTACTAGTTTCATCCAGTCGCCTGAAAACCTAGCATCGATGTTATCAGGATTAGCAAACCGTTTAACACATATTAAAAACCAAGAGTTTCAAAGCGAATATCAAGAAAAACAAGTGATCATACTCACGTTAAAAAAACTCCTAGAAGAAGTTACTGAAGAGTTAAACAGACTTAAAAGTGAACAGGCACAACATGGTCAGCCACAAAATGAACAAGCTGTACTTATTCTGATACAGCAATCTCTCAAATTATGGCGAATGCTAAGGACCTTGAACACTAATCGTGAACAAGCCGCGGCTCTTCCTAGAAAAGGTGAGCGATTTGATAGTAGGACATTTCTACGGGATGTCATGAAAGACGTCTTTGGAGTTGAATCACAAGCGCGTGATATCACTCATCTTCAACAGGAAGCAAGAGTTAGAGTTCAACAACAAATGCAGACTGTTTTGCAACGATTTAGCCAAAGTCCCTTAACTGATAAACGACTAGCGTTAATGATGGTCACTGAAAATCTGCTAGCTGCCTGCAATAGCATTCAATCTGAAAAACAAATTATAGATCTTTTTCAAGTGCCACCCAATGACTTGGCTTTGAAAAATTTGTTAGCTAAAAAATTAAAAATCTTAAGAACTAAGCTTCTTGGCTTTCTAAATGAGCTTAAAATTTGCGAACAACCTGAAGGGCTAGAAGCACAATTTCTAGAAATCTTGCCAATACAAAATGATACTGTCGTGCAACTTTTGCGGCGCAATCAACGTCAAGATTTATTGTGGCTTCTGCGAGTAAACGCTTGTAACAACATCACCAAAGATGAGTTAACATCGTTAACTAACACTAAACGACCTGCGCAAACCGATGAGATCAAACAACTCATTGCGTCTTTGAATATCGTAATCAACTATATTGAATCAGTTAGGGATGAATACTTAAGCTCTACAGGAAATCCCTTATTAAACAATAGCCATAATGCGATGTCTTTAGTCTTAGCTGCGAAAATACAACAACGAATCGAACAATTTCATAACAGAATCAACGAACTTAAGCGGTGTCGAGATATTCTAGACGCGCAAACAAAAAATGGAGCCGACCCCGTTACCTTTACGAGAATAGCAAGCCAAATACGCCAAAATTATCGCGGCTTGTTTCCGGTTGATTTTAATTTGCCAGCTAATTATGTGCATATATTAGATCCAATTATAGAACGTGGCAAGGTCATCGTCCTCACTGCAGAGGATAAGGAAAAAGTTAAGTCACTCGCTACAAGTTTAGAAATTTTAAAGAATTCTCATCAGTGGTTGAAAGAATATTTAGAGCAAATGCAAGGCAAGATGAAGGAACTCGATGAAAAAGACCGAACCATTGCGCATAAGACAATCGGACTATTGTTAACTTGTCAAAAAGATTTCGGGCAATATCTTAATTGTGTTAAAAAACCAGAGCAAATTCTTGAGTATGTTAGAAGCTTAGCGTTAATTATACCAATTAAAGATAATTGTCTTGATTTCACCGCCTATCTAGAAAGCTCGCTACCCCGCCAACTGCTACTACCCAAATCTATTAAAAACAAGATTGACCTTTTAGTACTAACAATTCAAAGATTCGACAGTCGTATTGCTCTAACAATTCTTAAAGCCGCTTACATTGAGCTCACTGATAATAATCAATGTGCTTTAAAAGATTATGGTGCTCGAATGACTCATGCTCTAAAGAATGTCTTTGACGACACAAGTCTTAGTAATAACCCACAAACTTCACTATTAAAAAGCACTGTTATCTTATTAAATTCTCTCTTTAGAGGACTAAGAGGTTCATGCACTAACCCATTTTGGAAGGAATTAAAAGTAGACGCGGACCAGCAAACGCAAGACCGAGAAAGATTGGGGATTGCGATGTTTATGTATTATCGCGAACGAGTGGCAGAGGTTGAAGCCGAATTGAATAGAGCTGTCACAAGTCGATTTTCTTTTGGTCAAACTCGACACTAGTTCAGGTAAATATATGCAACTTCAAAATGAACATCAGGCAGCTATAGAATTCTTTGAGCGTCACCCTACGAGTTTTATTTTACAATTTAGCAGAAATACCTTTATCAAGGTTCAAGCTACCTCACATTTTTACCGATTCAGCAATAATGACGTCCTAGGTGTAGGAAGTTTTGCCACTACTTATAAATGTTATCGATTCAATCCAGTAACTTTCATTGAAGAAGAGGCTCCTTTCGCTTGTAAAAAGTTAAATGATAAAAAGCAATTCGTACCTCAAGAATTGACGATTTTAAAACAATTTTACTTTGCCGAACCCTTTGTTGAAGATGGTGAGCATATTTACCTCATCCAAGAATTTTTTCCTGGCAATGAATTGCTAAATATGGATTGCGATATTAGCCCCAGTCTAGCCAACCTTTCTTGGCAAGAAACTCTCGATATACTCTGTAGTATCAGTCTCGCTGTCAACTTACTACATCATGACACTCCAAGAACAGGACCCGCTCTGGCGCATACAGACATTTCTGGGATAAATATGAAAGTTCAACGAACTGGCAATCATTTCAATGTCTATATTTTTGACTTCGGACTTTCTGAGCGACTTCCTTTTGATGGTGCGGAACTTCTGAGCATTTACTGTAAAGGTAATAGATTCTACGCGCCACCTGAAACTTCTTTTTGTCGCTATAGCGTCAAGTTTGATGTTCATTGTTTAGCTCCAATCTTTATGAAACTATTTAAGGCCGAAGATCCATTTTCTTTTAGAAAAGGATTGGTCTTTGATAGAGCAGTTCAAAAACCATTTAATTTCTCCGGACTTTTAGTTCCATTTCTAAACGAAGTCAGCACTGCTCCACATCCAATTCGCGAACTCATTTTTGATTTCCTACAACGTATGTGTTCATTTTCGCCAGAACTAAGACCTGATAGCGATCAAGTATTACGTTTCACAACCTCACTGCGAAAGTATTTTTTGCTTCTAGCAAATGATCCCACAAATCCAGATCTGCATCAGCATGCAGCCCAGCTGGCGTTACTCGCTACCAATCTGTGGATCAAAACAGTCACAGGCGAACAAATTGTATTAACACTAGAACAAGCTAAAGCAATTAATTCTGAATTTCAAAATGACAATCTAAATATGGTCTCTTTAATGAGAGTAACCGCTCCAAGCCAAGTGGTTAACTATCCACAAATTTTGCAAGTGCAGTTAGTAGAATTGAGAAGCTATAATTACAGTGACTATGTTTACCAAGCGCTGGAAGAAACGATCAGTACTGATCCAGTTGCAGGAATTAAATTATTTCAAAAGATACGCAGTTTTACTTTTCAAGAGCATTTAAATTTTAAATTGCTGATATCTTTTTATAAAAAATATGCTGAAGTAAACCAAACCAGTCTCAATAATGCAGTTAATGGTCAAAATCCAGATACTGCGCTCTGCGCTAGTTTAGAACATCACCATAGTAATCTTTGCAGAAGCCAACTGGGTTTAAGTCTTAGCTGGGCAAGGTTCTGGAGAATTTCAATAGCAGATGAAATAGCGATTACGACTAGAATTTTGGCAGTATCAAGGGCCGGTGGCAATCTTCAAAATACAGTGCATCGCTGTATCAGCCCGGAAGAAAAGGTAAGACTCAGCGACCAGTCGCGAATACTGCCAATGCTTAAGGATTGGGCCAGAATACATTCACTTAGAGAAAAGTACCAAGATCGTACCCGTACCATTGAATCGGCTCCATCTCCTGATATGAACCAACTGTAGCAAGAAACGAAGCAAGGTAACCCTGGTTTTGTTGGCAAATCAGTGTATGATAGTCGCTTAAATTTGGAGAAGATTGATGGCCGCTATTACCTCAATTGGAACTGCAGTTCCACCATACCGGCAAGATCAACAGGCTGCAGTAGAATTAGTGTCGAGCTATCTGAATCTTGAGCCACCTGATAAGAAATTATTACGTATTCTTTATAAATTTACCGGTATTAAATATCGACACAGCGTCTTAGCTGATATTCTGAAAGAACCAGGCGAGTATGATTTTTTTCCCAATGATCCTGCTGATGACTTCCCTAGCACTCAGGTGCGAATGCAAGTCTATCAGGATAACGCCCTTAAACTTTCTTTAGCTGCTATTACGGATTGCTTTAATCAACTTAATGATTTCGATCCAAAGACCATTACACACTTAATTACAGTCAGCTGTACGGGAATGTATGCTCCTGGTCTTGATATTGAACTCATCCAAGAATTAAAACTTAACACCAATACCAAGCGCACTGCCATCAACTTCATGGGCTGTTATGGCGCTTTCAATGGTATCAAAACAGCCGATGCAATTTGCCAAGCTGACCCCAGTGCCGTTGTGCTTGTGGTCTGTGTCGAACTTTGCACGATCCATCTGCAGAAGAAAAATACCCTGGATAATATGACCTCTAATGCTATTTTTGCTGATGGTGCCAGTTGTGTTTTAATGCAGGCCAAACCAAACAAAGATAAATATTTCGAAGTGACACAATTTCATTGCGATTTAATACCATCCAGTAGTAAAGAAATGGCCTGGCACATTACGGACTCAGGATTTGATATGCTGCTTAGCACTTATGTGCCACAGATCATCGGCGATGCTATCCAGCAATTCTTCGATAAATTAAGAATAAACGCTCAATTGTCTGCAGATAATATTCATTATTATGCCATTCATCCTGGCGCTCAAAAAATATTGAGAGCTTGTGAAAAAGCGTTAAACATCGACTCCGATAAAAATAAGTATGCTTATCATGTGTTAGAAAATTACGGCAACATGTCGTCCGCAACTATTTTATTTGTGTTGCGTCTCATTTGGGATGACATCGCAAGTACCGAACAGCATGATAATAATATTTTCAGCTGTGCTTTCGGCCCTGGATTAACGCTTGAATCAATGATGTTGAAAACACATTATGTTTGATCAACGAAGTAGTAAAAAAGAGCTCATGGATGATTTGACACTAGAAGATGTCGAACTCATCAAAAATTTGCATGAGATCCAAGTCACTAATCGGTGGCTAGGAAGTCGTCACACTCTAATTAATGCATTAGACAAAATCTATCGTAAGCGCCGCAAAGATTTAAAGAACCGGAAGATCACGATAGCAGACTTAGGTTGCGGTAGTGGGGATTTATTGCGAGTAGCACATGAATGGGCGAGAGTGAAACAATTACCTGTGGACTTAATTGGGCTCGATGGTAATTCTTTTATTATCCAAGAGGCTGTTAAATTATCAGCACACTACCCTAGCATCCAATATCATAAGGCCAATGTTTTTACTAACCTCAAAGACTACCAATTTGATATTGTTACTCTCAACACCTTTTGTCACCATTTAAGTGATAATGAATTAATCAAACTTATTAGTGAGTTACAAACTATCACCACGACCGCGATAGTCATTAATGATTTGCATCGGCACAGATTGGCTTACTACGGTATTAAATTGCTATCACATGCTTTACAATTTTCTGCTATTGGTAAACATGATGGTCCGACCTCGGTGCTACGTGCCTTCAGCAAAGATGATTTAGTCCATTTAATGAAAACCATGAAAATCAAAAATTATGAATTATGTTGGCAGTGGGCGTTCCGCTGGCAGCTAATTATTTGGTGTCACTAAGACTTTAACCATTTAAGGAAAGTATTATGGATAATACTATTAGAACCGATTATCCAATTTTGAAAAATCGCGAAAAAATGAACCATACTATTGCTGACTTTTGGAACAAAATCTCTGATGGCTGGTTAAAAATATGGGGGCCTCATATCCATCATGGTTACTATGAAAGTGCTACAGTTGAATTAACCCCATTACAAGCGCAAGAACATCTCATCGACAAACTAGCTGCAGAATTAGAAATAAAACCTGATAGTAAAATTTTAGATGTTGGTTGTGGTATGGGGGGTAGCTCTTGCTATCTTGCGGAACATTATGACGCCACTGTCAGCGGGATCTCCTTAAGTACGAAGCAAATTGCTATAGCAAAAGAATTTGCAGCCAAGAAGAGTTTAAAAAAAGTAACATTCAGAATTGACGACGCACTGTCACTCAATAGCTTCGCGCATGATTCATTTGATTACATCTGGTCTTTAGAAAGTTGTGAGCAATTTGTCGATAAAAGACTTTTCCTAGAAAGAGCTTATTCTAAACTTGCACCGGGTGGCAAAATAATGTTAGCAACCTGGTGCTCTTCGCAAGAAGAATTCACTCATGCTCAAGCAAAGCAATATCGACGCCTCTGTCAAGCGTTTGATTTGCCATATATGCCCACTCTAAATCACTATGAACATCTACTTTATCAGCAAGGTTTTACGTTGTTAAAAAAATTGGATTGGACTGATCATGTCAAACAAAGCTGGGAAATAGGCAACAAACTTGTCAGTGCTCATTCATTTTTAAACTTACTACGAATGGGTGGTTTGCGGGGTTTTCGTTTCGCCAAACAACTGAACCTTATGCAAGCAGCATTCAAAGAGGGACGAGTTAAATATGGAATATTCATTGCGACAAAGCCCTAATTGCAAATCCTCTGGAGATATCTATGCTAAGCGAAGGCGAAATAATAAAGCGCTATGAATTTAAAGAAGTACTCGAACTACTAGTGGCTTCAGAACAGTTTCAAAAAGATGGGGAGTTTATTTTTGAAGGAACCCAGTATCCTTTAATGGTTGGAATGAGCCTTGCAAATTTCAAAGACATGATGGATGCTGTCAAAAGACGTGGTGATCTCAAACTTTTTTCCTTTAACAATTATAAGCTCGGAGAAAAAGAAAATACTGAAACTACTTTAGTCACATATGGCGATGTACTGGGGTCACTATTACAGAAGTTACCTGTGTTAACGCACATAAGTCTTTCTGGCACTTATATGGACAAAGACGAAAGCTTTGTCGTGGTTAAAAGTATAACAATGTCCTCCTGCCGACTTCGAGCTTTAACCTTCGACACCAATGTTGTTGATCTTAATAGTTTAACAGCACTCGCCAATATTTTAGAGCAGCCGAAATGCACATTAAAATATTTACAATTACAGCGCTGCTTGATTTCCGGATTCAGACCGAAATTACATGTGCTAATCGATGCTCTCAAAAAAAATAACTCATTGAGAAAGTTGGACTTAACACTTTGTGATTTCGAAGATGACGAATTAAATGCCCTATCGCAGATGTTAGATATTAATCAACATTTAGTTACACTTCAATTCGGTGCCAAAAATCCTCACCACGAAGCAATAAAAGACATTACTCAAAAATTACGAAGAAATAGAGAGGCACAAGTTAAACTTCATTCAACACTAACAGCGCACACTGCCGTAACTGATGAAGCGCGCAGCGCCATTCTCCAGGAAAATGATTCATACTTAGAAGTTTTATTGGGTGCCCCCAAAAGAAATCAAGATGAATCAGAAGAATACGAAAGAACAAACACAGCGCTTTCGAAGTCCTTGCAGGAAGAAATAGTCCGTCTTGCTATTTTACAAAGCCAACACCAAACTCTACTCGATTCACCAAAAACTGCTGTATCGACCGAGATACAAGAAGCGTTAGACCGCAGAATGAATGAATTGAGAAAGGAATTGGAAGAAGAGTTTGAAAAAGTATCGAGCGCAACATCGAATCAAGAGAAAACTCGATCCGAGCTAAGAGTCAAAAACCAATTATTAGAGGACTACCGCAGTGATACTTTAGATCCTTTATTTAACGCATTAAGATTAAAACTCACTGGCACAGATCCTATAATACTTGTAAAGAATGATCTAAAAGATAAGTTAGAGAAAGCTCAAAAAAACATTAATCTCCTAAAAGAAAGTCAACAGCAACTACTTGATCATCATATGCAGTATGTCACGAAACGTACAACTCTCCTAAGAGCATTAAACAAACTGGTACTAAGCCCAACGCTAGAAACCGAAAAAGAAGAAATAGCTGAAGCTCTTATAGAAGTAAACATAAAACCTGAAGATCGCGACAATGAGGGGCAAACTATTTTATTTACAGCTTTTATTCACGGGAAACTTAAAAATTTTGAGACTTTGCTTAATGCTGGCGGTAACATTTTAGCAGCTAACAATGATGGCAATTCTATCTTCATTGAGTTGATGAAAAATTATCAACTCCGTCCGACGTTTAATTCCGCGAAAAAACATCTTGAAAAAATACTTATAGAAGACTTCGGAAAATTGCGAATCCAGGAGCAATCATTGCTAGATCAATATAAAGAACTTTTAATTGAATATCTAACTGTTTTTAGTATTCAAAATAGAGCGACCCGAGTATCTGCTTCGGTAAGTTCCGAGCCCCCTGCTGCCGCCAAAGATGGTCCAGTTCTTTTGTCCGATAACACACCTCATCTTGCAGGATTAAATCTTTTAGCACGAGCTTTGTACCAAATGATCATTATTTTAAAAGCTTGCGCTCAAGGAAAATTAAGCTATTTACCGCATAATCCAGTGAGTGTGGCAGTCGCTCAATTCATTGAAGAATTCGATTTCGAAAATTTAAGACGGATTTTAATGAATCTTAAATACAAAGGACCACGGGCATATCAAAGTTTTCTATCATCAAGGCAAGTTCCTGCGGCACTAGAATTAAAATCTCTCGAGTCCACAAAAACGGCGCTACCTGTCACCCTCAAAGAAGAGTACAAAGCTCTAGCCGTCAAACGTCCTAATGGCAAACAAAGTCATGATTATTCTGTTCAAAGGAACTATAGTTTTATAGGCAGTGATTCTGGAACTACTATGCTAAGTTACTTTGCACAGCTCGCTCAAGATGAAGAATCTTCTGGGCCTCAATTATAAATTCCCATACATTTGATGAACGAAGCGTCCAACCTCTACTTAACTTAGAGGTTGGGGAGCTAGTACTTGATTGTCTTCTGTATGATCCTTAATCAAGGCCACATTGGTGACTTGGTTTCTTAATTGTTGCCAATTACTAAAAATCAATCTTCGTAAATACTCATAGCCTTGTGCTGTTTCCGTTTTTTTATTCAAAGTAATGTCCATTTGTTTTTCATTATCAAGACTTACTATATGACTATTCCTGACCTGAGCAATTCTAGCTAGTGGTAATTTGATGGCATGACCAATATAACCCTCACTCCATTTCCAAGTAATTTTATTAGCGCCAAACCCTCCCCAGGTCTTCTCAACTTGTTTACTCTCAATCAGGTGTTCATATAAAATCTCGATCATTTTAACCAATGTGTACTGGACTTTTTCTTCGTCTTGATCCTCTTGCAACCATTCGAGCCATCTCGTTACAAGCTCACATAAATTTTTAACTCGGTGAGCATTCACGTTTGGTCCGCTTAGTCCTTGCAATGCCAGCAATAACACAGGCAATTGCTCTATCGCTACTTGCCTAACATTAGCAAAGTCTATTTGGCCCCTAGCAGCAGGTTTAGCTACTGGCATCGCCGCAGCGGGTGCTGCTATAGCTGCTGGCGCAGCGGCTGGCTTAGCAGCATCCGCCGGCATTGGCGCAGCAGCTG
>DJAM01000057.1:0-28911 GCA_002429595.1 Coxiellaceae bacterium UBA6002
CTTCGCGGGAATGACAAAAAAAACGCGAGAGTGACAAGGGGGAACAAGAAGATCATAAAATGACAAAGCTATTCTCAGAAAGTTTCGGCAAAGGACCTGATCTTGTGCTATTACATGGTTGGGGATTGCATAGTGGTATTTGGCACAGAACTGCAACAGAATTAAGTGAAAATTTTAGAATTACTTTAATTGATCTTCCCGGCTTTGGTCGTAGTTCTGACTTGAGTGATGATTCAATTTCGAATGTGATGCAGGAGATACTCAATGTTGCGCCTCTTAAGGCAACGTGGATAGGATGGTCTCTGGGTGGGCTAATCGCCACTAAAATAGCTAGCAATTTTCCCGAGCGAGTAGCTAAGTTAATTTGTGTTGCGAGTTCCCCCAAGTTTTTGCAAGATGCGAATTGGTCAGGAATGACAGCAGATGTTTTAGAAAAATTTGCTGAACAACTGCACAGTGATTATGAAGGAACGTTAAAGCGATTTTTATTATTGCAATTTCATGGCTTAGTGCTTGATAAAGATTTGTTGCAGTGGTTGCAATCCAATCTATTTCAATATGGCAAACCTAGCTTGCAGACCTTGATGAGAGGTTTGTTCATGCTAAACACATTGGATTGTCGCGATGAAATAAAAAATATCGCATGCCCTATAAAATACATACTTGGAAGACTCGATATGTTGGTGCCAGCTAAAATTGTTGAGGATTTGCCTAAATTGTCTTCCAATATTGAAATTACCCTTTTTCCTAAAGCTAGTCATGCGCCTTTTTTGACGCATACAATTGAATTTATAAAGCATGTTAGAAGTTTTGCACAATGACAGAAGATCTTCTCCTCAAAAGTGATATTCAACACTCTTTTAATAAAGCGGCTAGAACGTATGACGCTGCGGCATTTTTTCAAAAAGAAGTCGCCGATCGTTTATTAGAGCGTTTGGATTATTTGAAAATAACACCAAAATTAATTTTAGATTTAGGTTCTGGAACTGGTTATAGCGCTCTAAAGTTAGAACAACGCTATAAGAAATCTAAAATTGTCGCTATAGACCTCGCGGAACAAATGCTGCGAAAAGCCAAAAACAATACTCGTTGGTTTGATCGAAAACGTTATCTTTGTGCTGATGCAGAAAAAATACCGCTTCAAGACAATAGCGTTGATCTAATTTTTTCAAATTTAATGTTGCATTGGTGTAATGATGTCAACTCTGCAATTGCAGAAATGCAAAGAGTATTAAAACCAGGGGGACTGTTATTGTTTTCGACTTTAGGTCCTGACACATTATATGAATTGCGAGATAGCTGGTCGAGCGTAGATCACCATGAACATGTCCATCATTTTATTGATATGCACAATCTTGGTGATGCCTTACACGGTGCTCATCTAAAAGACACAGTGATGGATATGGAATTCATAACGGTTCAGTACAGCAATATAAAGAAAATATTTCTAGATTTGAAAGAACTAGGTACACACAATATTGCACCGCACCGCAACAAAGCTCTAACTGGTAAGCATAAGTTTAAACAGTTTATCAGTTCTTATGAAAAATTACGTAATGAAGAAGGACGCTTACCCTTAACTTATGAAGTAATTTATGGAATTGGTTGGGGTCAAATAAAAGAATCTGGCCCACGGGAATTTTCAATTCCCATTAGCAATATAAAAAGGAATATAAAGACTGAATCGTAATTTGTTGGCTTTAAAGGCGAAACAAAATGACATTAACCTCTAAACGAATTCATTATTTTGACGCGATTCGTACCTATGCAGTCCTACTTGGTATTATCGTGCACACTGCCGCTGGCTATATGTCTACCGCAATACCGGAATGGCCTCGGATAAATCCCCAAGGAAATGTTTTATTTGATTTCATGGTAACGTTTATCCACATTTTCCGTGTGCCAGTCTTTTTCTTTGTTGCAGGATTTTTTACCATTGATCTGTGGTCAAGAATGACTGCGACTAAGTTCGTAACCAATCGCTGTCACCGAATTTTGCTACCATTAATCTTATGTTGGATTGTTTTTAATATTCCGTCCTTGCTAATAAACGTTTATCTCCATAAGGTTCTTACAATCACAGATGTTTTCAAAATATTTTCTAACTTGAGTTATACCTGGTTTTTAGAGTATCTGATCATCTTTTATCTAGTGTTTCTGTTGGCAAGTTATTTTCCTAAGCTCAATATTTTTAATAATTTGGCAAGAAAGATTGTACAAACTAAAGTTCACATGTTGATATTTGCGGGATTGCTTTGTGCGGCTTTATATCTAAACCATTCAGTTTATCTTCCTATTAAACTTTCTATAATCCCGAACCTTTGGTTGTTACTATTTTATGGAAGCTATTTTCTGCTGGGTGTTATTTTGGCAATTAATGTAGACCTCATGATGTCATTTTTCAAATGGCGGTGGAGTTATTTTGTCATTGCGGTGGTAACGTTAATTTTGCTTTTTATTTTGGAGCGAAAAGATCTTCCTAGATATCATTTAGCAATAGTATTGTTCTATTCCTGCAGCAGTTTTTTGTTATTTCAAAGCTTCATGGCTATTTGTATTCGGTTCTTTCAAAAACCCATCAAGATCCATCGTTACATAGCCGATGCGTCTTATTGGATTTATTTGATTCAAGTCTATCTTATTCTGTTACTCCAAAGTGAATTGAAAAATTTTGGAAATATCTTTGTGCAGTTCGCTGCAGTGTCATTGCTGACACTACTTGTTTCATTGTTCAGTTATGATTTATTTTTTGGACGAAGGGAAAAGAGAGTTATAACAGAAGCTTTGAGCTAGTGACTATTAGGCAACATATTCCTCGGCAGCGGGTAGCGATGTAGTACGTGATACCCGAATCTTTATTGCTTGGATAATTCCTTGAGCATCAAGGCCGCATTCTTTCAGCATGAGGTCTGGATTGCCATGTTCTAAAAAGTTGTCGGGTAAACCTAAATTTAGAATATCGCAATGAGTGCTTTGTTTGCTTAAGAACTCTGTAACTCCGCTACCAGCGCCACCTAAGACCGCATTTTCTTCCACGGTCACAATATATTGATGGGTTAGTGCTAATTGTCTAATTAGCTCTTCATCTAAAGGCTTCACGAAGCGCATGTTAACCACAGTGGCGTTTAATTCTTCTCCAGCCTTTAATGCAGGCGGTACCATAGAACCAAAAGCTAGAATAGCCACTTTGCGTCCAGGACGACAAATTATGGCTTTACCGATTTCAAGCTCTTGCATGGTTGAGGAGATAGCCACTCCGGGCCCACAGCCACGAGGATATCGCACCGCAGCCGGACCATTATATTTAAACCCGGTGTAAAGCATTTGTCGGCATTCATTCTCATCGGCAGGTGCCATCACCACCATATTGGGTATGCAACGCAAATACGATAGATCAAAGCTTCCGGCATGGGTTGGGCCATCGGCGCCGACTAAACCACCGCGATCAATAGCAAAGGTGACATCCAGATTTTGCAATGCAACATCATGGATGAGTTGATCGTAACCTCTTTGTAAGAATGTTGAATAAATGGCGACAACTGGTTTGAGGTTCTCACAAGCCATGCCAGCCGCAAGTGTGACACAATGCTGTTCGGCAATGCCGACATCGCAGTAACGTTCTGGAAATTCCATCGCAAACTGGGTCATCCCAGATCCTTCACACATCGCGGGGGTGATCGCATAGAGTTTCGGATCTATTGCTGCTAAATCACATAGCCACTGTCCAAAAATATCAGAATAAGTGGGTTTAGGTGGGGCTTTAGAAGTACTGGTATCTGCTTGCTTTGCTGATTTAAAACCTGGTTTTACGGCATGATATGCGACAGGATCAAGTTCCGCAGGTTCAAAACCTTTACCTTTAGTTGTAATGACGTGCAAAAGTTGTGGGCCACTATGCGACTTCAGATTCTGTAACATTGGCACTAGGGTTTTTAAATCATGGCCATCGATAGGCCCAAAATAGTGAAAACCAAGCTCTTCAAAGAGTGTCCCAGGCGCAATCATTCCCTTTAAATGGGTCTCGGTGCGTTTAGCTAAAGTTTTGATAGGAGGCATTTTAGCGAGTACTTTTTTGCTGCCTTCTCGAAGGGTGGTATAAAGCTTGCCAGATAGTATCCTAGCGAGATAATTATTTAAGGCACCCACATTTGGTGAGATGGACATATCATTGTCGTTCAAAACGACTAATAAATCAGCATCAATACTACCCGCGTGATTAAGTGCTTCAAAAGCCATGCCCCCGGTAAGTCCGCCATCACCAATAATGGCAACAGCTTTATTGGTTTTTCCTGTCACTTTACTAGCGATAGCCATCCCTAGGGCAGCACTAATTGAAGTACTGGAATGGCCTACCCCGAAGTGATCATAGGGACTTTCTTCTCGTTTTGGAAAAGGCGCTAAGCCATCGGTTTGCTTAATGGTGTGCAATTGCTCTTTTCGGCCAGTCAAAACTTTGTGTGGATAGGCTTGGTGACCCACATCCCAAACGAAACGATCATCAGGAGTGTTAAAGACGTAATGCAACGCAATAGCTAATTCCACTGCACCTAGATTAGCTGCAAAATGACCACCGCAAGTGTTGAGTGTTTCGATAATATAAGTGCGTAGCTCGACACTCAATTCTTCAAGCTGATGTAAAGATAAACCACGCAAATCACTAGGGTCATTAATTTTCGCTAACAACGGATATTGCATTTATTTCCACTACAAGATAGGCATTATTATTAGTTAGAGAACGTATATTAATTCTGTTTTATTGTAAAGTTTCAAGGCGGAAGATTTAATGGTTACGTTGCACGATATAGTTGGCCAGTCCCTTTAATACAGTGACGTTATCTCCATAAGGCTCAAGAAACGACAGAGCTTGAAGATGATAGTCTTGCAAGCTGCGTTTGGCTCCATCCAAGCCGGAATGAGTGGTAAAAGTCACTTTTTGCTTCGCGTCATCTTTGCCAACGCCTTTGCCAGTTTGCGCTTCTGTTCCTTCGGCATCTAAAATATCATCTTGGATCTGAAAACACAGTCCAAGGAGATTCCCAAAATTAGTAAAGTCATCAATAATGACCTTATCGGTGATTTGGGCGCAGGCTAATCCCAATTGAATAGCGGCGGTGATTAAAGCCCCTGTCTTCAGATCGTGTATTTGCTTAAGTTGAGCTGAATCAAGTCGCTGTCCAGTAGCCTTAATATCCAGTGCTTGTCCTCCTGCCATGCCATACGATCCCGAGGCCACTGCCAGACAACGTAGCATGGCAACGCATGCCTTGGAATCCAGGAAGTTTTGAGATTCGGTCAGCATTTGAAAGGCTAGTGACTGCAGAGAATCTCCGACCAAAATAGCGGTAGCCTCATCAAACGCTTTATGACAAGTTGGTAATCCTCGTCGTAAATCATCGTTATCCATTGCAGGTAAATCATCATGGACCAAAGAATAGGAATGGATCAATTCGATAGCGCTAGCTGGATGATCGAGAAGGTTAAGATCGATACCGAATGCTTCGCCTGTCGCATAAACTAACAGAGGTCGTACCCGCTTGCCACCATTTAAAACGGCATAGTGCATCGCTTCATGCAAATGAGAAGGAGCTTGATCGGTCGGTGGTAAGATGGATAAAAGAAAAGAATTAATCCGGTGTTGTCTTGCCTGCAGATATTGCTTGATATTCATTAGTCGCAGGTTTCATGAGGTTGCAGGGCTTCTTCCCCATTTTTTTCGATGAGGATTTGAACTTTCTGTTCGGCTTCTGCTAGAGCTTTTTGGCAGTTTCTGGTCAGGGCTATGCCATTTTCAAAATGGGTGAGGCTAGCCTCTAAAGATAAGCCACCTTCTTCCATCTGAGCAACAATGGCATTGAGCTCCGCAAGCGCTTTTTCAAAATTAAAACTTTCGTCTGACATGAAGGTAGTATACGGTTTTTTAAAGTGAAGAACGAGCTATTAACCAAATTTAAATGAAGTTATTGTTATTTTCCGTGCTAGGTTTGGGGGTGTCACGCCAAGTATCATAAAGCTCTTTAGCTGCGGGGAAGTTTTTAATTCGAAGATAGTAAATAACTTGTTGTTTAATCGCGTCTGGTAGATATCCAAACATAATATTGACCTCAAAACATTACTGGATTAGAGATTAGGTTATCAAAGAAAAGAAAGTTCGTCTGTCAGCCTTATAAATAACCTCTTGTAGGAAATTTGCCATATTTGCAATGATAACGAGGTTAATTTTATTATAATTTATTCAACGGAATGAAACTATCTGAACAATGCCACAAAACTTGCAACTCTCTCTTTCTGTTCAACTTTTTCTCAATGCTTCGAGCTTAATTGCTAATAACTACCCATTTTTGATTTAAATGTATGATATTTGTGTCATTTTTTTGATATAGGCTTTGCTATAGTAAATTTAGAGAGAAAGTAAGGATACAATAACGATGAAAAAAATAGGTGAGATTCTTGTTTCCGGCCTGATTTTAGCTTTTAGTACCCAATTGCAGGCGCTAAACGCAGAAGATATCTATAAGAAAGTCAATCAGTCGGTCTATACCATCTACACAGTTGATTATTACGACAAACAGCCTGAATCACTAGGAAGTGCGATTGCTGTTACAGACCATATATTAGCGACCAATTGCCATGTTGCCTTAACGGGTAATTACCTTGGTATTGTGGTCAATAATCAGTTTAAATTAGGCACTTTGTTTTTCCGTGACGTTAACCGCGATATTTGTTTTGTGGAAGTACCTGGGGTTAAATTCAGCCCAGTCAAGATTCGGGACTCAAAAGACGTGAAAGTAGGTGAAGCGGTGTATGCTGTCGGCAACCCCGAGGGACTAGAAAAATCAATCTCTCAAGGCATTATCTCAAATAAGCGTCAAGATCGTGGTGGCTTCGTGTTGCAAACAGATGCGACCGTCTCTTTTGGATCTAGTGGCGGTGGCTTATTTGATCAAAATGGCTCTTTGATCGGTATCACCAATAGTGTCGATCGTTACAGTAAGAATATTGCTTTTGCTATCCCATCAGAGTGGATCAGTCAAATCTTATTCCCGAAGGCAGCGGGTGAAGACAAAATCGATAAGAAAGCCACTACTGCCATCGAAGAAAGCACAAAGTCGATTAAAAAGATAAATACTTACGGCAAGGCCAATATCGCTTTATATCGTTACAATAACAAATGCTTTGTTATGTTCACCGGTAAAAATGAGTATGGCGAAGATGCTGGTACAGCTATCTGGTACCCAGAAAAACCTGGAATTATTTTGATTTTTCCAAATTCAAAAGACGTCAACAATAATTTCAAGATCATGAACAACGCTTTCTATGGCGATCAAGATCAAAACCCAAGTTACTCAAATGATTACTTAACTTTCGATGGTAAGAAAACACAACTCGTGGGAATAAAAGATCAAGATGGTAAGTTTCCATTACTAGTCACAAAGTTACCTGCAGATGCTAAAGATAAAATGCCAACTCTTACTAGTATTGATGTCACTTATAACGATGGTAACACCGTGCAAGCCTACAAAAAAACTAGCTTTGGCCTAGATGGTTTCAGCGATGTCATGAAGGCTTATCAACAAGAATGCAAAGCAACTCCAAGCCCAGCTCCAGCAACAACACCAACCCAACCGCAGACTTCAGGAAGTAAACAATAATAAAAAGGGAAGCATGCAACCGATGGCTAAAAGTCATCGGTTGCTTTTTTTTTATTGCTTGAATGATCTACGCCCAGTTGTTAACCAAAGGTTTTTTGTCGCAGCATTGTTAGATCAACTACTTTCTATAGCCCTAATTTACTACATCTTTCTTCTAGCAAACTCAGATACTTTTCTTGCATCGGTTGAGATAAAAAGCTGACACTTATTAATTCTTTCCATTTCGGTATCGCTTGCTGAATTTCCTGTATCACTCCCGAAATGACATTTTGATTTAGCTCTAATCGATCAACAGCAAAATAATTGAAGAAATCTTGTTTTTTTAAATTGCTCTTTTTCCCATTTAAAGATAAAGCTATTTCTTCTTTCGCATCGGATAAAGCTATTGTGGAATTAACTAGATCATACACCGGTGATAAAAAAGTTTTGTTATCTCGTGTAATTAGTGAGAAATTTTTTAAATGCATGTCTTCATTACCGATAAGAAAGTTAAATAAAGTGAGTTTGAATAGTTTGACAAATTCAATTTTTGGGAAAGTACAGAAGTTAGAGATGACTTTAATCACTTTTTCCATGGAGCTGTCATATTTTGTGTATCTATCTTGGCCAGAAAGCTGTGCAAAATCTTCTAGAGGTAATTTTTTATTATGACCACTGCGATCAAATCGTTTAATAAAATAAGTCATACTGTTGTCTTTTGAACAAATCAAGCCATGGATAGGAGCTTCTAAGCCTATAGTTTTTGCTAGTGTCATAGTAATTGCTTCATTTTCTGGTAATTCCGGGTAATGACTACTTTGTGGTTTTAAAATGAAACGACCCTGTTGATCAACAATTTCAAAGCGTCCTTCTTTAATTTTTAGTTGAGCACTTAATTTTATTTGTATGCCTTGAATAGACATTTTACCTACACGAGCTATTGCTTCTTGCTGCTGTTCCTCAGCGCTAAGTTCTAACGGTTTTAGGTTTTTTAACTGGTGAGAAAGTAAGCTCAAGCCAAGATGTGAATAACTTTCTTGGTCAGTTATGATTTCGTAAGTAATGGGGCAACGTTTCATTCTATTTCCTCGATTGTCACTGAGCCCACCACATCGTGACCGACTTTTAATAATTGACCAAAATAATCATTTTTATCTAACTTAAGTTTGCGTAATAAAGCTTCAAGCATAGCGCCTTCTGGCAGCAATCCTTCAAAGAATGGAGGGAATTTGTCAAATTCATAAATCCTATTAATTAATGGCATGGTGAGAGAAACAGGTGCATCTTTATAACTAATGTCATAAGTAAATCTATATTTGCCATTATCTAGTTCTTCTAGTATTCCAGCTTTAATGCCATTTACTAGCACGAGGGCTTTTCTCATGCGTTATTCTCTCCTATTAGCGCAATAGGTGTTTCGAGCTTCATTTGGATATTTAAAACATCCAACACTTTTAATAGAGTATTTAGCTGCACAGTTTCTTTACCCTTTTCAATATCAAATACGACGGTTTTACCAACACCAGCTAGTTTGGCTAATTCTTGTTGTGATAAGCCGCTTTGCTTTCGGCAATAATGTACTATCTTCGCGATTTCGCTTGATGTCATATCCCATCCATTATTAGGTATATTACTGTTATAGCAGTAAATTGGGTGAAAAAATAGGATTTTACCTGCATTTTAAGAGCATTATCTAATTTTGTACTGTTATAGCAGTAAATTATATCTAACTTGTTTGGATTTGACTAATAATCTAATTGAAATATTCAAAAATTACTGTTTTGACGGTGTTTCATTGTCATTTTAATTCAACCCGAACGGGATGATTTTACGCCTTACGAGATAAAAACGCGTTTTTTCGTCCTCGTCGGGACGATAATTAGAGCAAACTGGATTTTTAATAAAAAATTATATAGTTTGTAAATTTCAAAGTTATCACCAATTAGGTAATTGTATGTTTAGTTTTGTAGAGGTTAAAGGCTCTCCATCTTTAAAAGATTTTGCTTTATGGCTATTGAAAACAGCGTTAGTTGAAGACATTCCTGAATCTATTCGTGACAAAGTGAAGAAAGTTGTTGAGTCGACGCCTAATGATACTGCGTTAGAAATTGCATTACAGTCTTTGGAATTGGACGAAAGCAAGCATGTAAAAGATTTGCATCGGTTTGTTTTTTTGTTAGCTGATTGCTACTGGGTGATTTGCAATGATTACTATATAAGATCATCTGGTTTAGCAAAAACAATTGCCGATACTAACGCAGTTAGTGTTAAGTTAGCGAGCATACCATTAGAGATCTATTACTTAATTTTTGAATTCTTAAAAGTTGAAGATATCATAAACATATCAACAACTACTCGCCGATTTCGAAGTGCAGTCTTAGCATTTACAAGAATAGACGGCAAATTCGAATCGTTAGGTTCTTACGCAAATTATCTATTAAAGCCAATTCATACCGAAATTGGACAACACTCAAAAATAGCTCTGTGTGTAACGAAGCTTTCGAATAATAATTTAATTAGTGGCTCTGCTGACCAGACTCTAAAATGGTGGCAATTGAATGAGAAGGTGAGTGACTGTAAACAGACGTTAGAAGGGCATAAATCATGGGTCACTTGTGTCTGTACTCTTCCTGGCAAGACTATTGTTAGTGGCTCTGATGACGGTGAATTGAAAATCTGGCATTTAGATAAAGATGAAAAATATCAGGCAGAAACCATCGGCAAGCATGGTACAGCAGTGTTCGGGGTTATCTACCTTCCTTCCGAGGAATTGGTTAGTGTCAGTGATAATGGCAGTTTACGAGTATGGCGCAAGGACGAAAATAAGAAATATCAAATAGCACAAGAGCTAAAAGGTCATCAAAGTTCAGTGGCCTGCGTAATTCGACATCCGAATGGGGATCTCTTTAGCGGCTCTATAGACGGTAAAATAAAAGTTTGGCGTCTAGATAACAATCAACAATATCAGGAGGTACAAACCTTGCAGGTCCATATGCGAGGAATAGAATTTGTTTGCTCTCTATCTGGCAATAGATTTCTAAATGGAGCACGTAGTGGTAAGGAAAATCTGAAAATTTGGAAATTGAATAAAGATCGACAATATGACTTCCAGCAAAATTTAGAAGGACATGCGGGCCCTGTTAATTGTGCACTAGAGCTCCCCACCCGTGAAATTATTTCTGGTTCAACTGATGGTAAAATGAGAGTCTGGAGAGAAGCAAGTAACAAAAAATACCAGTGTGTCCGAACATTGAATTATGAAAGAGGTCGAGTGCTTAGCTTAAATTATTTTTTTAAAGGTGATATTGTCAGTAGTTTTTATAATGGCACTTTGCTCAAGTTATCATTTCCTTCGGTAACTGCCAAAGTGCGGGAGCTTTATAAAGAACCTGCATCAGAATCTTCAGCTATTGTGTGTAAGGTTGTTGGCCCGTAAAGATTACAAAAATTCATAATCTTGAGCATGAAGTTGCTTGATGGTTTCTTGAGAATTGCAAATTGAACAATTTGGATTTTTCTTTAACTCAAATTGTGTCATCTGAATGGTAGGAATGCAATTAACTATTGTGTACTTATTGGTGCTAATTTCGGCGCCTATTAGAAATTTAATTGTTTCAAGTGCCATGAAACTGCCAACAACACCACAAATGGGGCCTAATATCCCAAGCGTATTACATGACGGCATTTCAGTAACATTTGGTTTTTCAGGGAAAAGGCAACGCAAACAAGCAGAATCTTTACTGATAGTCATGAAACGACCTTCATAACCAATGGCGGATCCATGAATCAAAGGGCAACTTTCAAGTATTGCGGCATCGTTTAACAAAAATTTACTTGGTAAGCCATCGGTACAATCAACAATACAGTGATGTCCTGCAATAATTCGGCGGATATTATGACAAGCTATTCGCTCCGCAACGATATTGACTTTAACGAGTGGATTTAAATTGGTAACAAATGTGGCACTTTGATTAACTTTGAACTCACCAATATCATCGGTTGTGAAAAGTGTTTGTCTATTTAAGTTAGTAATCTCAATGCGATCATCATCGCATACAGTAATCTCGCCGACGCCAGCTGCAGCTAAGTATTGAATCACTGGTGCACCTAGCCCGCCACATCCTATGATCAGGACTTTGGCTTGGCGCAATCTCTGTTGCCCAATGATGTCAAAATTGGGCAGTATCATCTGCTTTAGATAGCGCTCATACTGGTTCATTAAGATAATTTTTCATTCGCCAAATTTTTGATTGTTGTCTAATCAGCTCAACGGTTTCTTTGAGAAACTCTAATACCTTAGCAATTTCATCTTGAGTAGTAAATCGTCCGAAAGAAAGACGTATTGAGCTAGAGGCTAGATCATCCGATAATCCCATTGCTTTTAGCACATAAGAAGGCTCCAAACTTTCCGAGTTGCAAGCAGAGCCTAACGATATTGCAACATGATTGCCGCACATAGTTTGAAGGGTTCTAGAATTAACACAGTCAAAGCTAATGCTATTAATGGAAGGTAATTTTTGATTGGTAGCACCGTGTATCACGGTGGCGGGTATCGCGGCTAAACCACGAAGCAAAACTTGTGCCAATTCTTGTTGCTGTTTTGTGTTATCTTCCAGTTCTGCATACGAAATTTCCGATGCATTACTGAATGCAACAATTTGTGCAGTTGCTAATGTCCCAGCCCGAAGATTATTCTCTTGTCTACCGCCTAAAATTTGTGCTTGCATGAAGGGAAGAATATTTTTTCGAACAATAAGCGCACCAATGCCTTTTGGTGCATAAATCTTATGACCCGAAATGGATAATAAATCAATCTGAACATTTTCCAAATCAATTGCTATTTTGCCAAAAGCTTGTGCAGCATCGCAATGAAAGATCGCTTGATATTCCTTTGCAAGCTGAGCTATTTTCTGAACATCCTGAATGACACCGGTTTCATTGTTGACCCACATAATCGATATTAGTGCCGGCCCCTTTTTTAAAGCAGCAATTAAATCAGTGTAATTGATTAGGCCATCTCTATCTGTGTTAAGATAAGTCACGCTGATGCCGCGCTGCTCTAAATAACGAATAGGTTCTAAAACTGCTTTATGCTCTGTTTTACAGGTAATAATGTGTGAGAATCTATTTGGGAAACCTAATTCTGCTAAACTTTTGAAAACAAGATTGTTCGATTCCGTTGCCCCAGAAGTAAAAACAAGTTCATGCGTCTTAGCATTTAGAGTTGTCAATAAACTCTCGCGCGATGCTTCAATGATGGCTCTTACTTTTTGTCCTAAAAGATGATTGGAGCTAGGGTTGGTAAAAAGCCCATTGTGTCGGAGAAATGGTAACATTGATTCAAGGACTCTTTCGTCCACCGGTGTTGTAGAAGCATAATCGAGATAAATGATCTCACTCATTATATTTTTCTGCACATACATTAACAAAGCTATCTAATAACGTTGACGCGATGCTAATAGCAGAAGAAGGTCGACCAGGTAAATTGTCGTATCTATACCACCCTGCGCTTTCAATTTCATCTTGGTCGATGACAATTTCACCCGATTCATACTCAGCAATGAACGCTACCATAAGCGAATCAGGAAATGGCCAAGGTTGTGAACCGAAATAAGATAAATTTTTTATTTTAAGTCCCACTTCTTCTTGCACTTCGCGGTGGACGGCTTCTTCAAGATTTTCGCCAGCCTCTACAAATCCAGCAATTAAGCCATAAGCGCCTGGCGGAAAATGAGAGCTTCTCGCCATCACCAACTGTTCTTCTTTATATATAAGCACAATGATGGAAGGAGAAATTCGTGGGAAAAAACTAAGCTGGCAGGTGCGGCAAACTCTTTCGAAGCCTTTTCCTTGATGCACGGTAGATCCGCCACAGCGGCCACAATATTTATGATTTTTATCCCAATTAAGTATGGAGTAGGCTTTAACTCCAATGCCATATTGACCGGGATCAAATAAAGATAATGCTTTTCTCAAAGGAATAGTAGTAAATTCACTTGGAGCAACATTATCTGAACTTAATTCCGCACAGAAATATTCAATACCATTGAATATTCCTATGCGAAAATGTCTTGAAAAAGTAGTGTGTAAGAAAGCAGTCTCACTACTGGTCGGTAAAGTGCCTTTTTTGTTTAAGAGCACTTCGTTCTCTCGAATGATTAACCATGCCGTTAGAGATTGTTCCAAATTACACTCCGAAAATTTGGTATCCGTAAAATAATAAATATTTTATGGCTGAGGCGAAGAACTAGCTGAATTGAGTTCGCCGATAATTTTTTTAAGTGTACCTTCATCACGTAGCGTCTTCAATCCAGCACTTAAAACTTCCTGCCAATTATTTAAATATTTGGTCTTAAGATCCGGTGCGGCATCGCAAGTAGCAATACTTCGATTTGAGAGAAAAAGACCTCTAACCATGCTGGTCTTATACTGATGTAGACTTGACTCAGGAGGACACTGGTCTACTCTATAGGTTATTGCGTACCTGCAATCAACAACAATTGCTTCGTGATCTTCATGAAGCGCAAAGATTTCTTTACTGCGGTTGACGACTAAAAGATAATCTCCTCCCCGCTCTAGATTATATTGGATTAACTCTACAGGAGTGTCGTTGCCTCTGAGCAACATATTTTCGCAAAGTCGTAAAAAACAGGCGAACGTTGTAAATTGTCTAGAAGGCGCAATCTTATTTGTTTTCGCCAACTCTAAATAACCCGTTACGACTTTTAAGGCCCACATTTGATTCTCACATTTTCTTGCCTCATGTGAGAGCTTTTTAAGTTGGTTAAAGTCAGGCGTTATTGAAGAATTATAAGCAGAGACTTTAGCATTAAATTCTTGGTCTACTTCATGAGTACTGTTCTCTGTAAAACGTTTAAGAATAGGAGCGGTTTGGAATACGGAAAAATTAACTTCAAAAGCCGTTTTGACTTTATATTGAAATATAGTGTTGCTTTCACATAACTTGCAAGGCGTGACTCCTACGCTATCCTGCTTGTGAATCTGGGCACCATTTAGAATTAAATAGATTGCTACATTCTCGTGACCATCCTTACAAGCTCGATGTAGGGCGGTTTGTCCAGACTCTGGGCCTGCCGCATCTATATCAATGTTGGGATGTTGTTTTAATAATGCTTTGATTAAAGTTAAATTGCCATTTGCGGCTGCTTTTCTTAATTCAAATTCGGGATTTTCAACGGGCTTAAACATAATAACTCCTAGGTAAGTGTTAAAAAACATATCTGTAAGTTGCAACACTACCCAGCCAAAATGACTAAGATCTTAATAAAACATTACAATTTTGTCAGAAATGGCTTGCAACTATTAAAATGGTATGAAATTAGGTAGAATAGTTCTTATTAAACATTGCGGTCAAGATATGAAAATTTTGCTGGTTGAAGATGAGCGGAAGATAGCTAGCTATCTAAAAAAAGGGTTTATGGAAAGCGGACTGTGCGTTGATTTGGTACATGAAGGACAGGATGCGATTAACTTTGCTCTTTCTCAAAATTATCAACTTATTATTTTAGACGTCATGCTGCCCGATGTTGACGGCTGGTCAGTTTTAACCAGACTGAGACAACAAAATATTAAATGTCCAATTCTAATGCTAACAGCTAGAGACGCTGTTGTAGATCGAGTAAAAGGACTTAACTTAGGTGCGGACGATTACTTAACTAAGCCTTTTGCTTTCTCTGAGTTACTTGCAAGAATTAATGCTTTATTGCGTCGAGGACAATCTGTAACTCCAGAAAATGAATTATGTATTGAAGACTTAAAGATCAATTTTGAGCAGCATAAAGCGTGGCGTGGTCAAATCGCATTAAACTTAACACCCAAGGAATTCCTGCTATTAAGTTATCTAGCGCGTAATCAAAAAAGATTACTATCCAGAACACAAATTGCTGAACAAGTCTGGGGCATAAATTTTGATAGTGATACTAATGTGATTGATGTTGCCATACGTCGTTTACGGAAAAAAGTTGATGATCCATTTCCACAAAAATTAATACATACTGTCCATGGTATTGGTTATGTTCTCGAACTTCGCTAAAAAAAATTTTTCAATCGCTAACAAGTTCACTATCCTCTATACCTCTGCGTCGATGTTAATTTTAATTATTATAGCACTGGCTTTATCTTGGGCGCTCTCTGATCTAATGCAGGCCGCTGAACGGCAATATTTGATTGATGAGGTTTATGTCGTTAAAAACCTGTTATATAAACACAACGAAAATCTATCCTCGATAAAGCAAGAAGTGGACGGCGTTCCTGAAGCACAAAAAAACAATGCATCATACTATTATTTCAGTAAGGTTAAAGACAGTAATGGCAAAGTGCTGATGAGCACACCCGGTGCAGAACAAAAGATTTCACATGTACCATTTCCTGCATTATCCAAGACAAAATGGCAAGATAATATAGCCACGTGGCATGCTCCAAATGGTGAATCTTATTTATTGATCAACGCTCCCATTCTCTACGACCAGGCAGGCAATATAAAACTCAGTATGGAAGTTGCATTAAACACCGATTATCCCCAAAGCTTAATTATAAAATACCAAATCTACATTGGCATTTTTTTGCTGTTACTATTTGGACTATTGCTAATACTGGGGAAGTTCATAGCAAAGTCATCCTTGAAACGTTTATACGAGATGGCAGAAATCACCCAACAAATCACCGCAAGCAAGTTATCAGAACGAATCGACCATCAAGAATGGCCAAAAGAATTAATTTCACTAGGCCGCGCGTTCAATGAAATGCTTGCAGGAATAGAAAAAGCATTTAACAACCTCAGCCAATGCACCAATGAACTCTCCCACGAACTACGCATGCCGATTAATAATCTAATTGGCAGCACCGAAATAATTCTCTCCAAGCCTAGAGACACAAGTCAATATCAACAATTAATCGAATCGAATTTAGAAGAGTTCCGTCGATTATCAAAATTATCCGACAGCATTTTGTTCTTAGCCAGAAATGAATTCCCTAACACCGTAGTGCCAAAAACAACAATACAACTCGAAGAAGAAGTTTTCAAAATATCCGAATTTTACAGAGATCTAGCCGCAGACAAAAATATCACCATAGACCAAACAGGATCCGCGATAGTACAAGCAAACCAATTACTCATCCAACGCGCCATTACAAATTTATTAAGCAATGCAATTAAATATAGCAACGAAAACAGCAATATATTATTTGAAATTACCAAAAGTCAAAATTGCACAGAGCTGGCTATACAAGACAATGGCATTGGTATCGAGACAAAACACATAGATAAAGTATTTGATCGATTCTATAGAGCTGACGATTCCCAAGCCTCCAACAGCTGGGGCCTAGGACTTGCTATTGTTAAAATGATAATGGATTTACATAAAGGCAGTGTGAGTGTTGAGAGTGACTTAGGGAAAGGCTCGCGGTTTGTCTTGAGCTTTCCTTGATAATGTAGTTTTTATTGGCCTTTGTCTCTGCTTGTGGGTTATTACTCTTGGAATTAAACCGGATCGGCTATTATGTTCTTGTGTTCGCGAACAGCGAACACCTGTGATATAATTTATTTATGTTATTTGGGGAACATTGCCATGTTAAAGTCACAGGATTGCGTTGTATTAATAAAGCTATTAGCAAACATCGGAATAGACCTATCCCAGCGTCAATTATCCGTTGCATTGGGAATTAGCTTAGCCGAAGTTAATGCGGGCATAAAGCGACTAGAAGAAGCGGGTTTATTAAGGAAAAATAACCAAGGCAAACTTTTCCCCAATGTTCAGGCAGCAGAAGAGTTTTTAATTCACTCTCTCAAGTTCCTTTTTCCAGCAAAATTGGGTGAATATACTAGAGGTACTCCGGCAGCAATTGCCGCTCCCATTTTTCGCGATAAAATCGCATTGGGTAATGACCCTATTCCCGTTTGGCCTGATGCTATGGGAGAGGAACGCGGGGTAGCATTATTACCTATTCACCCTAATTTATCAAAAACGTTACGAGCAAACCCGGATTCTGCTTTTCATGAACTACTTGTCCTAATTGATGTCTTGCGCTCTGGACGCCCACGTGAGCGTAACCTTGCAGCAGCACTTTTGAAGGAAAAATTAAATCATGCTGGATAGTAATGTGAAATTAGCGAACCTCAGAATGTTAGAATTTGTCGCAACAAAATTAGGTGATATTTGAGACGATGTTGCTTTCTTGGGCGGCTGCACTACTGGTTTATTCATATCTGATCCTTAGTACCAGATGTGCGCTATACACTTGACGTTGATTGTATCGTAGATGTTATTTCCAGGAATCAATACTACCAGTTAGAGAAAAAACTTAAAAAGCAAGGCTTCAAGAAATCCATAACTGAAGATGTCATTTTTAGATGTAATGCCCAGTGATGAAACAATTTTAGGATTTGGAAATCGCTGGTATAAACAAGCAATTGAATTCTCAAATCTCTATCCATTAACCAAAAGTCTTGAAATTCGTGTTGTTACAGTTCCTTATTTTTTAGCAACTAAAATTGAAGCATTTCAAACAAGAGGCAAAATGGATTTTTACGCAAGCCATGATTTTGAGGATATTGTATCAGTATTGGATGGGCGAATTGAAATAGTAGATGAAATCAAAACTTCTGATACAATCCTGCGAGAATACTTGATTGATTCGCTACGAGAAATCATGACTTCTCCATCATTTAAAGGAGCCATTCCTGGTCATTTTGTTCAATACGGTAGTATTGCTAATGATCGGATAGAATTGCTTGAACGAAAACTAACTTCTATACAGAGTAAATAATGAAACTGGCGTGGTTAACCGATATTCATTTAAATTTCCTTGATGCTAATGAACGCAAAAATTTTTACCTAGAAATAATTAACACTAGGTGCAATGGTATATTAGTAAGCGGCGATATTGCCGAGGCGCCAAGTATTAAAAATATATTACAAGAATTGGCGATTTTTATTAAAAAGCCGATTTATTACATTCTTGGCAATCATGATTATTACCGAGGTCAGGTAGATGCGGTGCGCAATGAAATGAGAGCCTTAACTGAATCTAATGAGTATTTATTTTGGCTTCCTGCTTCTGAGTCTTTGCAGTTGGATGAAAATACTTTTTTAGTCGGTCAAGATGGGTGGGCTGATGGCCGCTTGGGTGACTATCATAATAGTCAAGTCGTGCTCAATGACAGCAGAATGATCTCTGATTTATTTCAAGAAAAGATTCTAGGGCGATCTCAGTTGCTAACTAAAATGCAGCAACTTGCCGACTATGACGCCAGTCAATTAAAAGAACAGTTGATAGGAGCCGCAATACAGTGTCCCCAAAGAATAATTGTTTTAACTCATATTCCACCATTCAAAGAAGCATGCTTGCATGAAGGTAAAATGAGCAATGATGACTGGCTGCCCTATCACGCTTCAAAAGCATCTGGTAGTGTGCTGATGAATATTTGCACCGAGCATCCCAATATCGATTTCTTAGTATTGTGCGGTCATACTCATGGGAAGGCAACATACCACCCATTTCCAAATCTAACAGTGGAAGCCGGGCACGCAGAATATAATAAGCCAGAAATTCAAAGAATTATCTCTTTGTAATGAAAATAGAATTACTTCCTAACTGCTTGTAAATTCATTGAATATAATTTGAGGAAAAAATAGATAGAAATTTACTTCAAATGGAAATGATGGCAACTTAAAAGTTGACTAAATCAAAATTCAGGCTGGTACCTTCATATGATGTGACTTGGGAGTGTAAATCAAACATTCAAAGCTGATTTTGTTTATCTTTACAAATGCTGTTTTTTTAAATAAGCAGTAGTAAATTCAATTAGTACCTGTGTTTTCCGGGGTAAGACAGGTGTGCTTAAGTATAAAAGATATAAATGGGCGCGGGGTTTTTCTAATTCTGGAAATAATTCGATTATTTCTCCTGAGGCTAATTCGTCTTTTATGAAAAATTCTGGCACTCTGCCAATGCCAGCGCCTGATTTAATTAATTCAATTTGAGCAAAAGTACTGTCTACCTGGATATTGCTTTCTAACTTATATTTTTTCCACTTATTATCAATGCGGAATTGCCATTGGGGATAAATCGTTTCCATGTCATTGTAAACACCAGTAATGCAACGATAATATTTTAATTCGTCAGGGTGGGTTGGTATCTTGCCATTTTTAAAATAGTTAAGAGAAGCGCAAATTGGGCGCCTAAATTCTTTTAGTTGCTTAGCTTTTAAATCAGAGTCTTCTAACCGGTTAGCGATACGAATGGCAAGATCAATATTGTATTCTTTTAAATTTTCTTTAGCGTTGGAAAGGGATAAAACAATATTTAAATTAGGATATAGTTTAGAAAATTCATCAATCATGGGCGGTAAAAAATGTATGCCAAAATCAACGGGGGCTGTTATTTTTACTGTGCCATGCATGCCGTAAAAATCATTTTTAAGTACATTCACGGCATCAGCGCATTGTTCTTCTATGCCCGCATAGATAGAAAAAAATTGCTGGCCTTGTTCTGTTAGTGTCATTGTTCTGGTTGTTCTATGTAAAAGGCGAACACCTAACATAGCTTCTAAGGCGCTCACATGTCGGCTCAGTTGTGCTTTGGAGATGCCAATTTTTTTCGCAGCACTAGAGTATCCACCAGCTTTTACAACGGCAGAAAATGATAGTGCATAATAAATCAATAAGTTATGGTTCATATTTTTGCAATTGTTTCATTTTGGGAACAATAGAATATCATAATGTCGTATTGTTTTGCAGTAATTATTCATTAATAATCCTACTGATCATAAAAAACGAACTGAGTAGCGTGATATGAATAACATTACTAACAACGTGTTTATCGATGATTTATTAGCATCAATAGGTGAAATTGGTTACAAGGTAGAAGACTTCGATTTTGAACTTTCAGAAGACTATATTGCCCGTGAGCCGCGCAAAGAGCGTAGCGCTGGCAGGTTGTTATGTGTTAATAAAAAAAATGGCGAATTAACACATAGTCAATTTCAAAATATAACAGACTTTATTGATGAAGGTGATTTATTGGTTTTCAACAATACTAAAATTATTCCATCACATTTATTAATGAAAACAGAAGACAGTGTAACCATAGAAGTGTTTGTTGAGCGAATATTAGATAGTGCCACCATGCTAGCTAGAATCTTTAAGCAACCACAAATTAAAATCGGTGATTTGCTCGCTATCGATAACGATATATTAAAAGTGAATACGTTGGATGGTGAATTTTATGAATTAGCCTTATGTAGGCAAGAAAATACATTGTGGGAAATTATTCAAAAAGGCGAATTGGCATTTCCTCTATATTTCAAACGTCATCCAACCGCGCTAGATAAAGAAACATTTCAAACTATTTATGCTGCCGAGCCAGGCTCTGTTTCGGCACCTTCAGCCGGGTTTCATTTTGATCAAGCGACTTTCAAAAAATTACAAGAAAAGAAAATTAATATGGGTTTTGTAACATTGCATGTTGGTTCTGGCACTTCTGCTGCCATTCATGTTGATGATATTAGTAAACATAAAATGCATACAGAATGGCTGCATGTTTCAGAAGAGTTATGCGAGCTAATAAAGGAAACGAAAGCTAAAGGTAAAAGAGTTATTGCAGTTGGCACAACGAGTTTGCGCGCCTTAGAAACTATCAGTCAAGATGGAAAAATAAATCCTTATACTGGCTATACCGATATATTTATCCGCCCAGGACATAGATTTCAGTGTGTGGATGGCTTATTTACTAATTTGCATTTGCCTCGTTCAACCTTGATGATCTTAATCTCTGCTTTAGCAGGTTATGAGCATATTAGACAAGCTTATAAAGTAGCAATTAAAGAAAATTATCGCTTTTTGGCTTATGGCGACGGCATGTTAATTACATAGGCAGTAAAATGGCAAAAGAAAAATATTGGTTAACTATGTTGGTTTTTCTAATCGTGCCGCTTTCGGGTGTGTGTGTCGATATTTATGTGCCTGCGCTGCCTGCTGTTAGCGATTATTTTGGTGTTGTAAAAAATTTATCGCAGTTAACAATCACATCATATTTAATCGGTCTAGGTTTAATGCAACTCTTGGCTGGCAGTATTTCCGATAGCTTTGGACGTAAGCGCCCGGTTTTTTTAGCAATGATGATTTTTGTAATAACTTTATTTTCTATCCCTAACGTATATACGATTTATCAGCTCATTTTTATAAGATTTATTCAAGGTGCGGCACTTGCGATGGTGGTGGTGCCACTGCGTGCAGTGATTGCTGATTTATATAATGGGTCTGAATTAAAAAAAATGATGACATACCTTACGATATCTTGGTCTTTAGGACCCATAATTGCACCAGGTTTGGGCGGGTTGTTACAGTACTATTTCGGATGGAAATCCATTTTTTATTTTTTAGGAACCTATAGTGCTGTTATGTTTTTACTGATGTTTAAATTTTTATTCGAAACGAGTCAGTATTTTCATGGTTTCAGTTTAATTTCTACAGTCAAACGGTATCAAACAATGTTGCTTAACAAGGAATGTTTGAAATTTCTTATTATAGGCAGCTTGGTATTTTCGCTGATATCTTTATTTGGTGTGATAAGCCCTTTTTTTATTCAAACGATTTTACAATATTCGTCTAATGAATTTGGTTATATTACATTATTCTTGGGTATTGCTTGGTTTGCAGGCTCAATGACGAATCGTTTTACCTTGCAAGTACCGCTTCATACAAAAGAATTTTATTGTTTTAGCGCAATGCTAATAATTTCTATTATAATGCTGCTCATTTCGTGGGTAATACCAATTAATATTTATAATATTATTTTACCCATGCTATGCATATTTTATTGCTGTGGAATCTTATATCCAAACTATTTTATGCAAACTGTTTTTCTTTTTAGAGAAAATTCAGCCAGTGCCAATGCATTGTATAATTCCTCCGCTTTTCTCATTGCGGGTATCGTATCTGGTTTAGACACGTATATCAAAGTCAACTCTGAACTGCCATTTGCTATGATGTTAGTCGGTATAATTTTGAGTTGTGTTTTTATCTTATTTTTTAATTTTTTTTCCAAGGAGAAATTGTATGCCAGAAACACCATCTAATATGTTGCCTTTGCAAAGTAAAGCAGAGCCATTTTCTTTGCTTGATACAAAAACGCAAAAGATTTTTTCGCTTGATGATTGTCGTTCATCAGTTGCAACAGTGATTATGTTTTTATCCAACCATTGTCCGTATGTGAAAAACATACAAATTAAACTAGTCGAAATAGTCAATCATTATCAAACTAAAGGTATAAACTTTATTGCGATATGCTCAAACGACATTCACAAATATCCAGATGACAGTCCAGAAAAAATGCGCCTAGAAGCAGAACAATTTAATTACACATTTCCTTATTTATATGATGAAACTCAAGTCGTTGCCAAGCAATATCAAGCAGCATGCACACCAGATTTTTATATCTTCGATAAAAATTTGCATTGTGTTTATCGCGGACGTTTCGACGAGTCAACGCCTGGTAATAAAAAGCCTGTTACTGGTTCTGATTTGTTGTATGCCTTAGATTGTATAATTTCCAATAAACCTATTCTTGCTGAGCAAAAACCAAGTTTAGGGTGTAACATTAAATGGAGATAAAGGAGTCGAGTTGACCGATAAATTCTTTTAATGCTTCAGGGTGGGGTATGATTTATTTAAAGGCACTAATCACCACCCCCTTTCTTTTTTTCATTCCTCATCGCATTTCTTGCTTTCAGCTTGATCAATTTGCCAGCGCTGGTGTATGGGGATATCTATTGGACAAGGTAGGACGAAGGATAATAAAAAAGGACTTTTAGATGCTATGGGAAGTGAATTTGGTGGGGCGGCGTCAATCACATTAGTTAATTAATTATCTGAATAATAATGATATTTCAAATATGACTTTCAGATATACCCCCAAAAATACCCCCATAAAAATCTCTCTGCTTATTATTTATGCTAATAATAGCGATTTCTTTTTGGCAAATTGATACCAAGTAAGGCATTAAAACGCTCGACAGGATACAGCCAATCTCGCTCACCGCCTTTGGTCGGCATGTTATTGATGCGCTCCGCAGTATCCTTCCAGTCAACAGGAAATGGGTCACCTTGATAAGGTGCAGAACAATATCTGAAATCGTTCATATGTCCAAGGATTTTTCTATCCACCGTTTTGGTAAAAACGCATTCACCAGCAAACAATTTATCCACCTCCAAGGCAAGAACAGGTAGTGAGCTCTGCTGGAAGAGTTCTTTAAGCTGCTTTTTAAAACAAGGAATAATCCCCTTGGCACCACCTGAATCTGCATATGGAATGAAAAAAGTAAAAGTGGATTTTCCATGGGTAATCATGGCAATTTTTTTGCGATCTGCAATCATGCGATCAATAAACCAGTCATCTAATGGATGCGTCGTAATAGCTGGTTCGTGAAGATGCTTAATCTTACAATCAGTTGCAAATTTTTGGGTTAGTCTGAATTGCGGCATTTTTTATTTCCTATTCTCCCGTGATTAATCTTTCACAGGCAGAAACCCTTTTTCACCTAAAGATTTAATAACACCTCTTAATAGATAGTTATTATCAAATCGAATTACGTATTTTCTTTTTCCCTCACCCTCCGGCATTAGCATTTTCTTTTCAATGAGTTTTCGAATCTGGCGTGATATTTCTGAGTTGGCTTTTCCTGCAAAAAGATCATTTAAGTCGGACGCTTGGACAACTTGTTTATCAGTAACACGTTTGAGTATCTTAGCTTCGCTTTCGGTTATATATTTCCGCTCCAGCGAATGATCTATCGTTGGTAAAAGTATTTCTTTATGTAAATACTCATAATCAGCTAATTTATCTATTTTTTCGATTTCGTCTTTTAATCCTTTTAGTACGTATTCACACCAAATTAGTAGTCCCTCATCGGTACCTTTGTCGGCGATTGCGAGATTGTGATAGTAATTATCCCTGTCATTACAAAAAATAGCAGTTGGGTTTAATATTCTACCCGCACTAACATTGAAACCTAATTTAACTAACATCGCATAAGTAAATAAGCGGACTGTTCGACCATTACCATTGGTAAAGGGGTGCACCCAGACAAAACGATAATGTGCAATCGCAATTTTAAGAAGGTCATGTTTGGCGCTGTCATTTTGATTTATAAATTCAAAAAGATCATCCATATACTGCCTGACTGTGCTCATATCTGGTGGAATATGCATTGATCCGGAAATTTTGACATTTTTATTTCTGTATTCTCCTGGGGTTTTATCGCCTTCGCCTTGTGGCGGTGGTTCTAGCCTATCAACAATCATTTTATGTATTTCACTAATGAAGATACGATTGATGGGCGAACCGTTAACGTGTTCTTCAATAAAGGACATTGTTTCTTCGATATTCTGAATTTCTTTTATATTTGACGGGGGTGGTTCAGTTCTATCAATTTTTGTTTCAATGTACTCAGCAATAGTAGTGTTATTGCCCTCAATTCTAGCTGAGCCGATACTTTCAAGAGTATGGAATATATGCTTTAGCTGAAAAAACACCAGTGCATGGGTCGTGCCGCCTAGACGTTTTTTTCTTAAATGCTCTAGCTCGATAATTAAATCGGTCAGCTTTGAACCAAAAGAAGGTTCTACTAACCTTAGGTCGTGGTGCTCAAATTTAGCTTCAGACATTTAACAGGTAGCTCCAAAACAATTAACAAAAGCATCAAAAACAATTAACATTTTTTATATAATAACTATTAAAATCAATACATTGCATTCAATTTTCTTATTATAACATTTAACAACCAGCAAATCTAGATTTGAAAAATCAGGGTAAGCAAATGGAGGATTATGTTGATGCACTTCTGCAACAATACTTAAATAAGGGTCAGATAAACAACCTCGGCATGATCCCCAAGGTTGTTTTTAGTCAGGCTATTAAATTGTGCTTGATTTATTATTTGATAAATGAAGCTTCAACACCGAGCGCAACCAGTTTCTCTTTGATCAACGAGTGATATTCTCCTCTTGCAAGCATGTCTTTAACAACTTTAATTGCTTCAGTTTTTGCTTGTGATACAACATCAGGAGATAGTTGTCTACATATTATATCTATTGATTCAAGATTTTCAGACAATAAAGAAGTAACTAATGTGGGTGTGATGGGAGAGTCATCTCTACAAATTTGTTGAAGAAATTCATTATTGAAAAAATATTCATCATAAGAAGACTCGATCTTGTCAATGCTATCTATTAGATCATGATTATCTGAGTTGGCTGCACTATTTTTCAAGATATTTGCCACATATGCTTTTAATTCTTTTAAGGTTGGCAGACAGTCTAATGCACTCCCACCTATTCTATAAGCTGGAATATTAGATTCAGAAATTTTTTTGTGTAGCTTTAGCATGTCGCTGAAAGTTGTATCCGTTCTATTTGTTAATTCTTTAACTTCATTCTCATATTTTTCCACTTCCCCTTTGAATCTGTTAATGTCATCAAGGTCTCGCTTTCGCGCATTTTCAATATCGCTTTGCTTGATATTTCTCATCTTGGGTGGAAATAATGAATTATTAGATTGTCTTTGTAGTTGTCGCTCGAAACAACCAGGTTTATTGCTCCATACGAGTCCATCTAAAATTAAAGTACCAGGTATGTTGTTTATAATATTAATTTTTTCTTCCAGAAGCGGCACTGATATTCCTTTTTGTTTTATATTATTTACCAGTTTATTTGCTGTAACCTTGAAGGATATTTCACGATTATCTCTTATGGAAAGTCTAGAAAATATCCTTATTGTTTCTATGTCCTCAGCTAAAACAGATGCTGCAAATTCTTCATCTTTTATAGGGGAATCAATGCGATGAATTTGCATAATAAAAGGAGTATAAAAATCATTCATTGCATTATTCACAAATTCATTCATGGCATGCAGTTCTTCAAGTTTTTTTCTTGTTTCCTCGTCATATTGATTTTTATTTTCGGCAGATTCATTTTGCTCTGTTTCTATTATTTTCTCATTGAATTGTTTCAGTGAATTCCCCATATCTAATGCTTTGCCACCAATTTCTCTAGAGCGCCTAATTAATTTATCAAGTTTATCTTTTAATTCATTAACGTCATCAGCCCAATTTGGTGAAGAGAAAAAACCCTGGAATATTTTTAGTTGGTTATTAAATTCATTGATATCGTCATCATCTTGTTTTCTTGCTCTGTCTGCTTCACTTTGAGATATTTTTTTAGAATTTGGGAATAGATCGGGGTTCGCTACTTTTCTGAATAAATGTTTTTCAAAACAACCAGGATTACTGCTCCACGCTATTTCTTCAAATATTTTTAAGCCATTAATACTTTCTGGCTTTAAGGTAATTTTTTCAATAATTGGTTTAAATATGGCAATAGATTGCTTTTTGGCGTTTGAAAAACATTGCATAATTGTAGTAATGGCATTTACTCCGCAATGTTCATCCATTTCTCCATAAGTTATGTGACGTCTTTTTTCATCTGGCAGATAATAAGGACTTTGTGGAAACGTAATTAAGAAATGACATGCTGTTTTGTATTCTTCAGGGCTATCCTCAACTAATAAATTTATTTCAGGGGATTCGTGATGTTCTGATATAAAATCCACGATGCCAATTACAGCCTGTAAATATTTTCCTGCGTCACCTTTTCCATCTAGAAAATTATTGAGATGTTGTTTTGCAACGGATGAAATTTCTTTGCCGAATTTATTTCTGATTAATAAAAAATAAATATAAAATGAATAAACAAGAGATGCATACCAAGCTGTATCATGTAATTCCTGTGATATGTTTATTGAATTTGGTTTCCAATCATAGCAGAGCGTTCCATCATTGATAAAAAGAATATGACTGGGAATTTCAGCAATATCAGATAAGGTAAGTTCAGATTTTTTAGATTGGGAATTATTTAGGGTTAGTAAAATTTTTCTGATGTTAAATAACCACTCCCAGGTTAATTTTTTCCCAAAAGCTACATAAATTAACAATTCTTTGCAGATATTAATGATGGAGTAAAAAATACCTGCTGATAGCGTGCCCCACCAAAAACCAACATCTATAGTAACGAGTATGGCAATTAAACAAGCGATGATTAGGAAAAAATAATATATAGCATTTACAAGTCTATAGAAGAATCTGTTTTCTAAATTCATTTACCAGCCTCAATTTATGTAGTTGATTTACCTCCTTTTGATACTCATAGCCCGTGGTTGAATAAGTATAAGCCGCATATTCTAACTGGGTGAAAAGAAAACATCCAGCACTTATGAAGATTGGTCATAAAATACGCGAATTGCGCAAATCTAAAGGATTTTCGCAAGAGAGCTTTGCGGATGAAGTTGGGTTGGATAGAACATATATGGGCGGCATTGAGCGCGAGGAGCGTAACATTGCTGCTTTAAATATTATTCGTATAGCAAAAGCTCTAAAGGTCGAAGTAGGAGATTTATTTCCTCAAATCAAGATGTTAAGATTGGATAATAATTAACCAATACAAGACTCGGTTTGCTTCTAGCATTGCAGTTAAAAACCTCTTTCCTCTTTCCTCTTTCCATTTTTCATCTCTTATCTTGCGTTCAGCTTCTTCCAGGTGTCATCGTTGGCGCTTTAGAAACTCATTAAGTTTCTCTGCTTCATCAATCGTCATTTGTCCTCATGCGACTGATTCAGTTATTTCATTGGTTATTTGCTGCATGTTATTACCAGTATCAATTCCGCCCTCGGGTAACTGAAAGTTGATACCATAATCAGGCTTAATACGAGGTAGCAGTCTTTCTATGCATAATCTTAACGCAGTAGGCTCACCGGCCTTTGCTTCTTCAATAAGTTTTTCGATTAAATCCTTTGCGTGTGTTTGTAGAAGCTCACGCCATTCGGCTCGCCTATCCACAATGCCTTTCGGTCTTCCGCTAGGATTACCTGATTGTCCTGGTAGGAATGTCATCTTGATCTCTCCTTGATCTGATTAAGCAGATCGCGTTGGGTTTAAAAAAATATTTTAAATATTATAAATCAAACATATTTATTCCGAAGCGTAAGGATGCTTCCCGTAAAGAAATATTAACTAATTCATTATGTGTGAAACACAATCGTCTATAAGTCTTCCAGTGCATTCCTTTTGGTTTTAACCCTTCACCGTTTAAAATGCCTGATTCCCACCCCATGCGATCACGTATTTTCTCAGCTTGCCTTGTAGCACGATAATCAACGTTTTCACGCTGGCTAGGATAGGTTAACTGATAACAGTGCCGGCAGGCGAAGATT
>DJAM01000057.1:29036-35248 GCA_002429595.1 Coxiellaceae bacterium UBA6002
GTTGCACCGCCATACAAAATAGCAGCACGACGCCCACAATTTCGTGCAGGGCAAAGAAACCAAGGGCGCTTTCCACCAAGATTGCAGGAAGTCCATTCAAGAGCAATTGGATAATTCATATCTTTCCATTCTTCTGAATGCCTGTATCGATAGCTTAATGTGACATAATTTTCAGCAGCTAATACACGAAGCGATCCAGTGATTTCATCGCCACGAAACCACTTAGTGCTAAAAGACGTACCTGCGGTAAGTAAATTCTTTTTGTACCATTTTCTGACATCAATTGAATGATAATTGTTGACTGTGGCTTTTGCATCGTAGTGCCAATGTCTTCCGCTACCTAGTCCGCCCATTCTTGCTCCTGTTTTTACCGAAATCATTTGGAAAATTTGCGTGTTATACAAAATTATCAGGCTAGGGGTGTATGTAATGAAAGTTTTGTAATGCCTGAAATAGTAATTATAAATTATGCTGTTACATAGAGCTATGTTATTAGACGCCTTACGAAAACATACAAATTCAAGGTCGATTTGTATGGAGCGCATTTAGCAAAGTAGGTAGTTGTGTCAATGCTTTAGATAACTCCATACAAAACATACATCATTACAAATTAATTAGAGCTTTCGCCAATTACTTTGCTAGAAAAATGATAAAGTCTAATTGTTTTACCTTGTGTTGGTACCCAGATACTAGAATAAGCAGACTTTGATTTGCCATCAGGTACTAGCCAGCCACATTGTTCGACCACTTTGATTACATCTTTTTGCGAACCTATTCCTTTACAAACTTCGTCTTTAAATGTTTTTGTAAAAACGTAGTAATTCCCTTTGCTGTCGCGAAAGCCTGCGCACTTATGTGGGATTGGTCGTTTCTCGTATTCTTGCTCATTATCAAAGACGTCAAATCTTGCAGCATTTTCCTGAAAAAAATGTCTAACTTGTTCAAGAATCGTTTCATGTTCATGCGAAGAGTCAATGCCACCTTTCTCACTTAGCCAAGCATCAAAACATTTCTTTATTGAAGTTAAGATGCTGCCAGTTTGCCAACCCGTTATTCCAAAATTTGTTGCAATTTCACCTGCGGCAGCAACGAGAGCAAACCGTTGTGCTACACGTTTAATTTGGCCATGTGTATTTTCAGGTATTGTACTCATAAACTGATTTTGTAAGTTTTGTATTTTTGCATGGAGAGATAATTCATCTTCTAAAACTAATCTTTTTAAAAATGAATCACCTGCAATGCCGTGGTACTTGTCGCATGCTACTTTTAAGTAGTCGGCAAAAATATTTGGTTGTGTAAATTCATGGAGAGATTCGAATATACCCATTTCGCAACCAGCGTCAGCAGGTACATCAATCATGCGAATTTCTTGGCCTGCTTTAGCTTTTTTCCCTGCTTCTAGCATATGTGATGATAGTGATATCTCACCGCTACTCAGAAACAATAATCTCCAGGAATAGCGTTGGCGAGCAGTTCCATTTTTTGATGCGCGAACTTTGCCCTGTCCATTAGCTAGCATATATGCAACTTCACCCGTACATCTTGGATCAATTTGAGATAATTCATCAAGCACAAGTAAGGTGTCATTATGCTGCATAGCCAAACCTTCAAGACCATTATCTGTGGCACGCCAATTTTGCACATAATTTCGGCCACCCCAAACTGATGCGCCGACAAATAAAGCTGTTGATTTACCAGCACTACTTTCACCTCTTAAGTGAAAGCCACCACTTTCTGCACGAATAATATTGAGTAGAGGGGCAGCAAAAGCGAGAGATATCGCAAGGGTTAGCCTTGAATTGCCAATGCATTTTGCTGCTACATCTTTTTGCCAATCTTCAAGCGTACCTTTTGCGCAATAATCAGTTGCAACATGGGTGTCAGTCTGTAACAAGACAAGTTCATTTGACTCACCAAAAACTTTGTGCGGCAGAACAAAGCATTTTCCATGCCAACCAGTGCTTAATACACAACGCGCCCGTTCGATTGTTTCTACATTTGTTATGTATTCAACTAAACATTTTTTTATTGCTGAACCAGGTGCAATACGAAGACCCAGTCGCAATAATTCTCTTGCTAGTTCATCTCCGTTGCCACCTAGTAACTCCATGGGCATAGTCCATTGTCGAGTAATGTTGTCAGCATCTTTAAATTCCAAGACGCGACCCCAGTTAATCCCATTGGCATCTCTGGTTAATGCTCTGATTACTAACCACGAGCATAGCCATTCGGAGTCATCAATGTTTTTGCAATAAAATACTCCATTTTCTTTTACCTCAAATCGTGGGTAGTTTGCTTTGACATTGGTGTTTGTATTTTCATTCAATTTTTTAGGCAGGTATGTAGGTAGATTTTTTATATCATCTTGAGTGGCATTAGGGCGTGATTCTAACCAGTCAATACAGTCACCACCTTCAGGAAGATTAAAGTTGCTAGTATTAATCCACTTAATTGAGCAACCTAAAGTAGAAAGTATCTCAGTTACATCTTTTGCATATTGCAGGCCAACATCATTTGTGTCAGGCCAGATTATAACTGTGCGACCTTTTAAGCATGACCAGTCTGCTCTTTTGGCGGTGTTCCAGCTACCTGACGTTGTTGCAAGTAATCCCATGCTAATTAATTTATCTGCGCAAGACTCTCCTTCGACGATATAGACAGGATCGTTTTTATTTATGGTTAAATCATGTAAGCGATACAATGGTTTTTGGTTATTAACAAATTCTGGTTCAGAAAGAACAAACTTGCCAGTGTTATCCTGGTGCATAGGATAGATGATTTTTTTGTCTTGTTTTTTTAAACGAATACGCCAATGGCTCGGTTCACCAGAATTTGTTGTGTAGGTGTGAAGAGCAGTTATTTTATATCCTTCTGCCAAATCCTTTTTTACAAGCATTTGGGCTTCTTGATAGATTATGTCTTGATGAGTATTCATGTTATGCCCCTAATGTTTTCAATGCTTCTTGTTTGGTTAATCCGTACTTCTTCATATGGAAACTGATTATGCTTTGCCGCATTCACCGCATGCAAAACATAAATAAGCTCCTGATCTTAGGTTTACAGAAAACGAAGGGTTACGGTCACGATGAAAAGGGCATAAAGCAGTAGCTTGTGTTTTTTTCTTGGGGTAAAACCGTTTTAGCTCCTTAGCATAATAATCTATTGGATTAGAAAGTGAATTTAGATTTTTGTTAAATTCAAACCTAGATAATTTTCTGCTATGATTACTTGTTCGTTTTCGTGAAGCTCTTACTACCATTTGGACGGGGTAAGAGCTTTTGTTTTTGTTGATATCCATATCATTAATTCCTTATCGGTTCTTTATGCGTTGTTGAATCCATTCATCGATTTCGCTTTCAACCCAGGCAGAGGATCGTTTTCCGATCTTTACTGGTTTAGGAAACCGGCCTTCGGAGATTTCTTGATAAATCCATGAGCGTGATCCACCGATTTTTTCAATTAAACTGGGAAGCCGAAGAAATTTGTCTTGAGTACATTTATCCATCTGTTTTACTCCATCAAAGTGTTGGCAGCCGTCATCCTGATAAATCCGTTTAGATGTAGCTGTATACTTCGAGAATAAAATGATTTTTGAAAATGCTCAAATTTATTGGTATTTTTAGCGTATTTTTCGCTATAAAGTACTTAAAAAGAGGGATTAAGTACTTTGCCGTTGCGGTAAGGGTGCTTAACTACTGCAAAGCACTTAGAAGAGTATCAGGATGAGGTTTCTAATGCTTCTTTGGCAGCAGTGAAGTACTTTTGCAATGAGGTTAATGAGGTTGAGTCCATTTCTATTTTGCTACCACGTTTAAATGAAAAGTGGAACCTATATCCTTTTTCTGCTGGTGTTACATACATGTTGAAAGGATAATTTTCTTCTATTTCTTCAAAAATATTATATAGCGATTTATTTATTGTTTTGGTGTGCCGTTGCTCTTCATCAAATTCATACCCTTTAATTAAATTGCTAAAAGCTGTAAATTGACGATTGTTGTTAATCTCATATTTTGCGAAATTTAATAATTCAGGAACTTTTTTTGACGCACGTTTTGGAGGACTTTTGTTTTCAGAGATGTTATTTGGTTTTTCTTCGTTTTGGGCAACCAGATACTCTTTTTCAAATTCTTTTTTACTTTGGCGAGAAACATACAGTTCACTTATAGTGCGCCAAGGTAGCTCTTGATTTTTACCTTCAGCAATACATCTAAAGTATCCTGGCTTTAAAGGTTGTAAAAATTCGATCTGGATTTTTTCTTTCGTGATTAGCTTCTTAATATCTTCTTTTCTTATCTGTTCCATGCCTGGTGACATCTGGACACTAATATCATCAAGCCAGCTTAGTAAGTGTGGGCTAATACTTATGTGGTCAAATTCACCTAAGGGAATAAGCATTGACACATAATTATCGGTGACGTTCACATCGTAGTGCTTAAAAAGTTCAAGAGTGATTGGTTGTTCTGTGTCGCGGAATGCTCTTTGAAGGTGTACTTTAACATGTTCTTTTCGTGGAACTTTGAAAACATAATGATAGATATTCTCTAAGTTTGGGCTGTGTACTGCTATAGGATTATTAAAGTTTAAATCAAAGGTAAAAAGCCTACCGATGGTTTGTCCAAATTTCATTTTTTCAGGTAGGCATGTGTCTTTATATATTCCGTCGACAATTACGTAACCATCAAAATCTGAATGAATAATCAATTTGCCAGTTGCACCAAATTGAATTAAATCATCTTTGCTACAATTCCATAATGTGGATAGTTCTTTTAATTTGAAATATTCCTTTTCTGGTAATGCCATTTATTTTTATCCTTGTTATGCTACTTGGAATTTAATGATTTTATTATTTGCAGTTAATTCATCTAGATAATCAGCCCATGACTGCATCATTTTTCTGCGTTCTTGCAAATGCTCAGCGTAGTTATAAGCTGCGCGCACAGAATTACGTTCAGCGTGTGCAAGTTGGCGTTCGATTGCATCACGATTCCAGCCTTGTTCATTTAAAATCGTACTTGCCATAGAACGGACTCCGTGACCTGTCATCTCGTCTTTGGTATAGCCAAGGCGTCGTAAGGCGCCGGTCACTGTATTTTCTGACATTGGGCGTTTATTGCTGCGGATGCTTGGAAAAACATACTGGCCGTTACCAGTTAATGCGCGTATTTCTTTTAAAATCGTAATAGCTTGAGTAGAGAGCGGCACAATGTGTGTTTCCCGCATTTTCATTTTTGCAGCAGGTATGCGCCATTCGGCCTCGGTAAAATTAAACTCAGACCATTCTGCTTTACGAAGTTCGCCTGGCCGGACAAAGAGTAGGGGAGCTAAACGTAATGCACACTTTGTGACAAAGTGTCCTTGATAATCATTGAATGCCCTTAATAGTTCGCCGATAGCATGAGGATTTGTAATGGACGCATGATGTTTCTGTCTTGTTGGCGCGAGTGCGCCACGTAAATCTATTGAGGGATCACGTTCAGCTCTGCCAGTGGCAATTGCATATCGAAATACTTGGCCACAGTTCTGTTGCGCGCGATGTGCAGTTTCGATAGCGCCTCTGTTTTCAATGCGTCGTAATGCACTTAGTAATTCTGGAGCGGTAATTTCTGAAACGGGACGTTGACCAAGCCAGGGAAAGATATCTTTCTCTAATCGTCGAAGTATCCTTTCTCCATGGCTAGGCGTCCATTTGGTTGAAAATTTAACGTACCATTCACGAGCAACAGCTTCGAAGCTGTTTTCAGCAGCGAGCTTTGAGGATCGCTTCTCAATTTGCTTATTAAGGCCGGGGTCTATTTTCTTGGTGAGTAATTTCCTTGCGTTATCACGTGCTTCAATGGCATCAGCAAGGCTAACATCGGGATAGATTCCGATAGATAGAAGTTTTTCCTTTCCAAGAAAGCGATACTTGAATCGCCAGCTTTTTGATCCATTGGGTTTAACGAGCATATGTAGGCCTCGTTCGGCAGGAATTTTATAAGCCTTTTCTCGAGGTTTAGCATTGCGAAACGTTATCTCTTTAACAGCCATTGGGGGTATCTCCTTCTGGTGGTATCAAAATACCCCCGTTTATACCCCCATTTTTCGATGGATGTCGCTGGACGGGGGGGGTATTTAATGGAGGAAGGATAAATAAAAAACCCCTTATTTACAAGGGGTTTTTTGGATGAATGTGGTTGTTGTTGGATGCTTATTTGGTGGAGGCGGCGGGAATC
>DJAM01000057.1:35352-44403 GCA_002429595.1 Coxiellaceae bacterium UBA6002
GATGCGCTCGTGGTGGAGGCGGCGGGAATTGAACCCGCGTCCGCAAATCCTCTATCGAAGGCTTCTACATGCTTAGATTTTGTCTTTGATTTTGACTAATTGAATTCCGACAAAACAGGAGGTCAATTAGCGAGCCTGTGATTTAGCAATTAACCTTAGGCAGGATTAATTGCGATTTTATGTGCTATGACCAATGATTTAAGTCCATAAACAAGCTTAGTCACTGGGAAAGGGCTGTTTTTTAGGCAGCTACGCTTTCGTTGTAAATGCTATCGTTTGCAGTTACATGTTTGCAACTTCATTTTTACGAGTGGAGTTACCTGCTCGACATGCACCTAGGACTTTGTAATCCACGTCGAAGCCTTATCGCCCCCAGCTTCAACCTTTAAATTATAGCAATTATCGGTTTATCTTTAAAGCTCTCTGCTTCTCGCGTTCCCAGTCTCTTTGTTTTAGGGTTTCGCGTTTATCGAATTCTTTCTTACCTTTCACTAGTGCAATTTCGAGTTTGACCTTATTTTTTTCCCAATACATTGAAAGGGTTGTTAATGTGTAACCTTTTCTTTGGACTGAGCCGATTAGGGTTTCCAGTTCTTTCCGATGTAATAGTAGTTTTCTAGTGCGTAATGGGTCTGCCTTTAGGTGGGTGCTGGTAGTCGGTAACGGGCTAATATGGACTCCCAATAGAAAGGCTTCGCCTTGTTTCAACGTGATATAGCTGTCCTTGAGCTGGATGCGGCCGGAGCGGATACTTTTTACTTCCCAGCCTTGTAGAACGATGCCTGCTTCAAAGCGGTGTTCAATATGATAGTCGTGGAAGGCTTTCTTATTGACAGCGATGACGCGGTTTTTGTCAGAAAATTTTTTATTTTTGGCGTCCATAAGTTAGACTCTAGCTTTATCTCAACAAAGGTAAACTGTGAATAATGACGATTATTAAGCGAAGTTCAATAGTATCGCATAAACCTGAAGAAATGTACCTGTTAGTCAATGCCATCGAGGATTATCCGCAATTTGTGCCGTGGTGTTATCAGACCGAAGTGCACAGCAGAGATGAGGATGAAATTAGGGCTACCCTGCACTTTGAAGGGGGTGGATTTAAAAAATCCTTCACTACCTGTAATCGATTACAAAAAGATAAAATGATCGAAATTCGGTTAATCAATGGCCCATTTCGGCAGCTTGAGGGCTTTTGGCGCTTCGAGCCTCATGGTGATGAGTCTTGCGTCGTAAGGCTTGATCTTGAATTTGAGCTTGCCAGTAAAATTATGGGGTTTGCATTTGGAGCCGTATTTAATCAGGTTGCTAACAGCTTAGTGGATGCCTTTACTAAGCGGGCAGATGAGGTCTATGGCAACAACAACGGTTAATATCGAAGTTTGTTTTGCCAGTGAGACTGCCCAATTCTTGATTCCTTTGCAAGTGGCGGCTGGCACGACAGTCATTGGTTCAATTATGCTATCGCACATCCTGGACCACTTTCCGGAAATAGAGCTTAGCAATAATGTGGGTATCTTTAGTAAGAAGGTTGACCTTGACCAGGTTGTTAACGAAGGCGATAGAATTGAAATCTATCGCCCTCTGAGTATAAGTCCAAATCAATTGAGGCTTCGTCGAGCCGTCAAATCTTAATCAGCCCATATTTCGAACAACCAGATTTACGATCCGGTCGTTTTGGAAATAAATAGTTAAGTGTCTGTCGACACACTTACCCTTCTTTCCTGGCTTGTAGGTATAGATGTAGCTCCAACGGTTATCGTTAAAGGGATCGCACAGTAGTGGTGGACCCAGGAACTCGGCGACATCAGCTTTACACATCCCTCTGCGCAATTTTTGAATGTTCTCCTTCGAGACCACATTGCCCTGTTGTATATTTACTCGATATAACCAGTGGCTTTGAGAGCAAGCAGTTAGCATTAAAGCCATAGCGGTTATTGATAATATCGTTATAATTATTCTTTTCATTTGAGCCTAACCTTGAAAAAAAATTCCGCATATCATAGCGAATTTTTTTGGTTTATTAAAGGAGATTCCCTTGGACAATCAGGACCTAAAGAATGCCGGACTGAAGGTGACCTTGCCGCGGCTGAAGATCCTTGAAATTTTAGCAAAGGCTGATCCGCATCATATGAGTGCTGAAGACGTCTATAAAACATTGCTGGAGTCAGGGGACGATGTTGGATTGGCGACTGTCTATCGAGTATTAACTCAATTTGAAACCGCAGGTCTCGTTAAGCGCCATAATTTCGAGGGCGGTCATGCCGTTTTTGAGATTGAGCAAGGTGAACACCACGACCACTTGGTTTGTATGAAGTGTGGTCGGGTTGATGAGTTTATTGATGAAGTCATCGAGAAAAGACAGGAAGTGATTGCAAAACAGTCGAACTTTAAAATGACCAGCCACAGCTTAACAATTTATGGAATTTGTAGTCGTTGCGATGACAAAGCTTAAGCTGGACTAGCTTCTCCAATCAATTCTTTGGCATGGTCTAAAGTTCGTTTAGTAATTGTCATACCACCTAACATTCGAGCAACTTCACCTATTTTTTCTTTTTCGCTTAGAAGCTTAATACTGGTTTGCGTTTGTTTACCTTTGGTCAGCTTTTGCACGCAGAAATGATGATCGCTAAATGCAGCAACTTGAGGTAAATGAGTGATACATAATATTTGAGCTGTTTTGCCTAGTGTTTTAAGTAATTCGCCAACTACCGCTGCCGTGCCGCCACCGATTCCAACATCAATCTCATCAAATACAAGAATAGGAGTGGTATTGCTTTGTGCCGTTGCAACATAAATAGCAAGAGCAATTCGAGACATCTCGCCACCCGATGCAACTTTGCGCAAAGGTGCAGCTGGGTGGCCTGGATTAGCGCTGATTAAAAATTCAATTTGATCACAGCCATAAGGAGAAGGGTTATTTTCTTGCCAGTCAACTTGAATAATAAACTCGCCAGCCGGCATCCCCAATTTTTGAATCGATTCTCTTACTTTTTTACTCAATTTTAAAGCTGCAGTGGTCCTGCTGTCATGAAGCGTTTTGGCGTCTTTTAAAAAGTGTTGCCATAAGCTAGTACATTCTTCTTCTAGGGAGATTACTCGTTCTCTAACAGATTTTAATTCATCGAGCTCAAAGCTTAACTTTTCATAAACGCTGAATAATTCCACTGGAGAAACTTGATATTTGCGCGCTAGTAAATGTATTTTCGAAAGTCTACTTTCGATAAATTGTAAACGTTCTGGATTTATTTCCAGATGATTTAAAAAACTTCGAAGTTCGCTTGCAGCTTCTGAAACTTGAATGATTGCTTCATTAAGTAAATGATTGGTGGAATTGAGTTGATCATTTTGTGGCAGATTTTGCAGTAAATGTTGGGTGTGATAAAGCAAAGCTTGAACATTCGGTTCTGCTTCGCATAGCAGCCCAAGTGAGTTTTGACATTGATTAATATATGTTTCAGCATTTGCTAATTGCTTATGTTCCTGATCGATAAGTTCGTATTCGCCTGCCACAACATTAACTTTTTCAAGCTCATTAATTTGGAAATTCAATAAATCCAGTTGTGCTTCATAATTATCTTGAACTTTTAGAAGGTCTTCTAGCTGTTGTTGTCGTCGTAAATATTGTTGGTAATTATTTTTTACGTTTTCACAAAATGCTTGGTTATTTGCAAATCGATCTAAAATATCTCTTTGTTGAGATGATTTGACGAGTAGTTGGTGTTGATTTTGGCTGTAGATATTGATAAGTAATAATGCCAACTCTTTTAGCTGCTGCAGGGTACAGGTGGAACCATTAATTGTCTGTCGCGATTTGCCATCCTTATAGATAATGCGTCGTAAAATACATTCCTCATTATCTTCAATTACATAATCTTGTTCTTCTAACCAGTGTTTAACTTGAGCGAGATTGTCGATAGTGAACGTAGCACTTAAATCGCATTTGTTTTGAAAGTTTCCAACAATACTAGTGTCGGTTCGATCGCCTAAAATTAATGATAACGCATCGATCACGATCGACTTACCAGCGCCCGTTTCACCGGTAATAATGCTTAGCCCTTCGGAGAACTCTAACTCTAATTGATCAATGAGAACAAAATTTTGGATTTGCAGATACGTTAACAATTATTTTTCCCAGCCTAATTTTTCACGTAATGTTTGGTAATAGTTATAATCAAGAGGATGTATTAAACGCAACGTTTGTGGATATTTTTTAATTTTTATTTTGCCATCTGGTGATAACGGTATCCGTTTTTGACCATCACAACTTACGCGTGGGCAAACCTCATTAAGTGGTGACAGATGAATCAATATTTCGCTATCACCTTTAACCACAATTGGACGGCTACTTAAGGTATGTGGGAACATCGGAACGAGTACCACAGCATCTAACTGGGGATGCAGAATTGGACCACCACCTGAAAGCGCGTAAGCGGTTGAACCAGTTGGTGTAGCAACAATAATTCCATCGGCTCTTTGGGTACAAATAACCTGATTGTTGATTCGGACTTCAAATTCAATCATATGCGCAATATTGCCAGGTAGTAATACGACGTCATTGAGCGCTAAGGTTTTTTGAATTTGATTTTCAGATTCTATTTCAGCCTCTAGAAGAAAACGGCTTTCTTCTAGATATTCGCCTGCCAACACATCTTTAACTTTATAAAGTTCGTCAGGTCGTATGTCGGTGAGAAAGCCTAACCGACCACGATTGATTCCTAATACAGGCAAACCATAGTTTATGGCAATCTGTGCCGCATTTAACATACTGCCATCGCCACCTACTACAATAAGCAAGTCACAATTTTTGCAAATGAGCTCTTTGGAAAAGATAGGTAAGTCGGCATCAGGTACCAATTCGGCGGTATCAGGCTCTAGCACAACTTCTACTGGGAATTGGGCTAAATAATCTCGAAGCATCAGTAGAGTTTCTTCTATTCCTTCTACTCGTTGCCGACCCAGTAGCGCGACCTTGCGGAAAGGGGTATGTCGGGTCGCTTTGGGAAGGTCGGAATTGATATTATCTTCCAAAACTGCATCCTCGCAAGTTATCATCACAGGTTCTCCTACCCATAGTTTTCGATTTGTGGACAATAAAGCTGACTCGCATAACCTTTCAATCATGGTAAAATAACAACATAATATCCTCACTTTTGTATTATCTCTAGAGAATACATCTAATGTTTTAGGGTTATCTACGCTAGGTATTTGATTAACGTGAAGTTTACAGATCGCTCACAAAAAATTCTAACTGCTTTAGTTGCCAGGTATATACGGGATGGTCAGCCAGTGGGTTCAAAAACCATTGCGGAAGAGACTCGCCTACCCTTAAGTCCTGCAACCATTCGTAATATCTTGGCGGAACTTGAAGAAGCAGGCTTAGTGATGTCGCCGCATACCTCTGCAGGTCGTGTACCCACTAACCTTGGCTATCGTTTCTTTGTTAATAGCCTACTCCAAGTTAAAAATAATCCTGGCCTGGAACAACTGGAAGATTGGCAGGGCCAACTTAATTCCAAGGCTTCTGAGCAGGAGTTATTGGAGTCAGCTTCAGCTCTGATCTCCAATATGACCCAGCTAACTGGCATCGTGACAATGCCCCGTCACCAACAGGTTACCTTCCGTCATATCGAATTCTTGCCGCTTTCGCAAAATAGAATTTTAGTGATCTTGGTTTTGAACGAGCAAGAAGTGCAAAATCTCATTATTGAAACTGATAGAACCTATACTGAATCTGAACTGCAACAGGCCGCTAATTTTTTAATGAGTCACTATAACGGTCGAGATCTGTTACAGATTCGCCAGCTGTTGTTAAATGAAATGCATTCTGATCATTTAAATATCGATACGATGATGCATACCGTGTTTGACACTGCTGAGAGACGTTTTGCACAACATCAAGAAGATTATGTCATTGCGGGGGAATCTAATTTATTGAATCTTGCCGAAGAAACAGGCGTTGATCATTTACGGCAGCTCTTTGAGGCATTTTCAAAGAAGCGCGACATGTTACATTTGCTAGATCAGTGCCTCGATACTGAGGGTGTCCAAATTTTTATCGGTCAAGAATCAGGCAAAGACATCCTAGGCGGTTGTAGCTTAATTACCGCTCCTTATGCTATTGGCGATAAGGTGCTGGGAGTATTAGGCGTCATTGGTCCAACAAGAATGAATTATGAGCGCGTGATTAATGCTGTGGATGTGACTGCTAAGCTACTTAGTGCTGCTTTACGGGAACGAATATAATTTTTAACTTTTTTGTTCTTACCCTTGAATCTTGCCAATTTAAACCTTATATAGCGATTTATCAGTTCACGAATGGGGAATTTTGCCAATGTCAAAACACGACAAACCTAAGGAAGATCCGACGAGTAAAAAGGATGAATTCGAAAAAACTCGCAATCCTTACCAAAAAATCTGGCCAAAAGACGAGAGTGTAGAACAATCCGACTTTCAAGAACAATCCCCTGAAGATGAAGAGGTTGTTGGCATACTGGATCATCCTTCCTATATTGAATTGGCAAAAAAGGTAGATGAATATTGGAATCAACACCTTCGTACTCAGGCTGAGCTTGAAAATGTTAGACGTCGTGCAGAGCGCGATGTTAGTCAGGCTCATAAATTCTCTCTTGAAAAGATAGTGAGTGATTTATTGCCAGTGGCAGACAGCCTAGACCAAGCTTTATTAAGTGAAGTTGGTAGTAACGATTTAGCGAAGAAAATTCATGAGGGCATTGAGTTAACAATGTCTTTATTTCTGAAGACCTTAGAAAAACATGGGGTCAAACAGATTAGTCCTCTGGGCGAAACTTTTAATCCCGAATTGCATCAAGCTATTGCGACGCGACCCAGTGATGAATATGGGCCAAATACTGTGATGGAAGTGTTACAGAAAGGATACACCCTGAACGATCGCTTAGTGCGTCCGGCTTTAGTGGTTGTGGCAGAGGGGTAAGCCTTGAAATTTGATTCTGATACCCCCAACTTAGTAGGTAATGATTAAACGGAAAGCCGCTGTTAACGGCTAACTTGTAAATTAAATGTAAATTTTATTAGATCGGAGATTTTACGCATGGCAAAGATTATAGGTATCGACCTTGGCACAACCAATTCCTGCGTTGCAATTATGGAAGGTGGCAAGGTTAAGGTAATTGAAAATAGTGAAGGTGATCGCACAACTCCTTCGGTTGTGGCATATACTAAAGACGGTGAAATTTTAGTCGGACAAGCCGCTAAACGCCAAGCAGTTACTAATCCTCAAAATACTTTATATGCAATCAAACGTTTAATCGGTCGACGTTTTGAAGATGAGGTTGTTAAGCGTGATATGGGGATGGTGCCCTACAAAATTGTTAAAGCTGATAACGGCGATGCATGGGTTGAAGCCAACGGCCAAAAAATTGCGCCACAACAAGTTTCTGCGCAAATCTTAATGAAGATGAAGAAAACTGCTGAGGACTATCTCGGTGAAGAAGTTAAAGATGCTGTTATTACCGTACCTGCGTACTTCAACGATTCTCAGCGACAAGCTACCAAAGATGCTGGCAAAATTGCTGGCCTTGAAGTTAAACGTATTATTAACGAGCCCACTGCTGCCGCGTTAGCTTATGGCTTGGATAAGAAAAAAGGCGACATCAAAATCGCTGTCTATGACTTGGGTGGTGGTACATTCGATATTTCTATTATTGAAATTGCCGACGTTGAAGGTGATCATCAATTTGAAGTATTAGCAACCAATGGTGATACTTTCTTAGGTGGTGAAGACTTCGACAAACGATTGATTGACTACTTAGCTGGTGAATTTAAAAAAGAACAAGGCATTGATTTATTCAAGGATCCGCTTGCGATTCAACGTCTTAAAGAAGCAGCTGAAAAAGCTAAAATTGAATTATCTTCAGCTCAACAAACTGATGTTAACTTGCCATACATCACTGCTGATGCAAATGGCCCAAAACACTTAAACATTCGTTTGACCCGCGCCAAACTCGAATCATTAGTTGAAGATTTAATTGAGCGTACGATTGAACCTTGTAAGATTGCGATCAAAGATGCTGGCCTCAACGTTGGCGACATTGACGAAGTTATCTTAGTCGGTGGTCAAACTCGTATGCCAAAAGTTCAGGAAGCAGTTAAGAGCTTCTTTGGCAAAGAACCTCGTAAAGATGTTAATCCTGATGAGGCGGTGGCGATTGGTGCTGCTATCCAAGGTGCGGTTTTGGCTGGAGAAGTGAAAGATGTTTTACTCTTAGACGTAACACCATTATCTTTAGGTATCGAAACCTTAGGTGGTGTGATGACCAAAATCATCGAGAAAAATACCACGATTCCAACTAAAGCGACGCAAGTTTTCTCAACTGCGGATGATAATCAGACTGCAGTTACCGTTCATGTGCTACAAGGTGAACGAGAAATGGCTTCAGCGAATAAATCATTAGGCCGCTTTGATTTATCCGATATTCCGCCAGCGCCACGTGGTATGCCACAAATCGAAGTAACTTTTGATATCGATGCTAATGGTATTTTGCATGTATCAGCGCGTGATAAAGCGACTGGTAAGCAACAATCAATCGTGATCAAAGCTTCCAGTGGTCTTTCTGATGATGAAGTACAACGAATGGTCAAAGATGCTGAACAAAATAAAGAAGCAGATAAGAAATTCCATGAACTTGTTGAGGTGCGTAATAAGGCAGATGCCTTAATTCATGCAGCGACTAAGACTGTTAAAGATCTTGGTGATAAAGCAACAGCAGAAGAAATTGGTCAAACCGAATCAGCTGTCGAAGCTTTAAAAGAAGCAATGAAGACAGACAGTAAAGATGAGATCGAAGCAAAAACTCAGGCTTTGTCTGACGTTTCTTCAAAACTTGCAGAACGATTATATGCTCAAAAAGGAGCTGAGGGCGCTCAAGCTGATCAACCTGGAGCTGGCGCTCAAGGCGGGCAACCAGGTGGGGAATCTAGCAAGCCTCAAGATAATGTGGTTGATGCTGAGTTTGAAGAAGTTAAGGATGATGATAAAGATAAAAAATAAATAAATCATGTCATTCCCGCGAA
>DJAM01000055.1 GCA_002429595.1 Coxiellaceae bacterium UBA6002
GTCATTCCCGCGAAGGCGGGAATCCATGCTTCTAGCCGCACCGATAATAGATTCCCGCTTTCGCGGGGATGACAGCCGAGCGGGGATGACAAGTTAAGCAGTAATTTTTTCTAAATCGGCTGCTTTAACGAGATCGATTACAGGGTGCTCCTGGCAATTCAACTCTTGTTCAAGAGCATTATCCTGAATGATAGCTAATGCATAATGACTGGCTTTTAGCGAAATATCATTGATGATTGTTCCTACTTCTTGTCCTTGCGACGAAACAGTATCACCTGATTTTAGAGCAAAAGTTTTTTCAAAACTTAATAAACAAAGTTGTCGTTTAGCTTTACCGAGATAATGAGTTCTAGCGATAATCTCTTGTCCTACATAACAACCTTTGCTAAAACTCACCGCGTTTAAATTTGGCAGATTCAACATATGCGGCGTTGCAATACCGATTGTTTCAGCTTGTAAAGTTGGAAATCCCGACAAAATACAAGCTGCTTGCCACAAAGCATCATCATTGCAGAACGGTGCTGCTTTAGCTAAATGGTTTTCATGATCGCGAGGACCGAATCCGATATAGCAAGAAGTCGTCATTGGAAGCTGACAAACCGTAAAATCGTTTTCATGTGTGGTTTCGTAAGGACTGGTAGGCAGATTTGAAAAATATGATTCCACCAGAATTTCAATTTGATCACCGACAAATGCAACCACTAACGTCGATTCTGTGACATCAACCAAAGTCGTTTTTGAAAATACTGCAAACTTAGCTAGATGCTGGATGAATTGTTCTTTAATGGCGCTTGGTAACAGCGCATAAAACTCATTATTTCTTTTGAAAAGCAAAAAAATTGCTAACACTCGACCCTGGTGATTACACAGTGCCGCTAAACTACTTTGCTGCTCGGTAATTTGAGTTGTATCGCAAGTAAGCTGACCCTGCAAAAAATTGGTGACGTCGTTACCACTGATTTGAATAACTGACCAATTTTCTAACTTAATCATTAACGAATTATTGAAAAAATTGCTCATGATGTAATAACCAACTTTTAATATCTAACCACTGCGTTGCTTTAGAGCCCGAGTAACCGCCAAGATCATTTTTGGCCACAATACGATGACAAGGTACGATTATAACGATTGGATTTCGACGACAGGCATTTCCTACAGCACGAGGCCCAGTATTTAGCTCTTCAGCCAATCCTGCATAAGTTTTAGTCGTACCATAATCCATTGCATACAATGCATCCCACACTTCCTTTTGAAAAGGAGTTCCCATACCACTGTGAGGCAAGGAAAATACTTTGAGTTTTTTATCAAAATAAGCCTGAAGCTGCTCAGCTACTAGCTTGGTCAGAGGGGTATTAGGATGGATGGTCTTGGTGTCTGCTGGAACAATGCTAAGACCCACTAGTATTTCGTTGTGGGTCTTAATACCAAGCTTTGCAACCGGTGACGTGATTACGGCTTCAAACATAAGATCGCATTAAACTTTTTCTTTAATACGTGCCTTACGTCCAGTTAAGTTACGAAGATAATAAAGTTTCGCTCGACGAACATCACCACGACGCTTAACTTCAATTGACTCGATTAGTGGACTATAAGATTGAAAAACCCGCTCAACACTAACGCCATGTGACATTTTTCTTACTGTAAAGGAAGAGTTTAAACCACGGTTACGCATAGCAATCACAACACCTTCATAGGCCTGCAATCGAACTCTTTCACCTTCTTTTACTTTGACTTGCACAACCAACGTATCTCCAGCACGAAACTTAGGAATGTTTTTGCCTTCCATTTGCTCTGCTTCAAGTTGTTGGATAATCTTACTCATGAGTTTTTCCTCTAGATGCTTGATATTCACTAATAAATTCATTTAACAATTGTTCTTCGAGGGATGTCAACAACCTCTTTTCTAATAAATCAGGACGTTGTAACCAAGTCCGACCTAATGCCTGCTTCAACCGCCAATTTTGAATGAGCTGGTGATTGCCTTCAAGCAAAACAGATGGCACCTTTTGGCCTTCAAATACCTCTGGTCGAGTATAATGTGGGCAGTCCAAAAGTCCATTCATAAATGAGTCTTGCATAGCCGACTCTTCATGACCTAGCACCCCCGGTAAGAAGCGGCACACGGCATCAATCAACACCATCGCCGGCAGTTCACCACCGGTTAGAACATAATCTCCAATCGACCACTCTTCATCGATATAAGAGGATAATCGTTCATCTACTCCTTCGTAACGACTAGCCACCAAGATAGTGCTCGGTCTTTTGGCTAACTCAATCACATCTTCTTGTGCCAGTTTTTTACCTTGTGGCGTCAGGTGCAGCACGCGGGTGCTATTACCTAAAGCCGATTTAGCAGCTAGGATCGCATCGCGCATCGGCTGCGCCATCATCACCATGCCTGGACCACCACCATACGGACGGTCATCTACAACTCGGTGTTTATAACCACTAGAGCCCAAAGCTACGTAATCTCGCGGACTCCAATAATCGAGTAGCAGTTGTTTCTTTGCCAGCGCTCGACCTGTAATACCATAGTCTAAAGCAGTAAACATCTGAGGAAACAAAGTCACAACGCCAACGTGCATATCATCCTCTAAAAATCGGCGTCCCAGTCAACTTTGATGATCTTGCGTTCTAAATCGACCTCTAAAATGACATCTGTCAAATAGGGAATGTAACGCTCTTTACCATCGTCTGCTTTAACAACCATGACATCATTTGAGCCCGTAGCAAAGAGGCTGGTAATTCGACCAAGGTCAATGGCTTCTTTGTTTATTACCGAAAGCCCCACAAGATCGATCCAGTAATATTCTTCATTACTCAGGCTAGGAAGCTGACCTCGATCAATATAGATCTCTAAGTTAGTGAATGTCTTGGCATTCTCACGATCTTGGCTTTGTTCCAATTGCACAATTAAGTTTTTGCCATGCAGCTGGCCATTAATTTCTGTTATTTTTTGCTTGCGGTCACCTTTAAAGATGTACCAGGGTAAATAATTAAATATTTGTTCAACTGGTTGGGTATAGGAAATAACTTTAATCCACCCTCTAACGCCGAAGGGGCTACCAAATCGCCCAACTGCTACCTTATCAAGCATTACAGCTTTATTCTTGAGCAGCAGCTTCAGTTGCTACTTTGGTCTTTTTGCTTGGTTTTTTAGCCGCTTCTTTAGAAGCACCTGGCGCTGGTTGCGTTTTATATTCTTTAATTAAGGTATGAACGCGATCAGAAGGTTGCGCACCCACTGAAGTCCAATGTTGAACTCTCTCTTCAACTAAGAAAAGACGAGTTTCACCGCCTTTAGCGATAGGATTGAAATAACCCACTCGTTCAATATAACGACCATCACGCGCTTCACGACTATCAGCAACAACGATGTCATAAAAAGGACGTTTTTTAGCACCCCCACGGGCGAGACGAATAACTACCATTGATTTATATTTCCTCTTGGATGACTGCTTTTTTAGGTAAACGTGAGATTGTATGTAAAAATGGTAGAAGTGTAAACAGAAAAAACCCTCACCCTAGCCCTCTCCCGCTTGCGGGAGAGGGAAATAAATGGTTTAAAACGGAGGTAGATCCTCTGGCAGAACGCCCTTCAAACGCTGCATCATTTTGGCCATTCCGCCGCCTTTGAGCTTCTTCATCATTTTTTGCATCTGCATGAATTGCTTCAATAATTTATTGATGTCTTGAATTTGAGTGCCTGAGCCCATGGCGATTCTTTTCTTGTGAGAACCCTTAATATTCGCTGGGAAGCGGCGCTCTTTTGGGGTCATTGAATTAATAATTGCTTCCATTTTGACAAATAATTTGTCATCGATGCTGTTTTTAGCCGCTTGGGGGATTTGGTTCATGCCAGGGATCTTCCCGAGTAAACCCGTTATACCGCCCATATTCCGCATTTGTTCTAGTTGTGATTTGAAATCTTCTAAATCAAAGGACTTGCCTTTTTTGAGCTTTTTGGCAATTTTTTCTGCTTGGACTTTGTCTACTTTGCGTTGAGCCTCTTCGACTAAGGATAGGATGTCACCCATGCCAAGGATACGGGAAGCGATACGTTCTGGGTGGAATGTTTCTAACGCGTCGACCTTTTCGCCTACACCGATGAATTTAATGGGTTTATGTGTGATTTGGCGAATTGATAAGGCAGCGCCACCGCGGGCATCACCATCTGTTTTGGTCAGCACAACACCCGTTAGCTCAAGTGCTTCGTTGAATGCTTTAGCGGTATTCGCTGCATCTTGACCGGTCATGCTATCTACCACAAACAACGTTTCAATGGGGTTGATCGCCTGATGTATACGACGAATTTCTGCCATCATTTCATCATCAATATGTAATCGACCGGCGCTATCGATAATCACGACATCAATAAATTGGGTTTTAGCCTTGGCAATTGCATCTTTCGCAATAGCGACGGGATCTTGCCCTGTAGAACTGGGGAAATAATGGGCGTTAACTTGAGTAGCTAATGTCTCCAACTGTTTAATTGCAGCGGGGCGGTAAATATCCACACTTGTGACCATCACCGATTTTTGGTGCTCTTCTTTAAGCCATTTCGCAAGTTTAGCGACTGTGGTGGTTTTACCTGACCCCTGTAAACCCGCTACTAGAATAATTGCTGGGGGCTGGGTTTGTAAGTTAAGCGGGACCGATTCATCCCCTAAGATATGAGTTAATTCATCATGTACTAGCTTTACCACAGTGTCGCCTGGGCTTACACTTCGAAGTACTTCAACCCCAAGGGCTTTTTCTTTAAGGGTTTCAATAAATTCTTGCACGACTGGAAAGGCAACATCAGCTTCAAGTAGGGCATTTCGCACTTCCCGTACTGCATCTTTAATATTGTTTTCGGTCAAACGACCTTGGCCAGTAAGGTTTTTGAACGTCTTACTCAGACTTTCCGTTAAGCTGCTAAACATATTCGACTCACTTTAGCTATAGGGTTATAAAGATTTGCTTAGTTTATCTTTTTTTACTGCCATGGTACAATCGCGTTTTTATTGACTAACTACGACGACATGTTCGCAGTAACCTTCTATCCAATCGCTTTAATTCTTTATTCTCTAGGTGCCATTTTTCAGGCCGGCGCTTCCCTGGTTAACCAAAAAAGCTTAAGTAAATTTGCGACTATCCTTGGTGCTGGAGCAGTTACCCTGCATAGTATTTTACTGTATCGCTGGATCGATGTGACATCGGGTCAAAATCTCACTGAGTTCAATCTATTATCTTTAGCTATCTGGGTTACCGCTATTTTTATTATGTTCCTCGTTATTTTTCGACCAGTGGCCTATTTAAATATTATTATCTATCCCCTGGCAGGTCTTTCTATAATTTTAGTTGCTGCATTTCCAGCTAGCCACATCATTCAAACTGCTGCTAATTACAAACAATTTTTTCATATTTTGCTTTCTATTTTAACCTTCAGCGTTTTATTCCTAGCCGGTTTGCAGGCGGTGACCCTGGCCATTCATGAACGATTTCTCAAACAAAAAAACTTGAGAATCTCTTTAGCCTTGCCACCCATTGAGACAATGGAGACCACCTTGTTTGGCACAATCGCCATTGGGGTCGTTTTATTAAGTGGTGTTCTCATCACCAGTATCTTATTTTTCCATCAAGTATTGTTAAATGTTTTTCTACAGAAGACCATTTTGACATTTCTTGCTTGGTTAGTCTTTAGCGCACTTTTGGTCGGTCGTTTTTACTTTGGCTGGCGAGGAAGAAAAGCAATTTATTGCACACTTAGCGGAGTAGCTATTCTCTCTATCATCTACTTCAGTAGTATCATCATAATGGAATTCTTACCTTGAACGCGTTACCCTTACACGTTTTACTCATTTTGTTACTCTGTTTGATCCTCGTGTCAGGTTTTTTTTCGAGTAGTGAAACTGGCCTGATGTCTATTAATCGTTATCGATTACGGCATCTTGCAAAAAAACATCATGGCGCGGCCCTTCGGGTGAGCGAACTTTTAGAGCGACCCGATAAACTGCTTGGAATAATTTTAATCGGCAATACCTTTGCAAATATCTTTGCTTCTGCCGTTGCTACTTTGATTGCAGTCAGATACTGGGGTGAAGTTGGAGTTGCCGCAACGACATTAATTTTAACATTTGTTGTTTTAATCTTTGCTGAAATTACACCTAAAATTATTGCTGCACTTTATCCTGAAAAGGTTTCATTCACCGCATCGTGGCCGCTTAAGATTCTATTAAAAATCTTTTATCCATTAGTATTCGTGGCAAGTGGCCTTGCTAATGGTCTATTACAAATTTTTAGAATTAGACGTACAGCGGAACATAAAATGGAGCTTTCGCATGAAGAACTACGTACCGTAGTTTATGAAGCCGTTGGCAAGTCGAGTAATCGTTACCAAGACATGCTGCTCGGCGTGTTGGATTTAGGATCGGTCACTGTAGAAGATATCATGGTTCCTCGTAATGATATCATCGGCATTGACTTGGATGAGCAATGGCCCGTGATTCTTGCACACCTACAAACCTGCCAACATACACGTCTTCCGATCTATCATGGTAGCATCGATAATGTTGAAGGAATTTTACATATTCGAAGCGTCTTGAATCTAATTGCTGAAAATAAAGGTTCGAAAGAAGAACTCTTAAATGCTGCTGATTCAGTTTATTTTATTCCTGAAGGGACACCATTAAATAATCAATTGATAAATTTTCAACAGCAAAAAACTCGAATTGGATTAGTTGTCGACGAATATGGAGACATTCAAGGGTTGGTGACTCTTGAAGATATCTTGGAAGAAATTGTCGGGCAATTTACGACTGACCTTGCCGCTTCATCTAAAGATTTACTACCCCAAGCAGATGGCACTTATCTCGTGGATGGCAGTACTAGTATTCGCGAAATAAATCGCGCTTTAAATTGGGAATTACCAATTACTGGCCCTAAAACATTAAATGGGTTAATATTGGAACACCTGGAATCAATACCAAGTTCTGTAGTTTGTGTAAAAATTGCAGATCACCCTTTAGAAGTCTTAGATATTGAAGGTAATTTTATTAAAACAGTTAAGATTCATCCTCGGCAATAGTTCAATTTAAATAACGCCGAAAGTTGATAAACAGCAATGCAACTATTAAACGAACGTACTTTATCAGAAGCTATTTCTAAAAAAATCTCACTCGATGAGATTCCCACAGAAGACAATGTCTTTTTCGAAATCCTTAACAAATACTTAATTGATAATCTTGCTTCTCAATACGATCCAAGTAATCCTGTATTGCAAGAGAATCAGGAAGTCGTAACTTTCAAAATAGCACAACCTCGTCATCGCACTCTTAATTTTGTTCTGAAAAGCTTAGGGTTTTCTGGTTTGCAGTGGGGGCTTCTTGAAAATAGCTATACCAATCACAAATTCAAACTAGCGGATAGCATTTTAAGTATTATAGTTAAAAAGAATGTTACTAAAGATACTCATGTTCTGTATCACACCAGCGCAAATGAAATTCTTGCGCTGCAAGATCTTGGCTTAACTCGTTCTCAGGCACTTACTTCGAAAGTCATCGAGACAGTTGGTCAATATAATTTATTAGTTGAAGAGCGAAGAGTAAAAGCGCAAATCACCACCAATAAAACAGATCTGAAAAAATTCATCGTTAAAAGAATTCAACATCTTACTCGGCTCTTACAACCTTTAGAGCGCTGCATTTGTAATTTCAATGATAGGACGAAAGAAACTTATTCTTTAAAAGTTCAAATAACGCTAAACACACTTCTAGTTAAATTAGAGCATGAATACGAAGCGTTACGAACGATTCGCCGTGCTATTGAGAATAGAACAGATCTTGCCGGGCTACGCAAAGAATTAAAAACTCTTCATTTAGACCAGGTTCTGTTGGAAAAATATTTGAGTTACGACCCTGATTTTCTTGAAAATATGCAAACTGAGTATAAGACGCATATTGAGCATGCTCGTGACTTTCTACATGCATTACGACCCAACAAACTTAGCCCACAAGATATTAGCGATCAACTGCAAGCTTTTCTTGTCTACCAGCTTAGTAACACCTTAGACTTTGCACAAGCACGTAACGATTTAATTACCGCAAATAGCGATGATTCTTTATTCAGAGGCAAATTAAGAGACTTTATAGTCGATGCAGAAGTAGTCGTTAATAGTTATGTTTACGATCAATTAAATCCCATTACCAAAGAACATCAATCTGATTTTCGTGAAAGAGCAGGCAAAGAAGATTCTTTTGGTAGTAATAAAGTTTTATATCAATCTTCATTTCATGTTGGAACAAGCAAAGAAGATCAGGAAAAAGTACTCATTGGTATTACTGCACTTCAAGAAGCACGATCATCTGAGCCTGAAGCAGAAGTAGTCAAATCAGCAGGATGGAATAATTTTTCCACTCACAGCAAAGGACAGAAGCTAAAGCGTTTTCTAGCATGGGGCTTAACTACTCTTTGCCATGCACCCCTTAGCGCTTTGAATCTTGTGGTGACAACTGTTAGTGGCCAAGCTCCAATTGCAAGTTTAATGCAAAAAATTGAAAATTATTTTGAAAAGAAATTTGACATTAAAGAGCAATATAATCACGACTTTTATAAGTACCGTGAAAAATTAGGCGGTAATAATCTTTATACTTCCACGTTAATTGGGCGAATGCTTTACAGAGTAATTGGTGAACTCACTGCGGTCATCGTTCGAGCACCCAAACTTGTTTTAAACAAAGTAGCGGAACAAACGCGTTGTTTAATTCAAGATGTTAAAGAAGGCTTATGGGCCAAACTTTATCGAAAAGCTTTTCCTAGCCCGTATGTAGAAATTCCAGACCCTCCAAAAGATATTCCTTTGCAAAATTCGTTAAGTCATTACGAAGATTGGGTTAAAACAGCAACGCATTGGAATCAATTCACATCAAAAGGCTTTTTAGAAACGCATCTACAATATGCGACTCCTCAAAAGCCTCTTAGACCGTACGCACCACATGATCTTTTTTCTTCGATTGTTCATGCAACAACGGGCTTTGTCGAAATTTTTAAAGATGGCGTTTTTGAAAAACATCCTGTAACGGGTTTTATAGCCGCATTAGCTTATGCAATAGGCGGAGCCGCCGTCATGTCACCTGCTATTTTACAAGCAGTATTAGTTAAAAGCGGTTTTAATGTAGGCCAAGCTACGGCAATCATTAAATCCTGCCAAGCGGTCGGCAGACCGATCGCGAAGACAGGTATGAGCCAAGGAATTGCTTCAGGATTTACGTTAGCAAAAGCAATGGGCGTATCTATGAATACTGCCTCTCAGGGCTTTGATAGTGCTTTAGCTAAAATCATACGCGAAGTTAGCAAGGATCCATTTCTCTATGGCGTTGGAGTCTGTGTCTCTTATGGTTTTGGTAATTTAATAACGAATGGTATGAACATTCCTTATGTATCAGCATTCTGCAGAGATGATGTAGGCACAGTACCTGCTCTTGGGAAAATTATGATTGGAGCCAAATTAGGCATGATCTCGCTCGAAGCTGCACTTCCCGAAGATGAAGAAACACCAAGTATTCTTGCAGAGTTCATCGAAGATATAGCACACAATTTAATGTTAACAGTGCGGATTGTGTTGAGTCCGTTGACTCTTTCGAGTAAGCCTTACACTGAAGCTAAAACTCAGTTAATCAAAGGTGCAGCAATCGCATTGAATGCCACCAATAAAATTCTGACACTAACAGCACAATTGGCATTACTCATTCCTAAAAATCTACTCGAGGTGGGTACCACACTCATCATAAATACATCTAAACTAGTCGATCGCATCAGGCAACTTTTCTCTCCTAAGTCTAACCACGTCGTACCGGTAGCAAGAGAAGTTTTAACGTTTAAACATCGAGTGCTTAATATCGGTTCGCGTATAGGTTTATTTTTCAGAGAACTTTTGTCTCGAAAGCCAGAACGCTATTACACCAGAGCCGTTAAAAGCTTAGAACCTGAAGTGCAACATCATAAACAGGACTACTCTAAAATTATCTCTGACTTGAATGCTCATAAGCCTTCTAATCTGACCGTATCTATTCAAAGCAGTAGCAGCGATACGGAGTTAGAAGTTAAAGGTATGCCTAGTTCAGACTTCAATAGAACAAAAACGGGGACACGTTTCGGTTTGAGTTCCTTGCCTGCAAGAGTTGGTTCGAATACACAACCTGAACCTATCTCACCTTTAGCAAGCGCCTCAACAAGTTAAACAAAAACTTCAGTTAATTTGTTTCAACCAATCAAAAATAAATTGCTTTGTTTCACCAATAACGACCAGTAATTGCTGATAGAGCAGTCCAAGTTTCTCGTCTTCATCATCTTGTAGAGGGTATTGTTCTAAATAGTGACAAGCATAACCTAATCTAATCGTGCCGCAATATAATGCGCTGCCTTTAACTTTATGAGCGATATCTTGAATAGTTTTCCAATCATTTTTTTTATATGCTGATTCTAAAGCAGGTAGTTCCTCTGGAAATATGCGGTTAATTAAAATTAAGAAGAGCTCTTTAATCATCATCATATTCTCACAGGTCTCAAGCGCCTTTTCTTGATTAAATAGTGGGAAATTTTCAAGCCCAAACAAATCACCTTCTGTGTCGGGCAAACTGTTTTCTAGTCTAATGGCCTCATAAACACAATTCATTTTATTCAGTGATTTCAATTTAGCTTCGGAGAATAATTCTCTAATACTCATTAATTTAGCATCATTAAGTGGTTTTTTAAGCAGAATATTCATTCCTGCTTTCTTCGCAGCTGATTGTTGATTGGCGCCATGGGCAGTTAAACCAACAATTGGTTTTGGAATTTGTCGCGTCGCTTTTTCCCAACCACGAATGGTTGCAGTGAATTCGTTGCCATTCATTCCAGGCAAACCGATGTCCGTCAATATTAAATCATAATGGCAGTGCATAATTTGCCAAAATCCTTTTTCTGCATTTTCTACAGCATCAACCGAAAATCCAGCACGTTCCAAAAATGTTTTAACGACGCGTCTGCCAATTAAGTCATCTTCCACTACCAAAACTTTCTGCTCAGAAGTAGTATTGGGCTCTCCTTCGCAAGGGGTAGCTTTAATTTCAGGTTGGTGTTTAAATTTTAATGAATTATCTGTTTGCGCCAATTCTTCTAATTTCTGAATATTGTTGAAGTCTTCTGGATTAGCGATTTGTACAGGAATTTTTATATTAAATGTCGATCCTTTTCCTTGTTCACTACTAACAGTAACTGATCCTCGTAATAGAGAAACGTATCTTTGAACAACGTACAGACCGACACCATGTCCTTTATATTTATTTTCGTAAGATGGGTTCACTCGATAAAATCGTTCAAAAATCTTTGAAATTTGATCGGCAGCAATACCAATACCTGTATCACTAATTTTGAATTCCAACCACAGTTCATTTGCTATCTGATCGACAAGAGAAACTTTAAGAGAAATTGTTCCTGCAGACGTGAATTTTAACGCGTTACCCATTAGATTAAGCAAAATACGATCAATCTTAATTCGATCGCTGATAATGTATTCCGGAACTGTTTCAGCAATATCGATCTTCAATTTAATATTTTGTTCTAAAATGTTTGGGAGGATGAGATCGTGAATGAAAGCTATACGTTCCTTTAAATTAAAAGGTCGTACAACAAGAGTGTTTTCAGCATTTTCATCGGCAGACACGAGTTCTAAAATATCATCTAGCAATTGCATTAAGCGCTCAGCAGAAACGTGAATAGTATGTGCTAATTCGCGATCTCGTAGCGATTCACCCTGTTTTTCTAAGAGATCACAATTGCCAATCACTCCTAAAAGCGGTGTTCGTATGTCATGGCTCATATTAGAAATAAAAATCGATTTCGCTCTCTCCGCTTTCATTCTCTCTTTGGTTTGAATGATGGCAATTTCACGTTCTTTGAGCTCCGTAATATCCACTGCAACCCCGGTAACCCCACAACAGTCACCTTGTGAGTCAAAAATTGGAAAGCCACGGTCTATAATCCATCGAACTTCACCACTAGGCTTGATAATTCGATAATCTTCAACGAATCTAGCTCCTTCACCATCTTCAGCTATTCGTTTGGCTAATTCATCAAGCAGATACCGCTCTCGAACGTCTTCAGGATGCAAATAATTAATCCAATTTTGTGGATTTATATAGAGCTCAGCGGGAGATCTTCCCCAGATCTTTTCAAAAGCAGGACTAATATACTCCAGCTTGCGAAAATCTGGACTAATGAGCCAGTAAACGTTGTCGCTATTTTCTGCTAATTTAGACAAAAAACTGCCTAAATCATTAATAGTAATGGCAGAAGGATAATTCATAATGCTGATCTGTATTAAATTGTTGGAATTAGAGTAATTTTATATCGAATCCAATAAAATTTTAATACGCAAAATGCCATGTTGATATTGAGTAAACTACCATAGTTAGAGTCAGCTTATTCTCTATCAGCCAAGCTTTTATGTCTTATTAACTTGTCAAACAATGCTCTTTTCTCCTCAGAAAGTTCCTTTCTTCTAATTTTGAGCATTTCTTCAGGCGTGCCTTGAAGGCATCTTGAGGTTAATCTATCTGTGATCAATAAGCCGTACAAATGGTCAATCTCGTGCTGTAAGACTCTAGCGTAAAAACCTTCTTCGATTTTGACAATTTCACTCCCTTCCTCATTCTGATAACTGACTCGTATAGCTTTATATCTTGGAACTTTGCCCATAACACTTTTTACTGAGTAACAAGCTTCAAAATCACTATAGATTTCTTCAGGTTCAATAGGTTCATATTTGGCATTAATAATAACGTGCAATGGTTTTTCAATTGCATTATCTCTAAGTAAAGCAGCATTTTCTGGAATATAGATAACGGCAATATTTTTATTAATGCCAAGTTGTGGCGCTGCAAGACCTACTCCCTGAAGTGAAACAATGATTTGCTTCATCAAAGCGATTAAATCTTTGTCTTCAGAAGACAAAGGGAACTTCACTTTACTAGATTGTAACTTCAGAACTTGCTGTTCGTGACTAGAATCCTCGATTGCGATAATTTTATCTTTCATACGCTCCTATGGGACGTTCCCCAGCAGTTACCAAGATACTTGGGCTGATATCCCAACTTGCTGATCATCAAAGGCAGGACCAACACATAGCTGTGGATATCGCCTGGTAAACAAAAGATTGGCTCCAATTCCAATAAGTCCACCTGCGATAACATCTGATGTCCAATGATGTTTTGACGCGACGCGACTATAACCCACAACCCCGCCTAGTAAATAGGCTGGTACGCCATATTGCCAACCATAGCGTTGTTGTATAAATCCAGCCCCAGCAAAGGCACTCGCAGTGTGACCACTCGGAAAAGACTGATAGCCATAGTCTGGGCGTCTGCGGTTGAAAATTGGTTTTAATAGAAACACAGTCGTCATACTAGTCAGGTAGGCCTTACTAAATTCAATTAGACCTTCATGATCATGTAAGAAATAGGTAGATACTAATGCTGTCGTTGGTAGCAGGAACTGACCGATGTCACCAATCGCTGTTAAGGCATTCGCAAAGCAATCCGATTGATAAATAACTAGAAACAGTAAGAGTGTTCTCTGGAGCTGTCGTCTACCTTGAAGCATGCATTCAGTCCATTTATATAACGAGTGCCCCTATTTTTCGGGAAAAGAGCCATAATTGAGAAGAAGAGGAAATTTGTGGGCCGTCCGCGACTCGAACGCGGGACCAACGGATTAAAAGTCCGCTGCTCTACCAACTGAGCTAACGGCCCAAGCAAGATGGAAATAATACTGATTTGTAGAAGAATAACAAGTTTTTTATGAATCCGAATAATATAGAGGCGGTAAAGGATCCACATGTTCGCTTTGCTGTTTTTGATGATCATTGAGATATTCATTAAATGCCAGCCAAAAATCGTGTCCCTGCCATTTTGAGTGGTGGCTGGCATAAAAAACCGCTTCTAACTCCATTATCTGCTTTAAAAATGAGGCAGCCTGTTCCTGCTCTAATAAAGCTGCTATGTCTGCTAAATTGTGCAGATTTTGGTTTTTCCAATGAAGTCTGGCCCAGTCTAAAAAGGCGTCTCGGGTTTGCTTAGGATTACCTTGAGCACAACTTATTTTCAGGTTGTGTTGGAGTGATTTTAGCGTGTGGCCAGATCTGCCAGAATGAAGCCTAGGTTGACGAGATTGCCTTCGCCACAGCACCATCGTAATTATCCAAAGTAAAATAGCCGTCACTGCTACCAGCGGCCAAATAATGTTAGCGCCCTTGGTTCGTGGTTGGGGTTGCGATACTTTGATTGACTGGCTAGGTGCTTTAAGCGCTGGCTTGGCTGAAGCAGTTTGCGTGCCAGATGGCTGGCTCAAAGCAGGTAAAACTTGAATGGTCTTTGCGGGCAATTTTGCCACTTCTTGTCTTTTAGCAGTGCTATTCCACCACTTAACTGAGACAGCAGGAAGAATAACTTTTCCTGAAGCAGTCGGGATATAAACAATATCTTGCTTCATTTGGCCAGCCTGTAAGCCATTATCGGTATTAGTCTCTCTTCTAGGCGGTTGAGCATAACTATTGATATTGGCCGATTGGGAAACTTCAAGGTTTGGAATTTGCTCACCCGTAGCGCCTACCGCTGACACTTCAATAGTTCGGGTTACAGGCTCTCCTTCCCTGAACTTAGGTTCGCTTGGCTCCCAAGACTCTTTTAGGGTAACTTTCTTTGCAGGAAACCATCGACCGATGAAGTTTGCGGGCTTAGGTTTGACAACTACTTTTTGAGTGGGCCCAATTATTTTTATGGGTCGAACATTATGAGCACTAAAATTATACATGTCATAGCGATCACCAGAAGATTCTAGGTACCCTTTTAAAACTGGTGAATCGATTGTGAAGCTACCCGTTTTTTCTGGAGTGATCAAATAAGAACGCTCCAACACGCGATAATATCGTCCTTTCTTCGTCACTGAATAAATGATGTCTTGGCCATTTTGTGAAATTTTTGCATCAGGCATATCTGGGGGAACGAGGTAGGCGTTACCAATGGTGCGCGAAAAATATAATTTAATACTATAGATAAATTGTTCCTGAATGAATGCTTCTTTGGGGATAACGCTAGTTTCCATATAAATATCATTGTTAACAGTAGGTGGTAACAAATTACTATTGGTTGTTTTGGTTGCAGCTACATGAATAATTTGTGGCGCCGATTTCTCTTTGCCGACTAGCAAGGCTGGAATTTGAAGATCGCCATCATGTTTTGGCATTAATCCAATCTGCCATTCTGTTTGATAGCTTGCTGACCCATTTGTGATATTAAAAGACGAATTTTGACTGGTACCAACAATGTAAAAATCATTTTTTAAAGGTTCAATGTCGGGAGACAGACTTAAGTGGTCACTACTTTTAATGGTAAGCGTCACCATTTCATCTGCCGCAATAGCAGCTTTATCAACTTCCGTTTGGATCGTAGCTGACGCTATCGTATAAAAAAATAAACCAACAAGAATAATAAGAGATTTTATTTTCATCTAATCTTCTGCCTCTTGATTCATTTTTCTGATATGGTCACGCATTATTTTTCGTCGTAACAAACCACCAGGATCATCTGGAATTTGTTGTAACCATTGATCAGTATCTGCATCTAATTGCTTTTGTTTCGCAGCATAACCTCCTTCTTTATCTTTCTCCTCCTTTGCCATTGAACCTTGAGTCATTGGTGAGTTACTTAACATTGGATTACTATTATCTTGTTGGCCTGGTTGTTGCTGAGGTTGCTGCTCAGCAGGCTGATCACCTCCTTTCGTACCTGATTTTTCTTGCTTTTGCTCTTGCGAAGGAGAGTTATTAGGAAGATTTCCGCCTTGTTGCGGAGCATTATTGCCATTATTTTCTGGTTTTCCCTGATCTTTTTTATCGCCCGGTTTGTTATTTTTATCTTTGTCCTTACCTTGATCATCTTTCTTATCTTGATCACTCCCTTCTTTATTCGATTGGTTTTTGTTTTCGCCGTTGTTATTCCCTTTATTATTTCCTTTATCATCACCATCATCATTGTTAGGTGGCTGCTTATCAGAGTTAGCATTTTGATTTTTGCTCTGCGGTGAATTTTGCTGATCGTCTTTATTGTCTTTTTGGTCTTTATTATTTTGTTGATCTTTGTTGTTATCTTTATTCTGGTCATCTTTTTTCTGATCTTTCTTATCTTTATTCTTATCCTTGTCTTTATCTTTTTGGTTATCCTTTTTATCTTTTTGCTTGTCTTTGGGTTTCTTTTTTTCTTGTTCTAGCAATTTCTTGACGATTTCGCGATTGTAAACGGCATCGGCCATATTAGGAGATTGCTCCAAAGCTTTATCATAAGAAGCAATTGCTTCTTCATACTTTCCCTGTAAAGCCAACGCGTTACCCATATTGTAATTACTGGTCGCATCATTTTTTTGGCCGAAAGCTTCTTGTGCCTGCGTATAATTTTGTGACTTATAGTTTGCTACCGCTTGCCAATCTCCAGATTCAAATGTTTTTGCTGCCACATCGGCTTTTCCTGATTTCAGAAGACGCATACCTTGTTGATCTTTTCTTAGCCACCAATCCCGCCAAGCGCCATGGCAAAGACCAATATTCAGTAACAAACTAAAAAATAAAAAAATCCGAAGAATACGCTTCATATATTTATAAGTAACCTCTTCGAAATGCCAAAACAGCTAAGGGTAACAACATAAAAACAAACCACCGCCCATCATCGTGCCAAAAACGACCTTTCTCATCGCTACGTTTTAAGTTTGACCATGTTTTAATTTTAGTCTGAGCCAGGAGTTGATTAATGTCTTTATTGTTTGGCGCTAACGGTATGACTTTGCCATCACCCGCTTGCGCGACTTCTTTGAAAATAGGATCGTTATTAGGAGAGTCAGAGATATTTAAAATATTTAATCGATAACCTTCTGAAGCAAGTGATTTTGCAGTCTCAATTGTACTATCTGCATTACTGATCTTATCAGTCAATAAAATAATATTTCCCGAATTAATACCGGCTTGTTTAAATAATTTACCTGCTTCTTTCAAACCTACTGCGGTGTCATCATTAAAGGTCGGCATAATACCAGGGTCTAAAGAAGGTACGAAATTAGCAATAGTCCGATTGTCTTCTGTCAACGGAGAAATCACATGTGCTTCATCAGTATAAACCACGAGTCCCGATAGGCCTTCTTTTTGACTATTTAAATAATCCAGCATTTTAAAACGAGCACGATCTATTTTGGTAGCTGTTCCAATTTTGTCAGACATTGATGGCGTTAAATTGAGCACCAAAATTGTACCCTGTGAGGCTCGATAAATGGGTTGTGTTTCCTGATGCCAGCTTGGACCTGCGAGAGCGAAGATGGATAATAGTGAACCTAACAATAATAACAGTATGGGGACATTAACTTGGTGCTTAGGTTGTACTAACAATTCTTTTAATAAATGACTGTCACATACTTTATGCCAATTATCGACTATGTTTTGCCGACTTAACCGCCAACATAAATAGCAAATTGGAATTATGGCTAAAAACCAATAAGGTCTTAAAAAATGCAATTCCATATCAACTACTACCTAGAAGTATTGATCTTAATCAGATCAAATAAATTTGGATATGCTTTGAGTAGCATTTGCGCTAATACTAAGAGAAACGCTATACCCAAGGGCCAATAATATAAAGGTGTTTTTGGACGAAAGATTTCACTTTCACCCATGCGAGGCTCCATTTTGTTGAGTTGCTCATAGACACTAATTAAGTCTTCTGGATTTTTGGCACGAAAATAAATTCCTCGCGTCGCACCTGAGATTTGCTTCAAGGTTTCCTCATCAAGTTCGTATTCACCTGAAACAATTTGTGGTCCTAATAAAGATGGAACAATAACCTGATTTGAACCCAGACCCACCGTGTAGATGCGGATACCATATTTTGCTGCAATTTTTGCAGCTTCAAGTGGGGAAGCATTGCCTTCGTTATTCACGCCATCGGTTAGCAGAATAAGAACTTTATTATCGCTTGGATAATTCATGAAATGTTTGATTGCCATTCCGATCGCATCACCAATAGCTGTTTGAGTTCCAGCTAAACCAACAGTGGCATCTAGCAACATTGCACGAACTGTTTGCAAATCAAAAGTAAGGGGCGTTTCTAAATAGGCTCTAGAACCAAACAAAATCAAACCTAAACGATCACCCGCGCGATCCTTAACGAATTGTTGCGCAACATTTTTAACAACTGACAAACGATCGACAGGTTGACCATTTAATTCCATATCCGGAATTTGCATACTACCGGAAACGTCAATTGCCAAGAGAATATCTCGACCACTACGAGGCAAATTAACAGCCTTACCGATTAACTGTGGCCCTGTTGCTGCAAGTATCAATAAAAACCAGGTAAGATATCCCAGTCTTACTTGCCAATTATGTGCCAACAAGCGTTCATTACTCATTGTTCGCAATGACGAAAAGAAAGGAATCTTTAATCCTGAATCATATTTAACTTTCACGGGTTTTCGATATTTACGATAGAACCACGGTAAAGGTAAAAGTAATAACCACCAAAGGTTTTCAAAATGTATCATAAATTCTTTTTCACCCATTCTTTGATTAAATGAAAAAGATCAGACGGAATATGTTCATGTTCCGGTTTATATGGATAAACGATTAATAATCGGCCTGAGCCTTGAGTGAATTGTGTAGTCGCTGCAGTCTTATCAAGAAATTGTAACCAATCTTCGCCAAACAATCCTGCCACTAATGACCTTGGATAACTCGCTAAGGCAGCGCGTTTCAATAACACGGAAAGTTCTGCAGCAATATTAATTTTAACTTCATCTTGAAGTTCTAATTCCTGGATGCGTTGCAGAACGATTCTTTTGAGACGATGTTTAACAAAGCTGTAGTAAAAAAAATAACTGATCACACCAAGAGTAATTAAAACTAAAGCACTGAGCACATACCAACCCGGCGCTAAAGGCCAGAACGGCACAGGTGTCGGATAATGAATATCTCGTAATTGTTGTAATAAATCTTGTGGCATCAAAACATCTTCCGCAATAGTACCTGCCTAATAATTTTAGCAAGTTCATCGTTGGTAGCTAATTCCAACATTTGCATGCCAGTGGCATAACACAATTTTTTCAAGCAATTCACTTTTTGTGCGTAAATTTCACTATAATCAACGCAAACTTTTTTGCTATAAGTATCTAGCAAGATACTTTGATGTTGGTGGAAATCATGAAATAAGTATCGACCTTGTACAGGTGGACTTTTCTCTAGCGGATCATAGATTAATACATTAGTAATATCATGATACTTCGCCAAGTGCTGCAGCTCTTCTTTTAAGGATTCATCTAGATGATAGAAGTCGCTAAATAAAAATATCAAGCTGCCTGATTTTATCGTATGTTTTAATTTTTTTAGCCCTTGCCCCAACCCCGAATAACTGGCCGGTCCTGGCGCGACAACTTTGACAATATTTTTTAGTAGTTCGACTAAATTTTGCTTGCCATGACCTGGCGGCAAAATGTGATTAGCCTCTTTCACGAGTAAAGAACCAATACGATCACCATTTTTTAAAGCTGCCCAAGCAATTAAAGTAGCCGCGTGAGCTGCAGTGACGGATTTATAAGCTACTTTGGTACCAAAAAACATCGTTTCATTTAAATCAAGGATAATATAGACTGGTCGTTCACGTTCTTGCTGATAAACTTTGGTGTGCGCTTTACCTGTACGAGCTGTCACTGCCCAATTGATACTACGGATATCATCACCAGGTTGATAAACTCTATTTTCGACGAAATCCATACCTCGTCCTCGGAAAGGCGACTGATAATTACCGGACTGAATACTGCGTGATGAGTTTGGATGAGGCAGACGAATTTGTTCTGCTAGATGTCTTAAATTTAACAATTCGTCAAGAGTAACAGATATACCTTGCATATTCATACCGAGTTAAGGTACAGCGATACGGTTCAGTAATTCAGTGATAAAGCGATCTGGCGTAACATCTTCAGCTTCTGCTTCAAATGTTAGCAACACTCTGTGACGTAAAACTTCATGGGCAACTGCGTGAATATCTTCTGGCGCGACATAGTCTCGATCATTTAACCAGGCATGCGCCCTAGCACAACGATCTAAATAAATAGTAGCACGTGGACTTGCACCAAAACGTAACCATTTAACTAATTCTTCACCGTAAGGTTTGGGTTGTCGAGTTGCAATAATGAGCTGTATCAAATATTGCTCTAATGCAGGACTAAAGTGTAACTGCATAATTTCTTTCCGCGCTGCAAAAATATTTTCTTGCGAGATTAATTTAGGTTGGATGATCGTTGTTTGTAATGAGGATCGTGCTAATTGTAAAATTTGTTTCTCTGTATCTGCAGAAGGATAATTTACTTTCACAAACATAATAAAACGATCAAGCTGTGCTTCAGGTAGTGGATAAGTTCCTTCTTGCTCAATTGGATTTTGAGTTGCCATTACTAAAAACAAAGTGGGCAATGGATACGTCATACGACCAATACTAACTTGTTTTTCTGCCATCGCTTCAAGCAAGGCAGATTGCACTTTAGCAGGAGCGCGATTAATTTCATCCGCTAAAATCAAATTATGAAAAATCGGGCCGTGTTGAAAATGGAATGAACTATCTTGCGGTCGATATATTTCGGTACCCGTCACATCTGAAGGCAATAGATCCGGAGTAAATTGAATTCTATGAAAATCACCTTCAATACAAGCTGCGAGCTCTTTAATTGCTGATGTTTTTGCTAGCCCTGGCGCACCTTCAACTAATAAATGTCCATCAGCTAAGAGCGCGATAAGCAGTCTTGTGACCAAATTTTCTTGACCCAAGATACGCGTTTGCAAATGAGTCTTTAAGTTGATAAAGCGGTCATGTATGGTATTGTTGATTTCTAACATTGTTTTCTCCGATCGCTAGAAGCAGTTCCATTACAATAGATAACTATAACTTAAAAAATTAAAACAACAATAGAGATTGGCTTTCATTCGTTCCCGCTCCCGCTTGCGTTCCCGAATCATACAGACCATATAGAACTTAGTTCCGGATCGCAACTTCTATCCAAATTGTCTATTTGATTCGGGAACGAAAAATATCTAATGCCCAGGGACATCACCCCAAACATATTTATGCAATTGTATCTGAAAACGTACAGGTAAATTATCTTCTACAATCCAATCTGCTAGTGTGCGATTAGAAATTTGGCCAAACGATGGAGAAAATAAAATCTCACAGCGGTTTGCAATCTCATATTCCACAATAACCTTTTTGGCCCAATCGTAATCTTCGCGATTGCAAATGATGAATTTAATCTGATCGTTAGGATTTAAATGATTTAGATTTTCATAATAATTTCGATGGCATTCTTGAGAACCGGGAGTTTTTAGGTCTACAACTTTTACGACCCGCTGATCAACTTTGGAAATATCCAGTGCACCACTGGTTTCCAAAGAAACCTCATACCCTTGATCACATAATCTTGCTAAGAGCGTTAAACTAAGCGGTTGCGCTAAGGGCTCACCCCCGGTGACGGTGACATATTTTGGTTGGTAGCTAGCCACTTGATTTAAAATCGCATCAATAGACATCAAGTTACCACCATGAAAGGCATAAGCGGAATCGCAATAGGTGCAACGCAAAGGACACCCGGTTAGACGAATAAATGCCGTGGGCCAACCTACTGTTCTTGTTTCACCTTGGAGGGAATAAAAGATCTCTGTGATGCGTATTTGGTCTTTCAATATCTGCTCGTTTTTATTGCTCACTCCCTCCCCCGCAAGGGGGAAAGGCAGAAAAAGAAAGTAGCTCTAATTGTTCTCCGCTAGGCTTCTTTCTTGACTACTTTCCTGTTTTCTTGTTCCCTCCCCGCTTGCGGGAGAGGGCTAGGGTGAGGGTGCTTTCTAAAACACGCCCCCTCACAAATTTGTACTTTCGAACTTCCTGTCATTCCCGCGAAGGCGGGAATCCA